>JBBQGT010000090.1:0-13674 GCA_038323265.1 Tepidiformales bacterium
ACGGTGACGGCGCCGTTGGCTTGCTGTGCAAGGATGCCGTGCTGGATGGTGAGGGTCTTGCCCCCAATTTCGAGTTCGTAAGTCCTGGGTTCGTTCATTATCTCTCTGTGTCTCTGTTCTTTGCCCTGTGTCCGGGTACGCATACCTCAGTGGGTGTTCACTCCACACGGACTACGGTGATTCGGCCATCCCGCTGACTGGGGGATGGTGGCAAAGGCTAATGGATGGGGGGCGGTTGCTGGATTCCGGAATGCAGAAAGACCCCCGCTACTTGCGGAGGCCTAGCCGGGCGATCAGTTCGCGATACCGATTCACGTCGCGGTTATTGAGATACCGCAGTTGGCGACGCCGTTGGCCAACGAGCATGAGCAAGCCACGTCGCGTGTGGTAGTCATGCTTGTGCGCCTTCAGGTGAGTGGTCAGGTACTTGATCCGCTCGGTGAGGATGGCCACCTGCACTTCAGGGGAGCCCGTATCCTGCCCGTGGACGGCGTACGTCTTGATCAGTTCGTCTTTGCTTTCTTGGGTCAGCAACCTTGTCTTGGTTCTTCCTTTGCCTTACGTGTGAACATCTGCAAAGTAGCACAGCACATGACTGGCGGCAATTTTACGTCTAGCAAAGCGGCCCTGATCCTGCTCTCCGGGCTGCCAGGGACGGGTAAAACGACTTTTGCCCTGGCGCTTGGTAAGAAGCTTTCGTTCGAACACGTCGAGAGCGATGCCATTCGCCGCGAACTCGCGCCAACCCCAACCTACACCTCCGAGGAAAGCGCCGCCGTGTTCGCGCAGGCCGAGCGTTCGGCGCGCACCGCTCTCCAATCGGGGCGGCACGCGCTGTTGGACGCCACTAACCTTTCGCGGCGCGACCGCAAGCGCTTTCTGCGGCTCGCCAAGCGTCTCGGAGCGAATCTCGTCGCCGTGAGGCTCGTTGCGCCCGAGGCGACGGTGCGCCAACGGCTGGCCGTGCCGCGAGCAGGCTTCTCGCAGGCTAACGTTGCGATCTACGAGTTGATGCGCACTCGTGGGCAAGCCTTTGCCGAGCCGGTGGTGGTGGTGGACACTCGCTTTCCACTCGAACCGGCAATCGACCTCGTGCTCCGGCTGATCCACGATGAAGGGCAGTGAACGACACGCTGCCCTTCCTGCTGGTGCGCGCGCGCCCGAAGCCTGGCGTCCGCGAACGCTTCGAGCCGTGGTTCCGGCAGGTGCATCTGCGAGACGTGTTTGCGATCCCCGGGATTGTGCGGGTCCGTTGCGGCTTCACCCCCGCTGGCACGGCGTTGGGGTTCTACAGTTTCGAAAGCAATGACGCGGTGCAGACCGCGCTCAGCAGCTCCGAAGCGGCGTACGCGCGGGGCACCTGGGAGCGCTGGGCGCCGGACCTCGATGAACTGTTGATCGAGATCTTCGCGCCACTCTATCCACTGCCGATATATCAATCGGCGAGCTGAGCGGCGCGGCTTAATTCGTGACGAGCATTCAGTTCGCCCACAACACCGGATAGAGGCGGTGGTTGCCGGTGAGCCCCTTCAGGTCGACCTCGATTGCCTGAGCCCTTTCGGCTGGGCGCGGAGGTCCTGGAAGTAGGGCGTGCCAGTGATGCCGGCGACTTCGTGGGCCTGGCGCTCTTTGTCGATCTCGATCTCGATGGCGGACATATGACGGGGGCCTGAGTCGCAGTCCCAGCGGAGTTGCCAGATGCGGAGCGGTTGCTCGAAGCCCTTCATGGGGCGCTCGCCGAGGTCATCGAAAGCGAACTCCTGGCCCTGGACGACGCCGCGCACGAGGTCCGAGACAACAATCTCGCCGCCCAGCGCCGCCGCCGCCACACGCGCCGCAAGGTTCACGTGGCGGCCGAAGAAGTCGTCGCCCTGCTTCACCATCTCGCCCGTGTGGAGTCCAATGCGGACGCGGACGCCGTCCAAGTCCTGCGAAGCCGTCAGTTCCCGTTGGATAGCGATGGCGCATTCCAGGCCACGGCGGGCGGACGCGAAGGCGACCATGAAGCCGTCACCGATCGTCTTCACGACACGGCCGCCATGGAGGCGTACTTGCTCGTCGATGAGGGCGTTGTGGGCGCGGAGCAGCTCCATGTAGCGCGCGTCGCCGAGGCGCTCGTTGAGGGGCGTGGAGTTTTCGATGTCGGTGAAAAGGAGGGTGACCGTGCCGTCCGGCGCCGCCTGCGGTCGAAGGTCGGGCCGCTCCGCCTGGACAGCGTTGGTGACAAGGACGATGGACGACCCCATGTCCTGCGAGCCGACGCCCTGGAGTTCGACCTTCTTGGCGATCGCCTGCTCCAGGAAGAGCTTGGCTCCGTGTTGCTGGAAAAGCGCGGCGGCGGCATCAAGATGGCGGAGCGCATCGCCCGTCTGGCCGTGCCGGCTTGCAACCTCCGCGAGGCCGAGGTGACAGCGCCCGCCGATGATGTCCGCCCCCTCGCGCTGCGCCCAAGTCAGGTTGCCGGTGAAGGCCGTCTCCGCGACAGCAACTTCGTCGAGGGCGAGGGCGATATTCCCGTAGATAACCTGCGGGCAGCCGCCAAATGCGGTAAGCAGCGGAATCGCCTTGCTCGCTTCGAAGAAACGGTAGCAAGCGCGCAGGTAGGCTTCATCGGCCAGTTCAACGATCGCGGTATCCAGGGATGCAAGCGCATAGGCGACAAACTTGAACCCGTCGACTTCACGCGTGTTGGTGGTGCGTTGCGAGGCCTCCTGCATCCGCTGGAAAGCGGCGCGAGCGGCTTCGCCCTCGCCGTTCGCCAGCAGGACTCGGGCGGCTGCGCCATGGATCACAGCGTCGTCGGCCGGTCTGCGGACACCTTCGCCAGCAGCTGCAGGATGACGTCCTCAAGAGCAGGCGGGCAGTGCTCGGTGACCCAGTTCGGGGCGACCGGCGGCACGTTGAGGTGTTGACTGATGACCGCTGTTGGGTCGTCGCCGATGAACGGCGGCCTGCCCGCGACCATCTCGTAGAGCATGCAGCCGAGCGAGTAGAGGTCTGCTTTCGGGGTGCTCTCGCCGCCGAGCGCTTGCTCCGGCGGCATGTAGCTCACCGTCCCGAGCATCAGGCCGTGCTGGGTGAGACGCGAGCGGTCGAGGGCGACGGCGAGGCCGAAGTCGCCGATGCGCGCTCCGCCGTCCGTCGAAAGGAAGACGTTCGCCGGTTTGAGGTCGCGATGCACCATCCCGCCGGCGTGGATGAAGCTCAGTCCGCGGCAGACATCCTTTGCCACCTGCAGTGTGCGCTCGAGGGGCAGCCGATGCTCTGCGGCAGTGGCGATCAGGGCCCCGACGTGGCCGCCGCCCATGTACTCCTGGACGATATAGGGGTTTCCGCCGTCCTCGCCGATGTCGTGCACGGTGACGAGGTTTGGATGCTGGCCGAGCCGCGCTACCGTCTGGGCTTCGCGCAACACCCGCTGGCGGCCGGTGAGGTCCAATCCCTCGGCCCGGATCACGCAGAACGCGACCTCGCGGTCCAGACGGCTGTCGTGGGCCAGGAAGACGCGTTTCCGCCCGCCCTCTCCCAGGAAGCGTCGCACGGCATACCGCCCGTCCGCGAAGGAGGCGGAGAGGGGCGGCGCGGCGTAGGCTTCTTCGGAAATGGTTTGGGATATCGTCCCCGTGGTCCCGACACCGTTCGCTTCGGCCATCTTCAGGAAGCTGCCCGCGTCTTCGTTCTCTGCGTCGATGGCCAGCACAGCGCGAGCCTTCTCGGTCACGGGGGACCAATCGCCGGTGGTCGATGCTGCGTCGGCTTCATCCAGGAAAGAGTCGATGCGCCGCTGGATGCGTTCACTGGGCATAGCGCGAGATGATACGCCGTCGGCGAAAGAGTTGGCTTTCTCGGTTCGAGGCGGGACCGAGGATCGGGATTCGGATTCATTCACGCTGCGCCTGGGCGCTACTTCGCTCGCAGCCGGTAGATAGCCCCGTCTTTCTGGCTCACCGCGTAAATTTCGCCCGCCTGGTCCTCGCCGAACGAAGTGATGGCGAGCTTGGAATCAAGAGCCGTGGTGCGCTGCCAGTTGCCCGCCGCATCCCGTTTCAACGCCCAGATGACGCCGTCGCAATAATCCGTGAAGAAGTACGCGCCTGCTAGCGCGGGCTCTTTGGCGCCGCGGTAAACGTAGCCGCCGGTAACCGAGCACCCGTCGTCGTGGCTGTAGTCATTGACGGGCAACGTCAGACCCGCCTGGTTGCAGCCGTCTGAAGGCTGATAGCAATGAGTGCCTTCCATCGTATTCCAGCCGTAGTTGAGGCCGCCCTTGCTGCCGGCTGGTTCGAAGTTCACCTCTTCGTACTTGTTCTGTCCGACGTCGGCGATCCAGAGGTCGCCGGTTTGGCGATCGAAGCTGAACCGCCAGGGGTTGCGGAAGCCGTAATCCCAGACTTCGGACTTGCCGCCGCCGTTGGCGAACGGGTTGGTTGGCGGAATGGCGTATGGGGCGCTGCCATCGACGTCAATGCGAAGGATTTTGGCGAGGAGCACATTTTTGTTTTGGCCGTTCGCTTTCGGGTCGCCGCCTTGACCGCCGTCGCCCGTGGAGAGATAGAGGTAGCCATCCGGGCCGAAAGCAACCATCCCGCCGTTGTGGTTAGCAGCGAAATCGGGGATAGCGATGAGCACCTTCGCGGAGGCCGCATCGGCCTTCGCCGGGTCGCTTGAAACGCGGTACTCCGCCAGCGTGTTGTCGCCGTTCTTGGCTGTGTACGTGATAAAGAAGCGGCCGTTCTCCTTGAATTTTGGGTGGAAAGTGAGGCCGAGCAGGCCCTGTTCGTTGCCGCTGCTGGTGATGACCGGGCCTGCATCCAGGAAGGGCTGCGAGGCGATTGCGCCGTCCTTGATGATTCGAATCTTGCCGTTCTGCTCGACCACGAAGAGACGCCCGCTGCCATCTGGCGGCTCAACCACGTAGAGCGGCTTGGAAAATCCCGAGGCCACCCTTTCGAGCGCCACCTGGGGATTCGCGGCGCTGCCCCCGTGCGCTGGCGTGACCGAGGCGGGCGCTGTCGGCGTTGCCGTCGGCGTGGACGATGTGGAACCGCCGTCGCATGCGACCATGACAAGTATCAGGACGAAGGCGATGACCGCAGCCGGCATTTTGAGCACTCAGCCTTCCCCACGCCGGCGCCGCCCGGATTCGAATCTGCAGCCAGCGTATCCCTGGCCTACATCGAGCGGCGTAAAGAAGAGCGTCTGGATGGGCTCGTTGAACGTCTGCATGTTCCCGATGCCCCTTCGATCGGGGCCTTCAACATCTTCGTCAGCTGACGGATGTGGTTCTGGTCATGGACCGCCCATTAATGGACGAAGTTGTCCGCGGTGACGGCGCCGGCTTCGTGATGCGTCCCGCTGCGCGCGAGGGCTTCGGGATGGAGTCCGGCGAGCATTGCTTCGAGCACGGCAGGAGTGTTCGCGACGAGTGCGAAAGCGAGCGACCGCCTCGTTTCCATCGAGAGAGTGTAACTGGCCGCCGAAGAGGACGTCAGGACCACGCCAACCGATCGTTCACGGGAAAGACGGATCCACTGCAACGCCTTTGTTAGTGCAATCGGGCCGGTTGTGACACGGATCACCGGGGCGGCGAGATATTGTCTTACCAACATAAAGGAGGCATACACAATGCCAGCTATGGGAATCAGCCTGTTCTTAATCGCCGTTGGCGCGATCTTGGCCTTCGCCGTTTCGACGACCGTCTCGGGCATAGAAGTGGAGACGGTTGGCATCATCCTAATGGTTGTCGGCGCCCTCGGGATCCTGATGTCACTGTTGTTCCTCATGAGCTTTTCGCCGTTCAGCAGAGGCGACCGCGACGGCGGTACCAGCCACATAGACGTCCACTAGGGCTCGGCGCTTAAGGCGCAGCCCTGGCTGACACGCCCCGGCCCGGTGAAGAACCACCGCGGCCGGGGCATCTCTTTGCCTACTGAGGCAAAACGACCCATCCGGGTTTGGGCACGCTTTTCCCGCGGCGGCTTACTTCGCCGCCACAAACTTCATCGAAAGCGAGTTTACGCAGTGCCGCGTGTTCGCTGGCGTCAGCCGTTCACCCAGAAAAACGTGCCCCAGATGCCCGCCGCAGGCCATACACTCGATCTCAACGCGGTGCCCGTCCGGGTCCGGCAGCCTCTTCACCGCGCCCGGCACCTCCTGATCGAAGCTCGGCCAGCCGCAGTCTGAATGGAACTTGTCGTTCGAAAGATAGAGCGGCGCTTCGCACCGGCGGCACACATACGTACCCTCGTCGAAGAAATCGTTGTACTCGCCCGTAAACGGCCGCTCTGTCCCCTTGTGGACGATGACCTGCTCCTCCACTGGCGTCAGCTTGTTCATCTTGCCTCCTGGTGCGCTCCGAATGGTTCCAGTGTGCCACGAGGAAGCCGTTCTGGGGTGGGCAAACCGCAAGCCGCGAATCGCGAGCCGAGAATCGAGTCGAATCGTGAATTCGCCAGTCGAGTAGACTGCCCCCACCATCTTTCGGAGGATCCAGCCATGCCCGGAACAGTGCTCTACGAACGAGAAGGCCACGTCGCCACCATCACCTACAACCGCCCCGAGGCGCTCAACGCCATCAACGGTGAACTGCGCGAGGACCTCAACGCTGCCTGGGTCACTCTCCGCGAAGACGACGAGGCGTGGGCCGCAATCGTGACGGGCGCAGGCCGCGCCTTCAGCGCCGGCGCGGACCTCCGCGATTCAGCGCGCCCGGCGGGCACCACTCACTGGGAAACCCCCAGCATGAACTCCCTCGAAAGCGGCATCGAAGTCTGGAAACCCGTCATCGCCGCCGTCAACGGCTACTGCCTCGGCTTTGCCTGCACGCTCGTTGCCGCCTGCGATTTCGTCATTGCCAGCGAGCGCGCCGAGTTCGGCTTCCCCGAGGTGCGAATCGGCGTGCCAACCATCCAGGGCGCCGTCCGCATGCCCCAAAAAGTGGGCTGGCAAAACGCCATGGAGCTGCTCCTCATCGGTGAGCGCGTGAACGCCGCGCGCGCAAAGGAGATGGGCCTCGTCGGCAAAGTCGTTCCCCACGAAAGCCTCATGGACGAAGCGCGCGCACTCGCCGCCCGCCTCTGCCAGTCGGCCCCCCTCGCCGTGCGCGCCACCAAGGAGGTCGCCTGGCGCGGTCAGCAGATGCCTTTCGTCGAAGCCATCCGCTTCGGCGAGACGATGCGCCGCGTGGCCGGCGCCACCGATGACGCCAAAGAGGGCATGGCCGCCGCTCGCGAAAAGCGCACGCCCGAGTGGAAGGCGAAGTAGCCGCACCGTCCGCTTCGTCCTCTCGCACCCTCTGCTACGCTCGATCGACATCCAGGCCAAGGACATCCCATGACCGAGCCAATCCCCGATTCCTTTCAGCCCCACTCCCTGATGGTGGTCGTCGCCCACCCCGATGATGCCGAGTTCATGGTCGCCGGCACCGTCGCCAAGTGGGCCAAGCACGGCTGCGAAGTGACATACGTCATCGTCACCCGCGGGGACAAGGGCAGCGATGACCCGGCCATGACGTCCAGTAAGCTGACCGAGATTCGCGAGGCCGAACAGCGCGAGGCCGGCGCCATCCTCGGCGTCAAGCACTTCGAGTTCATGGGCTACCCGGACGGATATCTCCAGCACACGCTGGAACTTCGCCGCGATATTACGCGCATCGTCCGAAAGTACCGCCCGGAAGTCCTGGTTACCTTCGACCCCACCCACCGGCTCGTCGGCGAAAGCTACGTCAACCACCCGGACCATCGCGCCACCGGCGACGCCACGGTTGACGCCGTCTTCCCCAGCGCCCGAGACCGCCTCACCTTCCCGGAACTGCTGGTCGATGGTCTGGAGCCATGGAAGGTCCACCAACTCTGGCTGGGTTTCTCGAAAGAACCAAACGTCTGCGTGGACATCAGCCAGGGTATCGAAGCAAAGCGCGCGGCCCTCGCTGCCCACCCCAGCCAGTTCGGCAACGAGGTGCAGGAGTTCGTCATCGAAATGGCAAAAGCAGACGCCAGGGACCATCAGTTCGACTACGGCGAGTCATTCCACCGCATCACACTCGATGTCCCGCTCCAGGGCATGGAACCGTCGTCCCCGGACTGAGAACTCAGCCCTGCTTTTTCAACCGCGCCCATCGGGTTTAGTCCCGCCAAATCCTTGGCGAGGTTTCGAAACCCATGGCCACTACCGGGAATTGGCAGCACCCACCCACTCCGTCGCGAAGTCCTTTTGCTCTTGCAGGTGGCGATGGTGGTCTTCATCTGGACCGTCGTTATCGGCATCCTCAACGGCACGGACATCGTCGATTTCAATCGCAAGACGGTGCTCTCTCACGTCCACGCCGGAACCCTCGGCTGGATCACGATGTGCGTGTTCGCCGCTTCGCTCTGGCTCTTCGGCGCCTTCGCCAATGAAACCGCCGTGAAGTACGCGCGAATCCTCACAGTGGCAGCGATCATCGCCCTCCCCGCCTTCGCCTTCACCTTCTCCCTCACCTACGGCAACCCGCGCCCGATCATCGGCTCCTTCGCCCTCGCAACGATCGTTGGCTTCTTCCTCTGGGTGGTCTGGCGCGCTCGGGGGATGGAGTTGAGCGTCACCCACCTCGGCTTCCTCGCTGCCGTCGCCACGTCCGTCGTCGGCGGCACAATAGGCGTCCTGCTCGCCACCCGCATCGCCACCGGCCGCGAAGTAATCCCGACAGGCGCAACAGACGCCCATCCTGGCACCATGGTCATCGGCTTCCTTGTACCCGTTGGCATGGCCCTCGCCGAATGGTGCTTCGGATGGCCCACCCTCAAGGCCGCCACAAAGCTCGGAAAGTGGCAGATAGCCCTTCCATTCATCGGCGGCATCATGCTCATGGTCTCCCTGCTTTTCGAAATCACCGCTCTCGCCCCTATCGCCGCCTTGGTCGAACTCGCCGGTGTGGTGCTGTTCGTCAAGCGCATGTGGCCCAACTTCCGCGCCGTCGCTTGGCTGCAAGGTTCAACCGCGCGTTTCGCCGCCGCCGCCGGCATCGCCATCGTCGTCAACATCATGTTCATCAACTACCTCGCCGCCCGCTACGAGGGCGATTTCGACAAAGTACCGGACCGCCACCTCCTCGCCCTCGACCACACGATGTTCGTCGGCGTGCTAACGAATGCGATCTTCGGTCTCCTCCTCGGCGTCACCCAGAAAGACACTCGCGGGCGCGCGGTGATGGACGCCGTTTTCTATGGCATGAATGTTGGCCTCATTGGCTTCGTCATTTCGCTCCTGGCAGACTCCATCTGGCTGGAACGAATCGCCACGCCGCTCATGGGAGTCAGCATCCTCGCTGCCCTCGCCGTCTTCACCCTCCGCCTGCGTATGCCTGTCTCGGAAGCCTCGGTCTTCGTCGGCGCCGTGGCAGACCCCGCGCGCTAACGGCTGGTGCACGGCGAACAGCAGCATGTTTGTCGAATCGCGCTCGCCCTTCCGGAAACGATGGAGGAGCACGATTCGCGGAGGCCGTCCACTGCTAAGCTCTTACTAAATGACGAACCCTCCTGGCCCTGCGCTGAGTGCTGTTGGTGTGCGCGTCACGCGTGGCGGCAACGAGGTGCTCCACGGAGTGGACCTCAACGTCCACCGCGGTGAGATCGTCGGACTCCTCGGCCCTAGCGGCTGCGGCAAGACAACCCTTATGCGCTCCATCGTCGGCGTCCAGTCCCACGTTACTGGCTCGATAGAGGTCCTCGGACGCCTTGCCGGCCATCCTTCGCTCCGCCGCGAGGTCGGCTACGTCACTCAGGCCCCCTCCGTCTACGGCGACCTCTCGGTGACCGAAAACCTCCGCTACTTCGCTGCCGTCCTCGGCGTGGGCCCCGAACGCAGCGATTGGGCGCTGAAGACGGTCGATCTCACCACCTTCCGCGACCGCGTCGTCAGTACGCTGTCTGGCGGCGAACGGGCCAGAGTGTCGCTGGCCACCGCTCTGCTCGGGAACCCCCAGTTCCTCGTCCTGGACGAGCCCACCGTCGGCCTCGATCCCGTGCTGCGGCGCGACATCTGGAATCAGCTCCGCTCGCTCGCCGAACAAGGCACGGCATTGCTCGTTTCCAGCCATGTCATGGACGAGGCGGAACGCTGCGATCGGCTCGTCCTCATGCGCGACGGCGCGGTCATTGCCGCCGGCACTCAGGCTGAACTCCTTAGCAGCACCCACACCGGCGACGTCGAGTCCGCCTTCCTGGCTCTCGTCGAGGCGGGCGGTCAACGATGAACCTCCGCATCACCCTTGCCACGGCCAGGCGGGTGCTCGCCCAACTACGCCGGGACCCGCGCACAATCGCCTTGGTCCTGGTGGTACCTGCCGCCCTGCAAGTCCTCCTGCGCTTCCTTTTCGATGCCCGGCCCCAGCAGTTCGACAGTGTCGGCGCCCCGGTCCTCGGGCTTTTTCCGTTCATCACGATGTTCCTCGTTACCTCCATCACCATGCTCCGCGAACGCACCACCGGCACGCTCGAACGGCTGATGACCCTCCCTCTCGCCAAGCTCGACCTTCTCGGCGGCTACGGGCTTGCTTTCGGGGCGCTTGCCGCGGTCCAGGCGGCCATCACCAGCGCGGTCTCGTTCTGGCTTCTCGGCCTCGATGTCCAGGGCGCCGCATTGGTGGTCGTCGCACTGGCAATCGCCAATGCTGTACTTGGGATGGCCCTCGGATTGCTCGTCAGTGCCTTCGCGAGGACCGAGTTTCAGGCCGTGCAGTTTATGCCCGCTGTCGTCTTCCCTCAGCTACTGCTTTGTGGCCTCTTCGTGCCTCGAAGCGACATGGCGCCAGCACTCGATCTGGCGGCGCGATTCCTCCCGCTCACCTACGCCTACGACGCCCTCAACGGCGCAGCCACGGGCCAGACCGCGGACCTTGGCCGGGATACGCTCGTCATCGTCGGAGCCACCCTGCTCTCCCTGGCGCTTGGCGCAGCCACGTTGCGGCGCCGCACGGCCTGAGCCGTTTGCCAACTCCGCCCTCCTTCAATAGGCTTCGCCTCGCATACATTCAGCGCGGCTCATCCTCAGGCTTAGGCGCACCTGCGATTCAGATCGCGCCACAGGGAGAGCCGCGCGCAGGAGGAAATGGTTGGCCGACTACAAAAAGCCCATCCCCGAACCAGATCCGGTCTCGCAACCGTTCTGGGACGGGGCTAAAATCGGGAAGCTCATGCTTCCCCGCTGCACCAGCTGCAACCGCGTCCACTGGTATCCCCGCCTCATCTGCCCGCACTGCCACTCGATGGAGATTGAATGGTTCGAAGCGAGCGGCCACGGCTACGTCCACACCTTCGCCGTCCAGCACCGCGCCTTCGGCGGCTGGGCTGATGAGGTGCCGTTCGTTACCGCCTACATCGATATCAACGAAGGCGACCGCATGTTCACCGTCCTTCGCGGCGTTGACCCCAACAAGCCGGAGAGCATCAAGATCGGCGCTCCCGTGACGATCGAATTCGAAGCAGCCACCGAGGATGTCCACATCCCGTTCTGGCGTGTGGTGGAGGCCTAACCATGGCAGGAGCACTTTCCCGCGCCGCGGCCATTGTCGGCGCGGCAGAAGCAAAAGAGATCGGCTACCCCGAGACCCCCAAGACCGCGATCCAGCTGCACATCGAAGCGATCAAGGCCGTCAGCCTCCAGACGGGAATCCCTATCTCCCGTATCAACGGCGTCTTTGGCGCCGGCTGGTCTTCGCAGATCGCCGAATACCTTGGCCTCCACCCGAGCTACATCGACACCACCGCCGTCGGCGGCTGCTCGTTCGAAATGCACGTCCATCACGCCCTCGCGGCCATTCACGCCGGCATCATCGATGTCGCGCTCGTCACCCACGGCGAAAACGGCTGGTCCGCCCGCGCCACCCACGGCCGCGGCACGGGTCGCGGTCGCGGCGGCGGCGACCCATGGGATCCAGGCTCGCTCTTCACCAACCCCTACGGAGTATCCGGCGCGCCAAGCAACTATTCGCACGCCATGACCCGCCACAACCATCGCTACGGGACAACCCCGGAAGACTTCGCCCACATCGCCGTCGTCACTCGCCAATGGGCCACGCTCAACCCCCGCGCGGTCATGCACTCGAAGGGCACGCACCCCTTCGGTGGCCCGATCACCATCGAGGACGTCAACACCGCTCGCCTCGTTTCCTGGCCACTCACGCTGCTGCACTGCTGCCTGGTGACGGATTACGGCGGCGCAATCCTCGTCACCAGCCCCGAAATCGCAAGGAGCGTGAAGACGAAGCCGGTTTGGATCGCCGGCGCCGGTGAAAGCATGAGCCATTCGAACATGCTCGAGATGGATGACTTCACCGCCACCTCTGCCGCCGCCTCCGGAGCTGCCGCTTATAAGATGGCGGGGATGGGCCCTGAAGACATGGAGATGGCGATGATCTACGACTCGTTCACCATCACCGCCGGCATAACCGCGGAAATGCTCGGACTCGCCCCGCGTGGCGCGGGCTTCACCCTCTGGAAGGACGGCCGCGCCGCACCCGGCGGCAAACTGCCGATAAACACCAACGGTGGCGGACTCTCCTTCAACCACTCGGGCATGTACGGCATGCAGCTTCTCGTCGAAGCCTACCGGCAACTCTCCGGCACCGCCGAAGACGGCGTCAACGGCCTCCACGGCAAGCAGACCAGCGCCAAATCGTGCGTCGTCAACGGTACCGGCGGCAGCCTCTCCACCACTGGCACCCTTGTGCTAGTCGCCGACTAGCCCAGAACGGCCACTTCCCCTCTCCCGCGAACTCGGGAGAGGGGTGAGAGCCGCGCGTCACACGACCGGGATCCCGAAGCCCTACGAGTGCCCCAGTACCCGGTGCGGTTCGTACGGCGCTTCCAACGCCTTCACTTCCTCCGGCGTCAGGTTGATCTCCAGCGCGTCGATCGCTTCGTCCAACTGGTACATCTTGCTCGCCCCGATGATCGGCGCGGAGACGAACGGCTTGCCAAGCATCCACGCCAGCGCCACCTGCGCTGGCTTCACGTCGCGCTCCGCCGCCACCTGCTTCACCGCCTCCACAACCTCGAAGTCCGAGTCCTTGTAGTACAGCGCGTGTGCGAAATGGTCTGACTTCGAACGCGTCGTTTCGTCCTGCTTGGTCGCGCTCCGGTTGCCGGCGAGGAAGCCGCGCGCCAGCGGGCTCCACGGGAAGATCCCCACGCCCTGCTCCCGGCACTGCGGGATCATCTCGCGTTCCTCCTCGCGGTACACCAAGTTGTAGTGGTTTTGCATCGAAACGAACTTCGACCAGCCGTGCGATTCCGCCACCTTCTGCGCCTTCGCAAACTGCCACGCGTACATGCTCGATGCACCGATATACAACGCCTTTCCCGCCCGCACCACGTCGTTCAGCGCCTCCATCGTCTCTTCGATCGGCGTGTTCGGGTCCCACCGGTGGATCTGATAAAGGTCCACATAATCCGTCCCCAGCCGCCTCAACGAGGCATCGATGCTCTGCATCACGTGCTTTCGGCTCAACCCGCGGTCGTTCTGGTCGCCGCTCATCGGGTTGCAAACCTTCGTGGCGATGACCACCTTGTCGCGCTGCGCCATCTCCTTCAGCGCCCGGCCGGTGACCTCCTCGCTCGCCCCCACGGAGTACACATCCGCCGTATCGAAGAAGTTGATCCCGGCGTCCAACGCGCGCTGCACGAACGGCCGCGCGGC
>JBBQGT010000091.1:0-13563 GCA_038323265.1 Tepidiformales bacterium
CGTCATATCCAGGATTTCGTCGGCGATGCCTTTAATGATCGTCCCGCGAGGGTCGAAGTTCTTGTAAACGCGGTGGCCAAAGCCCATTAGCCGGCCTTCGCCGCCCTTGAACTGCTTCACAAACTCGAGCACCCGGTCCGGCGATCCGATCTCCGCCAGCATCAGCAGCACCTGCTCGTTCGCGCCGCCGTGCAGTGGCCCGTAAAGCGCCGCGGTTGCTGCCGCGGTGGCCGAATACGGGTCTGGCCGTGAACTGCCTACTGAACGCATGGCGTTCGCGCTGCAGTTCTGCTCGTGGTCTGCGTGGAGGATGAAGAGCACGTCCATCGCCCGCTCCAGCACCGGGTTTGGCGTGTACTTCGCCTCCGACATTTTCCAAAGCATGCTCAAGAAGTTCCCGGGATACGAAAGGTCGTTATCCGGATAGACGATTGGCAGGCCGCGCACCCAGCGGTACGCGAACGCTGCCAGCGTCGGCATCTTCGCGATCAACCGGTGCGTCTGGATTTCGCGCGATCGCGGGTCATCTACGTCCTGCGCCTCGGGGTAGAACGTCGAAAGCGCCGCAACTGTGCTGATCAACATCCCCATCGGATGGGCGTCGTGGTGGAAGCCCTCCATAAACTTGCGCGTACCTTCGTGCACGAATGTGTGGTACGTGATGTCGTGCGTCCACTGCGCCATTTGGGCCTTGTCCGGCAGTTCCCCGTAAATGATCAGGTAGGCGGTTTCGAGGAACGTGCTCTTCTCCGCCAGCTGCTCAATCGGGTAGCCGCGATACTCGAGGATTCCCGCATCGCCATCGATGTAGGTGATCGCGCTTCGGCATGACGCGGTGTTGGTGAAGGCCGGGTCGTAGACCATCAGCCCAAAGTCATCTTCGTTTTCGCGCAGCTGGCGAAAATCCATCGCCTTGACGGTGCCATCAACAATCGGCAGCTCGACGGTCTTGCCCGTGCGGTTATCGGTAACGGTGATTGTGTTCGAAGGGTCAGTCATGCGTCTATTGGCTCCAGTGGTGATGCGTCAGTTTGAATCTGAACTCTGATGAACTCTGCGAACCCACCCGATGTCAGCCACCAAGGCCAACGAGATCGCGAGCGAATCCGCCGAGCCTCTCGTGTTATGGGTTGAACAGTTTCCAGTGCCCCTCGGAGACGACTTCGACGGTGCCGTCGATCACCGTGATGGCGGTCTCGTCGTCGATAGCGTATGCAGGCCCTGGTATTCCGATCGCCCATCTTTCTGCGTCGGCCATGGCGTTCTCCGGCAGCATCTCGTTATCAAGGTGCGGGAAGATCGAGAAGTCGACGATTCCCAGCGTGCTGTCGTCACCGGCCGGCGGCTTCCACCCGACGAACTCCTGCCCGATACGGGGGGTCATCACCATGCTCCCGGCGCTCAGTCCCACCCAGACCGTCTCGTGCAGCGACGGCAGGAGATCCGCCAGCCCGGACTGCCGCATCCAGTGGCCCAGGTACAGGGCATCGCCGCCATTCACCAGGAGAACGTCTGTCTCCCGGACCCACGAGACCCACCGTTCTTTATCGATGCTGGGCAGCGCGGTGAGCTCCAGCACGCCCACCGACTTCCAACCCAACTCGGTCATGGGGCAGTCGGGTTCTTGTCCGCTGATGAACCGCCATGCCCTGAAAGGTTTGACCTGCGGGTGCCCGTATCCCGCGGTGGGAATGCAGAGAGCGTTGCACTCGGCAATCGGTTTGCCAATCAGGTCAACCAGCGCGTTGTGGATGCTGGTGTTCTTGATGCCGGCCGAAGTGAGAAGCAACTTCATAATGCCTATCCTTGGTATATCGTCGCCCTACTCGATGGGCCTATCTCTCAGCGTGACTGACCCGTTACCTCCAGTGAAGTGGGGATGTGCGTCCTCCCAGGGGACGCCAGCGTCAGCAACCCCAGAGTACCAGCAGACCGCCGGGGCGACACGCCACCCCCAGCGCACCGCTACACTCTCGGCACACCCAACAGGAGGCTTCCCGTGAAGGCAGCGGTTTACTACCAGACAGGCGATCCCTCGGTCTTCAAGTACGAGGAGGTGCCGGACCCCGTTTGTGGACCCTTCGGCGTCGTCTTTGACGTCAAAGCGATCGGTATCCAGGGCGGGGACACGCTCAACCGCCGGGGCGGAGAGTTGGCTACCCACCCCCACATCGTTGGCTACCAGGCTTCAGGAATCATCCGCGAAGTCGGCGCCAACGTTACTGACCGCGCTCCCGGTCAGGCCGTTGTGGCCACCATGCCCTTCGGGTCACACGCCGCCCTCGTCGGGAGTTCGGCCCGCTCCACGTATCTGGTGCCCTCGGGGATGAGCATTGGGGAAGCGGCCGCCGTACCGATCGAGTTCGGCACCGCCGATGACTGCCTGTTCGAATTCGGCCATCTACAGGCAGGCGAAACCGTCCTCGTGCAGGCGGGCGGCGGCGGCGTTGGCCTGGCCGCCATCCAACTGGTTAAGCGCGCCGGGGCAACGGTGTTCGCTACCGCCTCCAGCGATGAGAAGTTGGAGCGCCTCAAGCCCTTCGGCATGGATCATGGCATCAACTATCGCAACGAAAACTTCGTCGCTAAGACCATGCAGCTCACTGAAGGGCGCGGCGTCAATCTCGTCGTCGATTCTGTAGGCGGCAAGACGCTCGAAGGCAGCATTGCGGCGCTGGCCTACCGCGGCCGCGTCAGCTGGGTGGGTAACGCTGGGCGCGAGGAGATGGTCCCCGACACCCGCGCCCTGATGGGCAACAACGCCTCGCTCCACGGCGTCTTCCTCGGCGCCGAGATGACCGCGCAAGCGCCGCGCTGCCGGGCGATGATCGAAAGGCTGCTCGCGGAGATCGCGCGTGGTGAGTTGAAAGTGGTTATCGATCGCAAGTTCCCGCTCTCCGACGCCGCCGACGCCCACAAATACATCGAGGGCCGCGGCGCATTTGGACGAGTGCTGCTCATCCCGGATTAGCCCGCAGCCGTGCTTCCTTCGCCCGAACCAAGTTGGACCATGATGTGCGCAACCACACGGCCAGTGCGGTCCATCCCCGCACTGCAGTGGACGAGGACTGGCTTGGGCATTCGCTTGAACGCCTGCCAGGCGCGCTCCAAATCATCGGGAGTGAACGGGTGCGTTTGCTGGTCTTCGGTGCCGATGTGCTCAACGTCCAGTCCAGCGCTTCGGTACCTGGCGATTAGCCCTTCGGGCACGGACTTGCGATAAAGCCACAACTGATCAGCGCCAATTAGGCAGATGACGGACTTGATCCCGAATGCATCCGCTTCGCGCAGCCACTCCTCAACCACGCCTTCGGGCACCGTATGCTCCGGGCCCGGACGAAATCCGGGCCGTGGGCTCGTGGCGAGTTCATCTTCGATAACCCAGTTCGGCACACCCTAAGACTAGCGGCAGTCGCACTCGCCTTCCAATCGGACTCGCACGCGGGTGCCCTCCGATGCACGTCAACCCGCTCGTCAGTTGATCGGGAGGTTCTCCCATTCGGTCTGGCGGGCGAACAGCAGGTCGTGCAGCTCCCAGAACTTACCCTGCTCGTTCGCGCAGATCGAAGCAATGCTCGCGTTCCCGGCGTTTGGATGGATCTGGGTGATCGGAAAATGCAAGAAAGCGATCGCCACATCGCTTCCGACCTTCGCGCGGATCCGCGCCATGTTCTCTTCGGTCCACCGCTTGCAGAACGGGCATTGGAAGTCGCTGAACTCAGCGATCATCACGCGCGCGTTCCGGTTCCCTTCGATTGGCGCATCCGACACGTCCACCTTGTTGGGCAGGATGAGAAACCGCGGCGGTGAACTGCTGGCCAACGCCTGGATGTTGGCCGAATATCCGTCCAGCGAAGTGGGGCTGCCCTTCAACTCCCGGTCGATCACTTCATCGAAGATCACCGAGGGCTGTGCGCCGACGATCATCTTGTTGTTGATGACGAACGTGGGCGTCCCGTTAATTCCCAACGCCGAACCACGCTGCAACTGCGCGTTGATTAACGCAATCTTCGCCTGCGAAGTGCTTTGGTCCTGCAGGCACTGAGTGAACTTCGCCTCGTCCATGCCCACCTGCTTGGCATAGCCAGCGAACGTCGCAATCAAGTTCTTGGCGGTCGAAACCGGCGGCGCATCGTCCGGCTTCACGCTCTCATTGGCGCCGGGCGAGGCCAAAGCCACCACGTTCGTCGCCGGCGTGACGCTGTTGTCGCTCGTGTACCAGATGGTCAGCGAAATGATGATCGAGCCGAGGACCAGCGCCGCCGGCGAAAGGAAGTAAGTCCACGCTGGTTGCTGCGCGGGGCGGGGCGTCGCCGTTGGTGCGGGGGGTTGGGTTTCGCTGTCCTCAGCGTCGGGGAATTCGGGTGCGTCGTTGGTCACGACGCTAATGGTGGCGCAAGGCCGTCATGCACGCGACCCCGTTTACCGTGACGCGTCCCGCCGGCGCAGCACGGCGAGCATCAACTCCTCCACCTTCTCCAGGGTCGGGTCATCGGCCTGTGCTTCGTCCACCCAACGTTTCGCTTCGCTTCGCGGAAAGCCAAGGGCGGAGATCGCATCAACAACGTCCACCACCACGCGGCTCTGCTCCATTTTCTGAGCGTCCACGGGCTTCTCCACGCCGCCATCCTGCAGCGCCGCCTCCGCCACCACTTTCCCGCGCAGCGTCGCAATGATCTTATCGGCGCCGCGCGAGCCAATTCCGGGCAGCCGCGTAAGAGTCGCGCGGTCTTCTTGCTCGATTGCCCGCGCGATGGTGCTTACGGAAACGTTCATCGCCTTCGCCGCCTTCGACGGGCCAATCCCCTCGACAGTCGTGAACTTGCGAAAGAAATCGCGCTCTGCGCGCCGCAAAAAGCCCACCAGCACTGGCACCGGCTGGTTCGCCGTGGCGTGGTAGAAGATGTGCAACCCGATCGGCGGCAGTGCCGCTTCGTCCAGCCCGTTCTCGCCGGAAATCGCTTGCAGTTCAGGCCACAAAACCAGCGGGACCAGCACCTCGTAGCGGACGCCCTCCACGTCCACCTCCACTAGCGGGCCGCCTGCATCCATGCGCGCCAGGTGTCCTTGCAGGTGTGTTATCAAAGTGCCGTCCTCATCCCCGCCGGTCTCGCGCTCAGTATGTCGGCTGCGCGCCACTCACAGTAGCCGTACGCGTAGAATCCGCGAATCTCACCCGGAGCCCGTCCATGATTTCGAAAACAGACCTCGTAGCCGGCATCCGCTTCGCGGGCGAACGCGCCGCAGCAGCCGCCACAATGACCAAAGATTGGGACTACCAATTAGGCCACCAGTGGACCAGCGGCGCGGCATTCTCGCACCTCGCTGCCACCGCGGGAGGAGCGGCTGGCCTCTACCCGGCGCTCGATAGCGGCGCCCTTTCCAGCTACGGCGTCGAACAGATCGCCGCCAACAACGCGAAGTCCATCGGCCGGATGGCGGACAAGTCGCGCGACGAAGTGATCAAGGCAATCATCGACGGCCACGAAGCCTCCGCCGCGTTCGTCGCAACGCTGGACGACGAAGACCTTGCGAAGGTCGTAACGCTCGGCGGCTACGAGATGCCCAAATCCGAGATCGTTGCCCAGATCTGGATCCACCACGCCATCGCTCACGCCTACGAGGCGAGCGCCCGCTGGCCAATCCTGTAATCAGCTCATCGGCGGGTCGAATAGCAACTGGTGGCCCGCCTCGACGCTCGCGGCCGCCCCAACCGGCAGTTCGACCACGCCCTTCGCGCTCTTGCCGCCAAACGCTAAGCCCGTCCATTCGCGCACCCCTCGCGCCACCTTGGTCACGCGAAACTCCTTGTCATAAAACACTGCATCGATCGGGAAGCGCATAAACATCATGTGGATCGAACTGCAGGGATGGATCGCGAGCCCGGCGCCAGCCTTGAGCTTGCCCCGCATCATCAGCCCGCGCGTCCGCGAGACCACTCCGCGCGCATAATCCAGTTCGTCGGCGATCGTCTCGCCAGTTGTCAGGTCTCGCAGGACGGCCATCAGCTTGTACCTCGTGGCGCGAAGGATACCGCGCGATGGCCGAGACCGTTCTTGCACGAAACCTGCTTACGCCTGGCGCAAGCCCCAGCGCTCATTCACCCAGCCCTCGAGCCGGCCGAAGACCAGCCGGTCGACTACCATCCCTACGGCCACGATAACCAGCATGATCGCTACCACCTGTGAGACGTCGTTGAGGTCGCGTCCCACCTGCAGCAGGTGCCCAAGGCTGATGCTCACAAACAGCAGTTCGGCGGCCAGCAGCGACCGCCAGGCGAACGACCAGCCGAGCTTCAAACCCTGGACCATCGCTGGCAGCATCCCGGGCAGGACCACGTAGAGCGTTTGCTCCCACCATCGCCCGCCGAACATCCGTGACGCCCGCAGTTGCAGCGGCGGGATGCCCAGCACTCCCGTCCGTGAGGAGATTGCGATGGAGTTCACCGAGCCCATCAATACCACGAAGATGATCGCCCGTTCGTTCAGGCCGAACCAGAGCAACGCCAGCGGAAACCACGTCACGCTTGGCAACGATTGCAACCCGAGCACCAGCGAGCCGAGCGTTTCATCCACCCACTTGAGGCTGCCCATAGCGACGCCAATCGCCAACCCGATGACAATCGAAAGCGAATAGCCGATCACCATGCGTTGGATGGTTACCTTGCCCGCCTCCCAGAGGTCTCCGTTTTCGATGTTGAAGCGCAGCGCGTCGTAAACGTCTCTCGGGCCCGGGAAAACGTACGGCGACCACACTTCCGCAAGGTAAACCAACTGCCAGGCGCCCAACAGGCCCAAATAGAACATGGAAATGCGCACCGCTTTCCATGGCACTCTCGCACTGAAGGACTTTCCCGGCGCATCCGCCAGTGTCCCGGCGGCGGCACTCATATCGTCCACCGTTCGCCCGGGCCCTCGGCCAGGTGTTCGGGGTTGCGAAGCTCTTCGCGAATATCCGCCGAGAGGTCAACCACGGCGTGGGAATCGGGGCTGCGCGGGTGCTCAAGAGTAATGCTGATCTCGCGCTTAATCCGTCCCGGCGACGGCGACATCACGATCACCCGGTCCGCCAACAGCACCGCCTCGCGCACGTTATGAGTGATGAAGAGGATCGTCTTGCCCGTACGCTGCCATATCGACTGCAGTTCCTCCTGCAAGACATCACGTGTCTGGGCGTCCAGGGCGGCGAACGGTTCGTCCATCAACAAGATCTTCGGGTCCACAGCAAGGCTGCGAGCAATCTGCACGCGCTGCTTCATGCCGCCCGATAGCTCGTGCACGAATGCCCGCTGGAACGCCTCAAGCCCAACCAGCTTCAGGTATTCGCCTGCCCGGTTCCGCCGTTCCTGCTTCGCTACGCCGGCCAGTTTGAGCCCGAATTCGATGTTCGCGCGCACGTTCATCCATGGGAACAGCGCCGCCTCCTGGAAGACGACCACGCGGTCTGGCCCGGCGCCCCGGATCGGTGTACCGGAGGTCAGTACTTCGCCTTCGTTCGGCGCTTCGAACCCTGCTACCACGTTAAGCAAGGTCGATTTTCCGCAACCCGAAGGCCCAACCACAGCTACGAACTCGCCCTCGGCAACATCCAGGTCGATGTTGCTGAGGGCGAGCGTATCCGAGCGCTTCGTACTGAAGCGCTTGCTCACCCCCCGCACCTGGAGAACGGGAGGATCCACTGGTTCGGTCACCGGGCGTTCTTCTTCGGGCAGAAGAAACCGCTTGGCTAGAGCGGTCACTCGCTCACCGGCGCCAACTTCAATTCGCCCAAAACCTTGTTCAGGATACTCAGTTGGTAGATGCCTTTCAGGTTCGGCTCGTCTCTCCCCAGCAATCCCGCATCAAAGGCGTCCTTAGCGGACTTCTTGAGGCTGGAAGCGATTGGATCGTAGGTGAACGTCAGGTTCTTCCACGCTCCATCGATCGTTGCCTTGCTAAGCGGTTTGCCTGTGAGTGTTTCGATCCCCTTGTTCACCGTCTCTTTCGCCTTTTCCGGGTTGGCGTTGATGAACAGTGTGGCCTTCACTTCGGCCCGCACGAGCTTCTCGACCGTCTGCGGGTGCTCCTTGAGGAACTTGACGCTGACGATCAATTGCGTAGTCACGAACTGGCCGTTGGGCCACAACGCGGCTTCGTCGAGGAAGACCTTGCCGCCCGCTTCAAGCACCAACCGTGTAGCCCAGGGCTCCGGCGCCCATGCGCCATCAATGTCGCCCTTCTGGAACAGCGTTAACTGGTCAGCATTGGTGGTTGGCAGGACAGTGACGTTCCCGCCGTTTCCCTTCGGCTTCAACCCGTTCCTCAGAAGGTACGAGCGGAGTGCCACGTCTTGGGTGTTGCCCAATTGCGGCGTGGCGATTTTCTTTTTCGCGAGATCCTTGGCCGCATTGATGTTCGCATCCGGACGGACGATGAGCATCGCTCCGCCACTGGCTGCCCCCGCTACGATGCGTATTTCAGCGCCTTTGGACTTTTGGAATCCGTTGATCGCCGGGTTCGGGCCCACGAATGTAGCGTCCAACTCGCCCGCAAACATCGCCTCAATTGCCGCCGGGCCGGCGTTAAGGACCTTCGTCTCCAACCTTACGTTCGACCCCAGTTCTGTCTGGAAGCTGCCGTCGGCGATGCCCAGCACGGCCGGTGCATGCGTGACGTTCGCGAAGTACCCGAGCCGCAATGTGACCGCCTTCTCCGGCGCGGCCGTGCCAGTTTCAGCGCCAAGAGCCTTGGCCGAAGAGGTTGTCGAATCGTCTCCACCGCACGCGACGGCAAAGATCGCAACGATAGAGATAACCAGAGCAAGGGACAGAGCAAGGGGCGGTCGGGCCACGCGTGGGGTACTCCTACAAAAGAGAGGCCCCCCGGAATATCCGGGAGGCCTCCAGGGTGTCTGGTCAGCCAGTGCCGTCGGGACCGTCAGTTAGCGTCGACGGCTGGTCATAGCCGCTTTTTCTCCGTCGTTTCGATCTGTACGACTTTCCCGTCCTGGACGGCGAGATGAATCGTTCCATGGCGCAAGCGCCTCAGAGATGCAAGCACTTCAAGCACCACCGTCCGCTCGCCCGCCGTCAACGCGCGATCTGACGTGGCGACTTCGGTGGTCCATCGGGGCAGCGCTTGCTCGCCGTTTGCAATATTCATGACTTAATCAGTAGAGAATATCAGGAAAGCTGAGGAACGCAACGCCCGAGCTTTTCCGACCGCCTGTCCGGCTGCTCCGAAGCACGATGAGTCGGGGACTTTGCCGGTTAGGTCGAGATTGCTAATATTCGCCTCGTGTTGAG
Organism: Tepidiformales bacterium; assembly: GCA_038323265.1. GTDB lineage: Bacteria > Chloroflexota > Dehalococcoidia > Tepidiformales > Tepidiformaceae > PNKC01. The sequence goes on from JBBQGT010000091.1 coordinate 9,284, forward strand.
ACGGGGCTGGGCGTTCCGGCGTGGCGAAGTGGCCGCGGCTTCCGCAACCCCCATCGCTGAAGCCACCGCGCACGTGGGCGACCTCGGCCCACTAGTCCGCGAAGCGGCGGGCGTCGATACCTTTGACGAGGTTTCCCCCGACCCGGGCATCGTACCTTCTTTCTGGCGGCTCACCAGGAAGCGCGTGTCCGTCGGCCTGCTTGTATTTGGCCTCGCCGTAATGGCTGCGGTCTACTCTCAGAAGGAAACCCTCGCCCCGCGTGTGGCTGACACCGGCCGAGACATCATCGGCGACGAAAACTGGGCGAAGGTAGAGAGTTACTGGTTCCGCTTCGAGGACCGCGTCAACAAAACCAGATACCGCTTCCTTGGCGGTGATACCAATCCGTTCGTCCTCGGTGTGGAGATCGAATACGTGCCGCGCGACGAGGCCCGTACGTTTTACATCTTCGTCGGGCCCGGTCTGCCAGCCTTTGGACTCACCGCCGAAGAACTGGCGCCCACGCCCCTTCACCTGCCCACCACCATTCCGCTTCGCGAGACCCTCGAAGCGGGAGAGGGCGTTTGGACCACGGCCGGGCTTCCCCGCACCACGCCCACCGATGTCCTGATGGCCAAGACGTTTGTCCGGCCGGACAAATCTCGGCCGTACGCCCTGGTCGGCGTCCTGCTGATCGATTCGCGGCGAATCCGCCTGAGCATGACAGGCGGGACCCTCGATCCCGGCGGCGATCGTGGAGTCAGGGGCCCCGGCGTCATTCCGGCCGACGCTCAATCGAAGCTGCTTGTGGCCTGGAACGGCGGATTCAAGGGCCCCCATGGGAGCTACGGAATGCTTGCCGATGGAAAAGAATACCGCCCGATGCGGGCTGGCCTGGCCACGATCTGTTCCTACAAGGATGGCTCGCTCAAGGTCGGTGAGTGGGGCCTAGACCTCGTCGCATCGGATACCGTCGCGGCCTGCCGCCAGAACGCCGTCCTGCTTGTGAAGGACGGACAGGTTAGCAAGCGCACGGCCGAGGGGAACGACACCTGGGGCTATGTTGCCGTCAACTCCGCGGAGTTCATCACGTGGCGTTCGGCTGTGGGCGTAACCAAGGATGGCAGTCTGCTTGTTGCCGCAGGCAACTCATTGAGCGCCGCCACGTTGGCCTCCGCGCTCTGGGCCGCTGGCGCACAAACCGCTATGCAGCTCGATATCAATAGCCCGTACGTGCTACTCAGCGAGTTCTACCAGCAGCCTGATGGCACGCTCCGCGCCGAGCGCTTCATGGACAACATGCCTGACTCACCGGCGCGCTTCCTCAAGACGCAGGAGCGCGACTTCATGTGGGTCACGATTGATGATTCGCGCTGGCGCTAAAGTCCGGGCTGGTTCCATGACTGGTAGGTAATCGCCAGACCGGCGAGAGTGATCCCGAGGGCGCTAATCACGGGCAACGCCGCCGCGATTCGCCCAAACGCCGGCCGTTCAAACAGAGCCGTCGCCCCGTAACGGCCTGAGAGCCTCTTACCCACCGTCAGCGCAATGCCAATCGTCGTCAGCACCATCGCCAGTCCCAGCGAGAACGCTACGATCAGCAGCATCCCGAACACCACCTGGCCTAGCGAGATCGCTGTCAGCATGACCACGATCGCCGATGGGCAGGGCAGCAGTCCGCCGGCAATGCCGAGGGTTAGCAAGCTGCGCCTGGTGACGGTAGTCTGGGCCGCCGTAGCGTCCATCGAATGCCCACGCTGTTCATGGGGGTGGTCGTGCTCCTCACCCTCAGCGCCCGGCGTGTGGGTCTCTGGCAGGTGCGAATGCGCCTTCCCAAGCAGCCCATGCCGGTGCGCACTTGAGCTCGAAGGGCGCAAGTTGCGCCACAAACGGTTCGCCAGCAGCACGCAACCCATCACCACGACCATCGCGCCCGAGGCCACCCCAAGGTACAGGTAGAGCGTCTCGGGCAGGATGAATGCCGACGCCGAAAGGGTGATGAACCCCAAAAGGTAGACTGTTGATGTGTGCGTGGCGGTCACGGTCAGACCCAGCGCCACGGCGTCCTTCGCCGTGCCTTTGCTGCCCACAAGATACGCCGCGACTACCGTCTTGCCGTGGCCAGGCCCGAGTGCATGCAGCGCCCCGAAACCGAAGGCCGCTATGAAGCTGAGGAAAAGGATTCCCAGCGAGCGATCGTGGTGCAGGAGGCTCGCAAAGCCTGATGTTGCACGCCCTGTAGTGGCATTCTGGAGGGTGGCAGTTGCCGGCGCTGCCTCGCCAGTGCCCGCCGTCCAACTGAATGTCGCCTCGCGTACGTCTGGGGCTGACTTCAACGTCTCCGCCGGATAGTTAAGTAGAGCGTTGCTCGAGTCGACCATCAGACGCGGCTCAACGTTCACGGAGGCGCCCGCAGATGGACGGACCACCACTTCTTTCCAGCCCGCCCGCTCGCCGAAATTTGTATCGGTGAAGCTGATTGTCGCGGCCCCGTTCAGCCCGTCGGGCACCCTCGCGTCGTATACCACGGCCAGCCGTGTAGTGTTCAGGCCGCCTTGGCCGGGCAAAAGCTGGATCGACGTCTCGACTGCTTTAGTGGCCACCTTCTGGCCGCCGATACTGAGCGCAAAGTGGCTCGCGAGTGTCTCGCGTTCCTTCGCAGCGTACGTCTCGAGCTCCGGTTGCGAAGCCTTGCCATCTCCATCCCGATCAACGTCGCCGATGAGCTGGAACGTGGGGATTTCGGCCATGTCCACCACGTAGTGAATCTGCACGGCATCCCTGTAGACCTCGAGCCGAGCGTAGCGGTTGATCGTGAAGTTACCCAGCGGATGGGCGTATGCCGTCCCGCTGGGAAGCAGCGGAAGCGCCGCGATGATCGCCGCCAGCGCCGCGCCTGCGACCCGCAATGCGCGCATCCGGCTGAAGAATCGCAGCATCACTGGGCCTCCGGCAGAGCGGCTCGCAGGACATCGAACGCGCTCAGCCGCTTGTCGCGGGTGCAATTCGACGAATCGTGCCCGGCTAGGATCGCTTGGGGCCGAGCTATCCAGTCGCCCCTTCTGGCGCCGAGGTGCGATGTGGTGCCATCGCCCCCCGGCAAGTCTCGAACGATGAGGAATGCACACATCGCGAGACGCAGCACGGACGAAGGCTGCCCAACCACGCGCCACTGCGCCGGCTGGGAATCCTGTCCTAGCGGATTCAAAGCGATCTCCTCTGGTCTGCCTTCCAGTTCGAACCAGGCCTCGCCGTCGACGCCCTTGCGCAGCATGATTGCAGCCGCTTGCGTCAGATGCGTCGAGCCGATGAGGCCGGCCGGCAGGATCCACGAACGCCTGTCGCTGTCGCTGGCAGTCAGGCTCGAAACCGTGTTCGCTCGCAAGTGGTCTTCTCCTCGTGTCTGTGTTCGCGGTGCACAGTAGCCCATTCGAACGTTCTTACGTTGAGGTAAACCCTTCCGATCACCGCGAGCCGCAAGTTTACCGACTAGCCGGGCGTGAACGTCCGCCGCCGATGAACCCGTCTGGACTGCCCGCAATTCGCGCGTGCCTTACCCTTTGGAAAGTTGGGAAGTGCAGTGATTCGAACCGCCCGCAAATTCTTCTCGGATCCTGCCCACCAGGCGCTCGTCTGGGCCGCCCTGGGAATCGCGGGTGTCGCGCTCGCCGCTGCGGGCCTTTACCTCATGACTCGGGAGGAGGCCCCTCGCGTCGAATCCTTGAGCGTGCCAACGGCCTCCGCTTCACCGATCGCTTCGCCGTCGATCCAGGCCACGGCGACGACCGCCTCGGTCTCGACGACTCCGTAGCATTCCCACTCTCTTCTGGTTCTCAGACGGCGCTGGGCGTTGCCGAGCGTTGTCCGCCGCGGTCGTTCCCGCCGAGTACAAACCAACCGCCTGCAATCACCAACCACAGCAGAGCGCCAAGAAGCGAAACCACAAGCCCCAACCACTGGAGGTCTTCAACGACCCTGCCGACGGCGAGTACGGCTGCCCCCGCCACGCTGGATATATGCGAACAACACACCAGGGGCAGCCGGCCGCTACGCGGTTCACCTTCGGCTCGAACCCTCCCCGTCGGTCTCTGCATCTTAGTTCGCCTTGCGACCCGCTCCTTTACAAAAAAACAGTCAAAGATCACCATCCGCGCCTACGACTCTTCGCGCGGTGCGCTGGACCAGATCCCCCCGCGCTGGCGTCCGACCGCCAACCTCCGCCTCGTTCAGAACGCTTTCACGCGCGGCGCAACCTCAGCCGCCAGGTACTCGGGCACGGAGTCGTCATCGAAATTGAAGT
>JBBQGT010000092.1:0-13345 GCA_038323265.1 Tepidiformales bacterium
TACACCGCAGACGGAAAGACGCTCCAGCGCGTCTCGTTCGAAGTCCCGCGGGGGCAGTTCGCCGCGCTTGTTGGCCACTCGGGCGCCGGCAAGACCACGGTCGCCTACCTCGTGCCGCGCCTCTACGACGTGAACGAAGGGAGCATCACAGTGGATGGCCACGACATCCGCGACGTCACGCTCGAGTCGCTCGGCGCGAACATCGGCATGGTCAACCAGGAGCCGTTCCTCTTCCATTCGACGATCAAGGAGAACCTGCGCTACGGCCGGCCCGATGCCAGCGATGCGGAGGTCGAGCGAGCCTCGCGCGCAGCCAACATCCACGAGTTCATCGCTGCCCTCCCGCGCGGCTACAACACGATCGTCGGCGAACGCGGCTACCGCCTTTCGGGCGGCGAGAAGCAGCGCGTGGCGATTGCCCGCGCCCTGCTCAAAGACCCGGCAATCCTGATCCTCGACGAGGCGACTTCAAGCGTGGACTCCGAGACCGAACGCGCCATCCAGGACGCGCTCGAGCGCCTCACTCGTGGCCGCACGGTGATCGCCATCGCCCACCGCCTCTCCACCATCCTCGCCGCCGACGTGATTGTCGTGATGGACCACGGCGTAGTGGTCGAAAAGGGCCGCCACGCCGAACTGTTGGCATTGGACGGCGTCTATGCGCGCCTCTACCGGCAACAGTTTTCGCAAGATGCACTGGGCGTGGGCGGCTCGTAGAAACGCGACGGCATCTGTCGCCTACTGAACGCATATTTCGTGCCCGCTCTATTCAGCGGATGCGAGGAATGCCGTGGCCGTTCGGACGAAGAGTTTTACCTGTGGACATAAAGGACTTGGCCGGCAGTGTAATCGCTGCCTCGCTGAACAACGCATCGCGGCCGCCAAGCACGGCGCCGACCAGAGCCGTGCGGTCGCCGAGGCCATGCGCGTGGCCCGGTGGGATCGGTTACTCGCTCGGCAGGCCGGCGATTCTCATCGCTTCCCGCGGAACGTAGGCGACACCGCCATGCGCATCGCGGAGTCGCTCGCATCTGGCACGCACTTCACGCAGTTCGAAGGGCGCCGCATGCATCACGATCGCCGCATCGTCCGTCTCGACTTACCGAAGTTCTATCGTCTCGTTGCGGCCGAGGACTCTCGTGGGCGACTTGGGGACTTCCAACTGATGTCACACGGGACCTACAACCATTTGCTCCCCGGCGGCTGACCAAGGGTCTAGATCGAGACCCAGATCCAGTTGAGGCCCAGACCCACCGCCAGCATCGCCCCGAACTTCATGTGAAGTTGCGCTGTGCGAAACAGCGCGAGATTGAGCTTCTTCGGGTTCCCGCCTGCGCGGACGACATCCACGATTGGCCGCACCAGCGGAAGCGTGGAGAGCGCCAACAGGCCAGCCCACGGCATCGCCCCGACCACCGCCGCAATCACCAGCGTGACGTAGGTGCAGCCAAGCAGGATGTACATCTCGATGTTCGCCCGCTTGCGCCCGATGAGTGTGGCCACCGTGCGCTTGCCGTGCTGCTTATCCAGGTCGATATCGCGCAAGTTGTTGGCGTGCAGGATAGCTGTCACGAGAAACGCGATTGGCAGCGAGGCCACGAATGGTTGCCAGTCCCACGATTCGGTCTGTATGAAATACGCCCCGACCACAATCACCGGCCCCATGAAAAGGAAAACCGTTATTTCGCCCAGACCTATGTACGCCAGGTGGATCGGCCAGCCTGTATAGAGGAAGCCCGCCAACGCGCTCGCGACGCCGAGCCAGAGGATCTGCCAACTGCCGGTCGCGCACAGTACGAGGCCGATGGTGCCACCCGCTCCGAAGCAGAGGAGCCCGGCGACAAGCACCTGCTTTGGCGTCAGGATGCCACGTTGGATGAACCCCGCCATACCGAGCGACTCCGGGCCGTCGGCGCCTTTCGTGTGGTCGTAGTAGTCGTTCACGAAGTTGGTGCCGGCGAGAAAAAGCACGGAACCGAGCAGCACCAGCAGCGCCCGCCACCAGCTAAAGGCATCCTCCGAGGCCAGCAGCGTGCCGACAATGGCGGGCACGGCGGCTGCTGTGAAAGAGAACGGACGGGATGCGGCGAACCAAGTCTTCAACGAGGGCATTGCAGCGTGAACGGTATCGCGCAGGGGGGATGGGGGGAAGTGGGGCGTCTGGCCACACCTCACTTCAGAGATACAGCCAGCTTCGCGAGGCCATCAGATGAGAGCTCGGGCCTTCCGGACACCACGAGATCGTATGTCCTGTTCGCTGTAAGAAGCGTGTAAACGGTGACGGCCTGTCCAGCACTCTTCCAAACCTCGACGCCTGGAATCCCAATGTCCACTGCCACGGAAGCGTCGTTAGCTGGATGTGTCATACGAACGCTGAACTCTGAAACGGTCACCTTCGAGACATTGGCCGGGCTCTCGTATCCGAGGACCGCGTACTTCAGACCGTTCGTGGCCCCAGTTGGCCCGAGGTGTGCATCGACGAACTTCAACGCCAGAGCTGGGTCAGGCAGACCAGCGAGCGGCAGCACTTCGAATCCGACCTTGTCCGACGCATCCTTCAAAGCGGAGCCCGCCGCCTGCGTCCCAACTTTCGTGCCCTCTTGCCTGACTTCCACCTGGGCCGAAGCCGGGATCCCGCCGCCGTTCCACCACGCGCCTCCGACAATCGCGGTGACTCCGGCAATGGCGCCGACCGCTCCAAGCAGCAACAACCGTTTCCCATTCATGATTCCAACCTCCGACCGAACTCTGGAAAACTCATTTGAACCGCGCTGATGCGGTTAGTGCCTAAACACTACGTCCGAAACTGTGTTACATCCTCCACCGACTCCGAATGACGTCTCGATGTAAACGTTGTTACCTGAATTGTTGTATGCGAACGAGCGTTGCGGCCAGACTGTCCAGTCGCTGGTGAACCAGGAGTGCGCCGCCGGATAGTATCGGCCCGTGACATTCGGGTTGAAGCCGTCGACAACGTACATGTAGTTCCACTCGATCGTGTATCCATCTGGTGTTGTATACGTCTGAGTAGTCGAACCACAATTGGGTCGGATTGCTCACTCGATCATCGTAGAATTGTCCCGCCCACGAGTGCTGCCATGGTACGTACGGACAATTCAGTTGTCCGCTGGGATATGCGGTCACGGTGTTCCATCCCGAAGCAGGCCACAACTGAACCGATTGAGAAGCGAAGGTTACTGTGGACGCAACTACGAGTGCGCACATACCCGCGAACAAGGAGGCGCTGATAAGCGCTAACACTCTATGGATCCTGCGAGACTCTCCGGTGCTCATGGTGGCAACCCTCCCGAGTCGTGGCCCATTCAGGGGGCCGTTAACAAACAGAATGCACCTCCGGTCGCCCCCGTGTTGATCACCAACCAGTCAATAAGTGACTGTTTTCAGTCATTTCCCGCGCCGCCGCTGTGCAGCAGTCCCTGTGGAGCTCTGCCCACAGCCGCAGGAGCTGGGGCGTGCCTTCGAGCTCCGTGAAGTCGAAGACGTCTTGCACAGTCTGGCGTTGGGTCCGGCTAACCGTCGCCTCGCTACAGCCGAACGTCTCCGCCATCTCGCTCGCACGCATCGCCAGCCAAAGTCCGGCAACGATCATCTGCTGGTGTCGACTCGGGCAGCGCGCGTGGCGCTCCTCAAGCAGCTTCAGGACCTCGTGATCTTGGGCCATCGCAAACCTCCGCTCCCCCCCTCCCGATGCTCCACCTGGAGGAGGGTTCGGCCACCATTATCGCACACGCCGACTCCGCATTGCCCGTGGGCGCTTGTAAAATGCTCGAACTTTCCCGGCCTACGGCCCACCAGTGCAGCCGGGCCGGTGGGCCGGAACCTGAAACCCAAGCCACCCTTCACACGGCAATCCAACACTCCTGTCGATGATCACGAGGTGGGCGAGATCGGTCTCATCCTCGTGGTGCTGGCGCTGTTCAGCACCGTCCGCCGAAAGTAAAGGCGACCACAGCGCCCTCAGAATCCCGCCCGTGTAGGCTAAGCGCGTGGCACTGCTCGAAACGCGCGAACTGACGAAGCGCTACGGCACGATTGTTACCGCCCTCGACAGCCTTTCGATCACTCTTGAGCCCGGGATCATCGGTCTGGTGGGCGCTAATGGAGCGGGCAAAAGCACGCTGATCAAAATCCTCCTCGGACTGCTCGAGCCAACCAGCGGCGGCGCCACCGTCCTCGGCTTCAACGTCGCCACTCAAGGCCCGGAACTGCGCCAGTTCGTGGGCTACATGCCAGAACACGACTGTCTCCCAGGTGATGTCAGCGCCACCGAGTTCGTCGCTCACATGGCGCAGGTCAACGGCTTGCCCAAAGCCGCAGCCCGCGAACGCACGGCGGAGACACTCCGGCACGTTGGCCTCTTCGAAGAGCGCTACCGCGAGATTCGCGGCTACTCAACTGGCATGAAGCAGCGCGTGAAGCTCGCCCAGGCGCTCGTCCACGACCCGCGTGTCATGTTCCTCGACGAGCCGACGAACGGCTTGGACCCCGCCGGCCGCGATGAAATGCTCGACCTTGTGCGCCGCACCGGCAAAGAGTTCGGCATCGCGATCATCATGGCCTCCCACCTCCTCGGTGAGATCGAGCGCGTCTGTGAGCATCTGGTCGTCATCGATGGCGGCAAGCTGTTGCGCTCCGCCCCCATCGGCGACTTCACCGGCCGCACGCAAGTTCTCGCGGTCGAAGTCGAGGGCGATGCCCGCCCGCTAACCGCGCGGTTTGCGCAGCTCGGTCTGAAGGTCAAAGCCGAAGGCCGCCTGCTGCTCATCGGCATCGAAGACGACGCCGTTTACGACCAGATCCGGGACACCGTAGCAGACCTCGGGCTCGGGCTCGTCCGCCTCGAACAGCGCCGCCAAAACCTCGAGGACCTGTTCAAAACACGCGCCGCGGAGGAACCCGATGTCGTCGCAGTCTGATTCCGCCGGCAACATCTATGACCTTGGCTACCGGCGCTACGACGGCCTCCGCCTGGGCCGCCGGCACGCCGTTTTGTCGCTTTACTTTTACACCCTGCGAGGCGCGTTCGGCCTCGGCCGCCGTTCCAGCAGCAAGATCATCCCGATTGCCATCACGATCGTTGCCTTTATCCCCGCTCTCATCCAGCTCGGCATTGCCGCCATCGCTTCCGGAATCGTCGACCTCATCAAGCCGGAGAACTACTACGGCTACGTGCAGGTCGCGGTGGCCCTCTTCTGCGCAGCCGTCGCGCCAGAAATCGTGGGGCGTGACCAACGCACGCGTACCCTTTCGCTTTACTTTTCGCGCGCCCTGCTGCGCCGCGATTACGCACTCGCCAAGCTAGCGGCCTTTACCACCGCTCTGCTGCTGCTGACCGTGCTGCCGCAGGCTGTGCTGTTCGTCGGCAACATGCTTGCCACCAAAGATACAACCGCCTTCCTCCAGGACAATTGGCGCGACATCCCGCGGCTGATCGTCAGTGGGCTGCTCATTGCCAGCCTCATGGCTTCGCTCTCGCTGGCAATCGCCTGCCAGACGCCGCGCCGTTCGTACGCCACGGTTGCTGTCATTGCGGTCTTCCTTGTTACCACGCCCCTGGCCAACATTTTTGTGCGCGAAGCTGGCGGGGTTGGCCATTACGCGGTGCTGTTCAGCCCGTTCGATCTGCTAGGGGGCACTACGCGCTGGATCTTCGATGTCGTCCCGGACCGCGAGAACATCGTCTACATCGCGAATCTGCCGAAGCTCATCTACCCGGCTGTGACGCTCCTGGTGATTTCGGCGATGACGGCGCTGATCCTTCGCCGCTACGAAACGGTCTCGGCATGACCAGCACAGTCGCAAGTGAGCCGCCAATCAAGCCGGTAGCCACAGCGGCAGCGGCGATCGAGGTCGTAAACGTCTCGCGCTGGTACGGCAACATCGTCGCTGTCAACGACATCTCGTTCTCACTACAGCCGGGCGTCACCGGCCTGCTCGGGCCAAACGGAGCTGGCAAATCGACGTTGCTGCACATGCTCTCCGGATTCCTTGCACCTTCGTCCGGGACAGTCAACGTCCTCGGCGAAACCGCCTGGAAGAACCCCGCGATGTATGCCCGCGTTGGCCTCGTGCCTGAGCGCGAATCCGTCTACCCGTTTCTCACCGGCTGGGAATTCGTGCTCCTCAGCGCGAAGTTGCACAACCTGCGAGACCCGGCAGCTGCTGCTGCTCGCGCGATCAAGCAGGTGGACCTCGAATCCGCGCAGGGGCGCGCCACCGGCGGTTATTCGAAAGGTATGAAGCAGCGCGTCAAAGTGGCCGCGGCCATCGTCCACGAGCCGCCCGTGCTTCTGCTCGACGAGCCGTTCAACGGCGCCGACCCGCGGCAGCGCTTGCAGATGATGGCCATGCTGCGCGAGATGGCGGCCAACGGCACCACCATCGTCTTCTCCTCGCACATCCTTGAAGAGGTTGAGCGCCTCGCCGAGAACGTCCTCGTTGTCGTCTCCGGTCGCCTCGCCGCTTCGGGCGATTTTCGCCACATCCGCCGCCTGATGATCGACCGTCCACACACCTTCACGGTCCGTTCCACCGATGACCGCAAGCTGGCCGCAGCACTCGTCGCCGACCCGGCAATCTTCGGTGTCGAATTGCGCGACGATCGCCTGAGCGTGCGGACCTCCGATTTCGCCGAATTCACGCTCGCCATTCCGAAAATCGCGCGCGCGGCGGGCGTCACGCTGCACGAACTCCTGCCCACCGATGAGTCGCTCGAAAGCGTTTTCTCCTACCTGGTGAAGCGATGAACCTGGCCATCATCCAGCTCACCGCGCGCCAGTTGCTTGGCCAAAAGCGCAGCCTCTTGCTATTCGCCTCGGCGCTCATCCCGGTGCTGATTGCGGTCGTCTACCGCTTCAGTGACGCGTCGAACAACTTGCTCGTCGTCCCGGGTACCAACCAGGTGATCAGCCAGCAGTTCCGCTGGGTGTCCGACGTACTGCTCAGCCAACTCATCATCGGAACGTTGCTTCCACTCGGCGCGCTGATCTTCGGCACCGCGGCCATCGGCTCCGAGATCGACGATGGCACCGCAGTCTATCTCCTTTCGAAACCAATCCCGCGCTGGAAGGTCGTCGCATCGAAGCTCGTCGTCGCCTGGGCGGTGACTACCGCGCTCGTCCTCCTCTCCACCGTCGTCTCCACCATCATCGCCCTCGATTCGCCGTTCGATTACCACATTCTCATCGGCTTCTCCATCGGCGCGGCCGCCGGCGCATTGGTCTACACAACGTTTTTCATACTCCTGAGCATTGTCACCAGTCGCGCGCTCATCGTCGGCCTGCTCTACGTGTTCATCTGGGAAGCAGTCCTCACCCGCCTGTTCGACGGACTTCGCTTCGTCAGTGTTCGCCAGTACGCGCGGGGCGTGGCCGACAAAGTCGTCAACGCGCCGGAGGTCGTTTACACCGCGCCACTCAATGGGACGGTGGCGGTCATCCTCGTCGTCGCCGTCTCGGCCCTGCTCTTTATCTACGCCGCGCGGCGCCTCGCGGTCTGGAAGATCGGCGAAAGCACGTAGCGCAGGCTCAAGGGACCGTCGGCGCCGCGGCCGCCTTGGCGCGAAGACGAAAGATGTCGCCCGGATGGATGCCCATGAACCACATCGCCACCGCCCCGAGCCCGACGTTGAAGACAGTGCTGAAGAGGTGGCTGCCGACTGCGTAAGCGAACGCATCGTGGGCGGGGATGTCGTACAGCGAAAGTGCACTGAGCAGCGCCAGTTCGTAGGTACCAACGTTTCCGAAGGTGATCGGGAACGTGGTGATAATCGCCACCACAACGGTCACCGAAACGTATGCAGCCAGCGGCAGTTCCAGGTTAAATGCCTGTCCAAAGGCCCAGAAGATCAGGATGTCGACTCCCCACCCGAAGAGGTTGAGCGCGATTTCGATAGCCAGCAGCTTCGGTCGGCGCATTACCTCGAAGCCCTCGCGGAAGCGCGGCCAGTGGCTTTCGATACCCCGATGCATTCGCCGCGGGAGATGCTCCAAGACTCGCCAATGAGGCGCCGCCTCTGGCACCCGGTGGCTGATGAACACCGTTGCCCCGAACGCTAAAAACGTCCCCCCAGCCAACAGCCAGAGCACCGTGCTTGAGGCGAATCCCGCACTCGGGAGGGTGAAGCTGACGATGATGAAGACCACCATGATCAGCGCGTTGACGATTGCCTCTGCACCGCGCCCAGCCACCAGTCCGGCCCGCGGCAAACCGTAGCGGTTCGCTACGATCTGGATTTTTACCACGTCGCCGGCGGCCGCTGGCACCACGGCGTTCACGAGTGTGCCAATCAGCGTTGCACCGAACAGCCCGAAGAACGGTGCCCGCCCGACCTTGGTGAGAGTGATCTGCCACTCCCAGGCGTGTACAACGCGAGATCCCACGTAAACCGCAAAGGCCAAGATAAGCCAGCCGTACCGGGCCCCGGCGAACGCGTCGCCGAGTTCACGAAGGTCGATTCGCCAGGCGGCCAGCCCCAACAGGACCCCTAAGACCAAAAGCTGGACGAGCCAGCGATTCGTGACGATCCGTCGAACGCGTCCATGCCCGGTTACCGGTTCTACTGCCGGCGCTGGTTCTTCTTCGGGGGCCGTGCTCGTCATCCGCTGATCTTACGCGGGGCAGGCGGAGCCGCTCGAACCTGTCCGAGGACGGGCCTCACGCGACCGACCGGACGGGTCGCCGAGCGAACACGTCCGGCTCAACGAATGAAGGCGTACGCCGCGAACGATGCGACGATCAGGATTACACCAATCGTGACATACACCGCGCCGTTCCCAACGAGCCCCGAGACGAACCCGCCTCCTAACGGCCCGATGAGCAGCGCGAGCGACTGCATGCTCGCGGCGAGGCCGAATGCGCTGCCTTGCATGCCGTCAGGCGCGCTTGCCGCGATCAACGCATTCGTGCCAGGCACCATCGCACCCTGGAACAGCCCAACCGCTCCAAGCAGCACACAGAACATGCCAAAGCTGCCCGCCAGCGCAACCGGCAGATAGAGTAAACCCGTCAGGATCGCTGCACCGGCGACGCAGTTTCGATAGCCGATGCGCTGCCCAAGCGGCGCCACCGAGAGGGCCGCGAGCGTGCTCGTTAGGCCGATGATGCCGAACAGCATGCCCGTTGCGACCTCCTCCTTCAGTTCGAATTCACCGAACGGCAGCGAAAGTGAGACCCGGTCCGCGCCGCTCGACGAGTGGTCGGCGAAATCGTCGATGCTGATCGGCATCACCGGCCGCACAAACGTCGTGCTCAACCAAAGCGCGAACAGCAGACCCATCATGAGCAGGATCTGGCGCTCCGAAACTACCGTCTTCAGGTTCGCAACGAGGCTGCCGCCTCGCCCCTTCGCTGCATCGGCGGGCCCCACGGCGATCGACGCTTTCGGCTCGCGCACAAACAGGTACACCAGCACCGCGGCGATAAGGTAGAGCGCTGCGCAGAAGATGAAGGACTCGCGGATGCCAAGGTTCGCCGCCACGATCCCGCCGATCACCGGCCCGAGCATGTTCGCCGTAAACAGGCCCGTTTGGAGCGTCCCGAGCGCGTAGCCTACCCGTTCGCTCGGCGTGGTTGCCGCTACCAGGGCGGCGGCGGCCCCCATCGTCCCTGCGAAGGCGCCCATGAAGAATCGCAGCAGGATGAGTTGCCAGACCGCCTGCGCGATGCCCATGAAGGCAATAAGAATGCCCGCCCCCACCAGCGCGCGGATGAACATCGGCCGCCTTCCGTAACGGTCGGCCAGCGCACCCCAGATTGGTGCGGTGAGCGTCAGCGAAAGGCCGGTTACGCTTCCGGTGAGCCCCGTGTAGTACGCAATCTGCGATTTATCCGAGACGCCGAGCTCTTTGATGTAAAAGGGGATGAACGGGAAGACGAAGTTCGCCCCCAGCAGCCCCACAAACACGCCAATCCAGATGAATGCCAGTTCCGCTTCCATGCGCCTTCGAGCAGCGCGCCAATTTCAAGGGATGCAGGCAGCGCCGGATCACGCCGCGCCATCAGGCGTGACCACTGGGGCGTGGGAGTCTGTTCTGCAATTGCGAATCCGCAGGGGAGTGAGGTTCATGATGCCAAGGAATGCACCTTCACGCATCCGCCGCCGCCGCGGATCACGCCCCTGCCGCTTGCCCGATATACTCGCCCAACACCAACCGCCCGGAGTACCGCAATGTCCGACGCCCTGAAGATCTCCAACGATGGCAAGGTCCGCACCATCCGCCTCAACCGCCCCGAGTCCATGAACGCCCTCAACCTTGAACTTGGATGGGGCATCGTCGCTGCCGTCGAAGAGGCCGCCAAAGACGACTCGGTCTGGGTCATCGCCATCACCGGCGAAGGCCGCGCCTTCTGTTCAGGTCTGGACCTCAAAGGGACCGGCGACTACTCGCCGCTTTCCGAACAGACGCGCTACCTGGACGACCTCGGCTGGATCAGCCAGTTTCCCCTCGCCTTCCGCCAGCGCTGTGAAAAGCCCATCGTTGCGGGAATCAACGGAGTCGCCGTGGGCGGCGGCCTTTCTCTCGCGCTCGCCGCGGACATTCGCATCATGGCCCGCGGGGCGCGCATTCTCGCCGGCTACCCACGCATCGGCGGGTCGCCAGACGGCGGCATGACCTGGACGCTCTCACAGCTCATCGGCTACGAGCAGACGATGCGCTTCCTCCTCGAGAATCGCACCGTCGACGCGGACGAGGCGTATCGCCTCGGCATCGTCGGCGAGGTGGTGGACGCCGAGGCCTTCGAAGCGCGCCTGCAGGAATATTGCCAGCAGCTCACCAGGGTTTCGCCGATGACCTCCCGGCTGACCAAGCGGACCGTCGGCAAGGCAACAACCTCAATCGATGTCGAAGCGCAGTTGCGACTGGAGATCAGCAGCATTGGCCGGGCGTTCGGGAGCGAGGACGGCCGCGAAGCACGCAAAGCCTTCATGGAACGCCGCGACCCCGTGTTCCAGGGGCGCTAACACCACCGTCTCTGGGGATATGCTGGCAATGGCATGACGCACCAACAATCGCTATGCTCACGCCAGCATGTCGAACCCTCAACTTCGCTCTCTCCTGATAGCCGGCCTCGCCGCGTTCGCTCTACTCAGCGCGTTCTTCGCGGTGGCTGCCTGCGGCGGCGACGACGCATCTCCCTCCGTCACAGCTACGCCGGCTACGGCCACCACGGCTCGCCCCTCGCTCACTCCAGAGCCGTCCAAGATCGGCGGCTCGATGATCCTCGCGACGACAACCAGCACCCAGGACAGCGGCCTGCTTGACGTCCTCATCCCACTCTTTCAGAAGCAGACGGGCATCGAAACAAAGGTGATCGCCGTCGGTACAGGCGCGGCATTGACCATGGCCGAAAAGGGCGACGCCGATGCCGTCCTCGTCCACGCCCCAACCAGCGAGAAGAAGTACGTAGACCAGGGCGACCTGATCGAAGGCAAGCTGGTCATGCACAATGACTTCATCTTCGTTGGCCCTGCGAGCGACCCAGCAGGCGTGAAGAAGATTAAAGACCTGAACGCCGCCCTCGCGGCCATCGCGGCCACTGGCCCCTTCATTTCACGAGGCGACGCCTCCGGCACGAACACTGCAGAACTGGCCCTCTGGAAAGCTGCCGGTATCGACCTCAAAACCGTCAAGAACCGTGAGGAGACGGGCCAGGGGATGGGCGCCACCCTCAACGTGGCTGACCAAAAGCAGGCCTACACCCTCACCGACCGTGCCACGTACCTCGCGCTTAAGAAGGGCGCGTCTGGCAAAGCGCTGGGTCTTGAAAACCTCTTCGAAAAATCCGCGCCGCTGCTAAATATCTATCACGTGTACACGGTCAATCCCGCCAAGCACAGCGGCGTGAAAGAGGTCCAGGCTCGCGCCTTCAACGCCTTCATGGTGGCGCCCGCCACCCAGGCCATTATCGGCGAGTTCAAAAAAGCGGAGTACGGCGAACCGCTGTTCATTGCGGACGCCGGTAAGAAGGAATCGGACCTGGCGGTAAACTAGCGCGGTGGCCGAACTCTGGGACGGATTTCGAGAAGCGCTGCGGCTCATTGCCAGCGGCGACGCGGAATTGCGCGAAATCGCCTTCCGCACCGTCATCGTCTCAGGGACGGCAACGCTCCTTGCGATGCTAGTCGGCGTTCCTGTGGGTTACTGGCTGGCGCGCACCCGTTTCCGCGGGCGGACGCTCGTGGTTGGCCTGGTGAACACCGGCATGGGCATGCCGCCGGTCGTCGTAGGGTTGATCGTCTGGCTCCTGCTCGTCCGCAGCGGCCCTTTCGGCGGCTTCGAACTGATCTACACCAAACGCGCGATGGTTATTGCCCAGTTCGTAATCTCGATCCCGCTGGTTGTCGGCTTCACCGCCGCCGCCGTCCAGGCGCTGCCTCCACAGTTGCCCGACCTCTTGGCCAGCCTCGGTGCGGGCCGCGTCCGCTCGCTCTGGTTGCTCGCCCGCGAAGCGAACCTTGGGCTGCTAGCGGCGGTCATGGCTGGCTTCGGCGGCGTCATCTCCGAAGTCGGTGCATCGATGACCGTCGGTGGCAACCTGCAGGGAAATACTCGCGTGCTTACCACCGCCATCGTCACGGAAACGAGCCGCGGACAGAACGAAAAAGCAATCGCTCTTGGCCTCATCCTCTTCGCCATGGCGTTCGCCGTGAATTTCGTGCTCACCATCGCCCAACAACGGCGCCTCCGTTAATGGAGGTCACGCTCGATTCCCTGATCTTCGAACGCGATGGGCGGCGTGTGGTGGATGTGCCGTCGCTCACCGTTGCGTCAGGCCGCGTGACGGCCTTGCTTGGCCCAAACGGCTCGGGCAAGAGCACGCTTTTGCGATTGGTTGCCGGCCTCGAACGTCCAACGTCGGGCGCCATTCGGCTTGGCGACTCTGTCGTGCAAAGCGCGCGAGCGATGCGCGGCGTGGTCGCCATCGCCTTTCAGGAGCCCGTCTTTCTCGCCGGACGAGTGCGCGCCAACCTTGAACTGGGCCTCAAGCTGCGCGGGGTGCCGGGAGGCGAATCCACCAACCGGGCGACGGCGGCGGCCGAAGCCCTTGGCATCGGCGGCCTCCTTGAACGCAGCGCACACCGACTGTCCGGAGGCGAAGCGCAGCGCGCCAACCTCGCCCGCGCCCTCGTCCTCCGCGCGCCCGTCACCCTGCTCGATGAGCCGCTCTCCGGCCTCGACGCCCAGACCCGCCAGCAGCTCATGTTCGAACTGCCCGGCCTCCTCGCCGACTTCTCGCCGACCACAGTCTTCGTCACGCATGACCGCGAGGAGGCGATGCGCCTCGCCAACGATGTCGTGATCCTCATTGGTGGGCGTGTGCG
>JBBQGT010000093.1:0-13338 GCA_038323265.1 Tepidiformales bacterium
TGCTATCGGGCTGCTGGCGGTTTTCGGCGGCCTGGCCGCCTTCGAAATCACCGACCGCCGGCAGAGCGCGGAGACCGTGCGGAGTGTTCGTCAATCAGAGCATGTGCGAGATGCGTACGCGGATGTCAAATTCGAAATCACGGAAACCGGTTCGGCAGGTTCGCTGTACGTCCTGGGCCTTTCGCCCGAGCGTCGCCTCGCGTTCGATAAACAGCTAGCCGCGGCGCGCGCGGCGTTAGATAGCCTGGCCGCCGTGGGCGGGCCGGAAGACGTACGACTCGTCGGGTCGATCCTGAGCGACCTGATTCCCCAGGTTGAGGTGGTGCAGCGTTTCTTCAAATCGCTCGAAAGCGGCGATCCGTTCTCCGAGACTCTTCCTGACGCTAACGTCATTCCGCAGATCAACGCTTTGCTTACGACTGCGCAGGCACAGCACGCCACCACCGCAGATGCGTTGTTTGATAATTATGTAAATTGGCAAGGTACGCGGCTGCAGGTTGCGGCGGTAAGCTTCTCGCTCGGTTTCGTTCTCGTGCTGAGCCTGATTGTGACAAGCCTGATGTTCAGCCGTCGCGAGGCGCAGTCCCAGGGCGAAATGCGCCGTTGGCGGCGCGTGGCTCTTGCCGATGGCCTGACGGATCTCGGTAACCGGAGGGCGTTCGAAGAGCGGATAGCCCATCTTGCCGGTCCGGAAGTGGGAGTAGAGACGTTCGCGATCGCGATGATCGACGTAGACGAATTCAAGATCGTGAACGACACCTGGGGCCACGCCCGCGGCGACCAAACGCTCCGCGCGATAGCAGCAGAACTCAAGGCGTGCCTGCCAAGCGGGGCCATCCCGTTCCGTGTTGGGGGCGACGAATTTTCGGCCGTTCTCACAGGGGTCGACCAGAGCATGGTCGTCGAGGTGATGGAAGATCTGCGGAGAAGAGTGGAGGAGACGCTTGCCCCAGTGACGATAAGCATCGGCATCGCGACGGTAAAAGGCAGGCAGATCGAGGCGGCGCTTCTTCGCCAACAAGCCGATGCGGCACTGTATGAGGCTAAGCTGCGCGGAAGGAACCTGAGCATCCTCTACCGCTTCAGCCCGGAATCCGCACCGATGTTCCCGGCGGCGAAACTCCAGGCGGTGCGTCACCTCCTCGCTGAGGGACTGGTGAAAGCAGTCTTTCAACCGATCTGGCAGATCGCCCCACGGAGGATTATCGGCTACGAGGCTTTGGCGCGGCCCGATGCCTCTTATGAGCTTGAAGGACCGCAGGAGGCCTTCGAAATCGCCGAACGGTTTGGGCGTTCGGCGGACCTCGACCGGCTTTGCCGCGAGAACGCACTGGCAGCGGCGAACGATATCCCCCGGGACACTCTTCTGTTCGTGAACGTCTCGCCATACACGCTGACGCACTCAACGTTTTCAGCCGCACACATTCGCGAGGAGTTCGTATCCGCAGGGTTCGAACCGTCGCAAGTGGTACTCGAAATAACCGAGCGATCAACGGTTGCCCCAGAAGTCGTGGGTGAGGCCGCGCGGCAGCTACGCAAGGAGGGCTTTGCGATCGCCCTGGATGACGTTGGCTCTGGCAACAACGGGATCGAAATGCTTCGCCGGGTGCCGTTCGACTATTTGAAAGTGGACCGCAGCATTGTGATGGCGGCCGGCGAAGGTGGAGAAGGGCGCCCGGCGATGATGGCGATCCTGGCGTTTGCGCGAGAGTCTGGCGCCAAGGTCCTCGCCGAGGGCGTGGAGACTGAGGACTGCCTAACCCTGGTACAGGACATAGCACGCGGGTCGGCACATCGCGAAGGCGAGTTCATCCAGCTGGTGCAGGGGTTCCTTTTAGGGATGCCGGCGGAGGGCTTTGCAGCCTCGGCGCTGCCGGTCTTGGAAGGGAACGCGGCATAACCTCCGACCAGCGTTCGCGAGACTCTACACACCGGGCTGAATGTGAATCAGCACTGAATGTCGGCCATCATCTCGTTGAGGAGCGGCGAGGGATCGCAGCCCAACTCCTCCTTGAGTACCGCGCGATAGCGTTCGAACGCGGCGATGGCCTCTGATGGATTGCCTTCGGCGAGATGGATATGAATGAGGGTGGCGTTGCCCGTTTCGCGAAGCGGCTCAGCCCTGACGGCCGCCAGCGCGGCGGTTGTGGCGTCGGCGAAGCGGCCGTTCTCGGCCAGATTGCGAGCGAGCGCATCAAGAGCGTGGAGGCGCAACTGCCGCCAGTCTTCGGATTCCAGGAGCGCCCAGTCATCGTAGCAGTCCGGCAGCAGTTCCGAAGAGAGAGCGATCACTGCGGCAGCAGTCGTGTCTTCGGCAGCAGGCGCGCCACCGACAACGAGGAGCCGGTTAGCCAGCGCCCGCGCGTCTCGAAAATCCACCCGGACGCCAGCTTCCAAAACCAGGTTGTCAGGACTGACGTGAATTGCGCGGCGCGTGATTCTGTCGAGGCGTGAAAGCGCGGAACGCAGCGATGCATGAGCATGCTCCTCGGTGGAGTCAGGCCAGAGCGCACCAGCCGTGGCGGACCTGGTCACCGTACGATCCTGCAGGGCGAGGAAGCCCAGAAGTCGCTGAGAGCCTCCGGGGAGGACGATCATCGAATTGCCGTCCGCGAATCCGAAGGCGCCCAACACCAGGAGCCGCAACTCGCCTTTGTTGCGGGGTGTCATTAGCGGGATTGTGACGCGTTCGGAACTGAGCAGTTCGGTTGGCGGGGGGTGACTGGGTGCTTTGGTCATTGCTAGCTCCATCGGGATATGTTGCGCAAGGGTCTTTTCGGCGGGGGCGGACACTTTGGGGAATCATGGGTCGCCTGAACTGCCATGGTCCCAACACTCTGGAGTGCTTTTCTTTTACCGTAGGTGTTGGTGCTCGCCGAGGTAGGGGGGATTCTCCTGATTACACCTCGCTATACCCCTACTAGCTCCCGGATCTTTACCTATGGGTCGTGAAATTCCAGCATCCGCGAGGACTTAGGATCGACGGGCCAAACATTCTGTGCCCGGAAATCGGCAGGACGGCCCCAACGCCCTAACGGACGCGGCGCCTCGCGTGATGAAGCGGGCGGTCCAAGGCACACGAGCGGGTTGGTGGCCGTGGTCATATACAACCCTTCCCGTACGCGCGGCGAAGGCGGACCCGCGCAATCAGCGCAACCTGCCAGCGCCATCCACGATTTGGTGAGCGCCCGTGGCTACGAACGCCGGGAGGCAACCTGCGCAGAGGCCGTGGGAAACGAGCGGGCCTCCGCTGTGGAGAGTCTGTTCGCAGATGCAGCAAACTACCGTCGGACGGCGAATGTCCGAAATTGTTGGGCCCATTTTTACGCTCCCTCGTTAACCGGTTTAGAAACCGTCGAGACTTCGTGCTACGCATTACCGGATGGCGGAACAGTGTTCGCACACGACTGCTGTTTCCAGTAAAGCGTCGTTGGAACGTTCACGTCTGTTCGAAACTAGCGAATTGGTCCCTTAATCGCTCGCGAATCTTGCGGTTGCGTTTCGAAATAGCGGCCGGTTGCGGGAAACACTGAATCCATAACTGCCGGATCCCTAGGGGAAATCCCTATAGTTTGGACGATATCTCTGATATACTCTTTACGAAGCTCGATCCGCGGTGTGGTTGGGATCGAGAGCTTGCCATGACCGGGCGCGAAACAGCCGGGAAAGTAGACACCTTAAATGCCGGGACCCGCTAGGAGCGATCAGCCAGAAGCCAAAGACAATCAGGGTGGGAAGCTACTCAGGGCGAGCGAAGAGCGGCTCGCGCTGGCGCTGAAGGCGTCGAAGATGGGCATCTGGGAGCTCGACCTGCAGACGCGCGAAGTGAGTTGGTCTCAAGAATGCCTGGCAATCTGCGGCTTGAGCGGGTTCGGAAGCGACCTCGCTTCTTTCGGCAGCCGCGTGTACCCCGACGACCTTGAGCGGGTGCGCCTCGTCCTCGAGGAGGCGATCGTCTCGCACCAACCATTCGTCATTGAGTACCGGTCGCTGCATGGGGATGGCCGGTGGCGTTGGCTGGCAAACCGGGGCGAGGCGCAGTACGACTCGGAAGGGGCCCCTACGTGCATGGTGGGGACCGTCCAGGACGTTACGGAATCGCGGTTATTTGCAGAAGAGCTGCAAACGAGCGAACGGCGATTTCGCCAGTTGGCCGACAGCATCTGCGAGGTTTTCTGGCTGACTGACACGGCCACCAGAGAAGTGCTGTATGTGAGCCCCGGCTACGAGAGGATCTGGGGTCGTACGTGTGAGAGCCTGTACCAGTCCCCGGACGATTGGCTAGAAGCGATTCATCCGACTGATCGAGGGCCGATCGAGGCAACGCTTAAGTGCCGTGGCGAGGGAGCCTGGGAAGAGGAGTTCCGGATCACCCGGCCGGACGGCGAGGTACGTTGGGTCCGCTCGCAAGCATTCCCGGTGCACGACCAGCAGGGCGCCATCGTCCGGATCGCGGGCATCGCCGAAGACGTGACCAAGCGCCGAGAACTGGAAGCCCAGGTGCGGCACACGCAGAAGATGCAATCCATCGGCGAGCTCGCTGGAGGCGTGGCGCACGACTTCAACAACTTGCTCACGGTGATCTCGACGGCCAGCGACCTGCTCGATCGCATGCTTCCCGAGAACCCGGAGGCACGAGAGCTGGTACAAGAGGTTCGGAGCGCTCAACAGCGAGCGGCCTCGCTTACTCGGCAGCTGCTGGCGTTTGCGCGCAAGGATGTCTACGAACGGCGCATCGTCGATCTGGACGCCTCTGTCGCGGACACGGAGAGGATGCTGCGGCGATTGCTCGGTGAGGACATTCTGCTGACAACGAAACTGGGCGCGTATGGAAAACGGGTACGGATTGACCCTGGCCAACTGGCGCAAGTGCTGATGAACCTGGCGGTGAACGCCCGGGACGCGATGCCTTCCGGCGGCAGCCTCCACATCGAGACGGCAGTGGTAGTCCGATCTAGCGGGGCCTCAGAGGGACAGCCGTTTATCAAAATCACCGTGGCCGACAGCGGTCTGGGAATGGACGACGAGGTTCGCGCTCGCGTTTTCGAACCGTTCTTCACTACGAAGGATGTTGGCGAGGGGACAGGGATCGGCCTCGCAGTCGTGTTCGGCGCGATTGACCAGGCGGGCGGGAAAATCGAACTCTGCAGTGTACCGGGGCACGGGACAACGTTCACGATCCTGCTGCCAGCCGCGGAAGCTGACGTTTCTGCCACGCATGCGCAATCCGGTACTAGCGCCGGGAGTGGAGAGACAATCCTTTTGGTTGAGGATGAAGCGATGGTGCGGCGCCTAGCCGAACGGGGGTTGCGGCTGAACGGCTACAACGTAATCTCCGCGGGCAACGCCAGGGAAGCAATCACGATCCTGGGCAGTGCGCAGCCCATCCACTTACTTCTCACGGACATCGTTATGCCGGGGATGGATGGCCGGCAGCTTGCAGCAGAGGCTCGCGTTCTCCGTCCGGAAATCAGGGTGCTTTACGCGAGTGGGTACACCGATGAAGCGATGATCCGTCGCGGCGTCGACCGTTCGGAAGTCAACTTTCTGCCGAAGCCGTATTCGCTGGAAACACTGGCCCGTGGTGTGCGAGAGGCTTTGGAGTCGGACGTGCTGCCGCCAGTGGTTGGCGGTTCGAACCCGGCAGAGGCAGTGCCGAAGCGTTCGGCGTAGGCGCCCGACGTCCTTCGCCTAGTTCGCTACGGCAGCGTTCGACGCGGGCTGGACTTTCGGGCAGTATCGATTCTCCGAGGAGTGCCGCATGGAGTTTCGATTCACGCCCAACCAGGAAGCGTTCCGGGCCGAGGTCCGCTCGTTCATCCAGGGTGAGTTCCCGAAGGCCGCTGATGGCGAGTCGTTTACGAAGAAACTGGCAGCGAAAGGCTGGCTAACGATGTCCTGGCCGAAGCAGTACGGCGGCCAGGAAGCGGGCCACATGCAGCAACTGGTCTACAACGAGGAGATGGCCTACAACCGGGCGCCCGGCCAGACGATGGGCGCGGATCGCGTGGGGCCGACGCTGATTCTTTTCGGCACCGAGGAGCAGAAAGCTCACTTTTTGCCGCAAATTGTGAAGGACGAGATCCGCTGGTGCCAGGGCTTTTCAGAGCCCGGGTCTGGCTCGGACCTCGCTTCGCTACAGACACGGGCGGTACGCGATGGCGACTTCTACGTGGTAAACGGGCAGAAAATCTGGACGTCTGGAGCGCGCGAGGCGGACTACATGATCCTCCTTGCGCGGACGGAGCCGGACGCGCCGAAACACCGCGGCATCACGTACTTCCTGTTGGATATGAAGTCTCCGGGGGTGACGGTGCGGCCGTTAGCGCAGATCACCGGACGGTCCGATTTCAACGAAGTGTTCTTCGAGGATGTGCGCGTGCCGGCGTCCGCGGTGGTGGGCGAAGTGAACCGCGGGTGGTACGTGTCCACGGCCACGCTGGACTTCGAAAGGTCGGGCATTGGCCGCGTGATCGGCGGACTCAGGACGTACGAAGAGGTGGTGGAGTATGCGCGGAAGACGCCCGCGCGCGACGGCGGCGACAAGACGCTGTGGGACGACCGGGCGATTAGCTTCGCGCTGGCGGACATCGGCATTAGCTTCCGCGTTGGGCGTTTACTTTCGTACCGGGTAGCGTGGATGCAGAGCCGTGGGCTTGTGCCGAACTACGAGGCTTCGATCGCCAAGACGCTTGGGACGGAGCTGCACCAGCGCCTTGGCCGCGTGGCGGTGACGACGCTTGGGATGGCAGGCCAACTGACGGACGCAGAGCAGGCGCCTATGCAAGGTTCCGTCCCAGCGCTCTACCTTTCTAGCGTGGCGCTGACGATTGCGGCGGGCACCTCGGAAATCAACCGGAACATCATCGCCCAACGCGGTCTCGGAATGCCGCGTGGCTAAGGCGCGGCTCATGTCTCTGAAAGCGACTCGCCCGTGACGGTCGACGGCGAAGCACACGGGCCTCTGCGCGGAATCCGCATTCTCGAGTTTTCACAGATCGTGGCCGGGCCAGTGGCGGGCCTGAACCTGGCTGATCTTGGAGCGGACGTGATCAAGATCGAACCGATGAGCGGCGACTCACACCGCTTCGTGGGGACCACCGTGCCGGGCGAAAGCAAGATGTACCAGGGCAACAACCGCGGAAAGCGGGGCATGGTGGTGGACTTGCAGGATGCCCGCGGCCTCGCTTTGATCCATTGCCTGGTCCCGACGGTAGACGCGGTGGTGATCAATTTCCGGCCCGGCGTGCCAGAGCGTCTTGGGATCGACTACGAGACGCTGCGCGCGATTCGACCGGACCTGATCTACGCCCAGATCAGCGGATTCGGCGAAACGGGGCTGGCCGCGCGCAAGGCCGGTTCGGACATCGTGGCGCAGGCACATTCCGGCCTGATGGCGATCAACGGCAAGCTCGACGAGGCTGGTTCGCCGCAGGTGATGGGAGTGCCAGTTTCCGACTACACCGCTGGCCTCGCGATCGCCATGGCGGTGTGCGCGGCGCTCTACCACCGCAGCCTGACCGGGGAGGGGCAGTACATCTCGACATCACTCCTGCGCGTGGGCCTTCACCTCCAGAACCGGTTCGTAATGCGTGAGCCTGTGAGCGATTCGGCGATGCGGGACGTGAAAATGGCCGAGATCGAGGCAGCGCGGGCGCGGGGCGAAAGCTTCGCGGAAGTGTTGAAGCTGCGCGACCCGCGAGGGGGGTTTGCTTCACCGTTCACGCTCTACTACCGCGCATACCAGACGAAGGACGGCGCGGTGGTGCTGGGCGCGCTTACGCCGCAGAACCGGCAGGCCAGTCGCAAAGTGCTCGGCATCGAGGGCGACCATTCGGATGAGCCTGACTTCGACGCCCAGCTGCAGGCGAACATCGACGCCACCCTCGCGTGGAAGCATTGGATTGAGGAGAAGATGCTGACACGAAGCGCGGACGAGTGGGTCGAGTTGATGGAGGACGCCGGCGTGCCCGTGGCGCGAGTCAACCTCCCTGAGGAGATGTCAGACGACCCGCTGGTGGCTGCCGATGGGATGATCCTCGACCTGGAACACACTGTGACAGGCCCGCAAAGGGTGGTTGGGCCGACAGTGATGATGTCGGCCACTCCAACGGGCTCCTCGCTTGCCGCACCGGCGTTCGGCGAGCACACAGCCGAAATCCTGCGCAGTCTTGGCGTGGCCGACGCTGAGATTCAAGAACTCGGAGACGCGGGCGTGGTCAGGTGCCTGTAGCCTGGGGTTAGCTGCCGCGAAACACTGGCGGGCGGCGCTCAGCCGTTGCCTTGATGCCTTCGCGGAAGTCTTCAGTGATTCGCAAGCGTGACTGCTCAGCGTTCTCGTGGTCCGTCGCATCGCGGTAGCGCTGGCCGATGCGTGCGCGCATGGTGGCGCGGATACTTGCGACGGCCAGTGGCGCCGAAGAGGCGATCTCGGCGGCCATGCGATGGGCTTCGGCACGCACGTCCTCGGGAGCGACGAAGCGGTCGAGCAGACCGATGCGGTACGCCTCCTCGCCCGCGATCCGCTTGCCCGTCAGCAACAGTTCAAGCGCGCGCTGCTGGCCAACGATCGGCGGGAGGGTGATCGTCAGTCCAAAGCCGTGGTGGAAGCCGAGCTGAGCGAAGTTAGAAGCCATGCGGGTCTCGCTGCTGCCGACACGAAAGTCGGCCGCGCAGGCGAGTCCAAGACCGCCGCCGATTGCTGCGCCATTGACGGCAGCGACTACCGGCGTGTTCGCTTCGATGAGTCGCGCCGCTTCGCTGTAGAGGTTCCGCGCGGAAGGCGCGGAGGTACCTGGCGTTGGCGCCGCGGGTGCGTTGAAGTTTGCGCCAGCGCAGAAGTGCTTGCCTTCGGCGCAGAGCACGATGGCGCGGCAGGCCGGATCCTGGTCGATCGCTTCGTAGGCGCTTGAGAGCGAAGCGATGAGCTCAGCATCGAAGAAATTATTTGGCGGCCGGTGGATCTCCACCTCCACCACTCCATTCGTTTCGACCTTGACGCTGACGTCCCCGTACTGGCTGGCAACAGACATGATTTCACTCCCTGGGCGGTTCGCTGTGTTGTGCCTTAACTCTAAGGCCCAAGGGGCCAGCCCGGTGAAACCCGCTGGGCGCCGCTAGCGGGAGTCAGGAAGCATTCAATTTCGTGGGCAGTGGGTAGAATCGAAGGCAGAGTCAGCGCCGGAAGCAGGATTGATAGATGGGTAAGCCAAGCATCGAAGTCAAGGACAATCCCGTGGGGCGCCGCTACGAGGCCGTGGTTAGAGGCCACCTGGCACTTGTGCAGTACGAACTCCGCGGCCAAACGATTGTTTTCGTCCACACAGAGGTCCCGGCGGAGCTTGAGGGGCAAGGCGTTGGGAGTGCGTTGACGCGGGCGGTACTGGACGATGCGCGCACCCGCAAGCTCACGGTGGTTCCGACTTGCCCGTTCACCAGCGCCTACATTCGGCGGCACCAGGAGTACCTGGATCTGGTGGACCCGTCGCACCGTGCGAAGCTGGAATCGACCTCGGACTGAGTTGCCTAAAGGTTGAGGGCGTTGACGTATGCATCGGCGAGGACCTGGTGGCCGCGCTCGTTGAAGTGCACCACGCCGTCGAGGTGTGCACAGGCTGATCCACGGGAATGGCAGCGAACTCGTCTTCGCCGCTGACCCAGCGGAAGTGGCGCCTCACCGGCTGATCGGGCCTCGCTATCTCGCGGGCTTGCACAGCGGCGCCCTCTTTTGCTGATGTGAATCGTTGGCGCTGTACCCTGTACCTCAGCCGGGGCAGGCAGCCGCTCAATGGAGGCAGATTTGCCAGACGAGAATTCACTATTTGACATTGAGTTAGACGACCGCGAACGGCAGCTAATCCGTGATGTTGGCGAGATCGTTCTCACTTCGCTTTCGCTGGTGTTTGTGGGGCTCCTGGTCGTTGAGTACACAGTGGAACTTTCGGCCGCGTGGAACCGCCGTCTGCAGCTCGTCGGGTACGTCATTTGGGCAATCTTTGCCCTCGAATTCGTCACACGCTTCACCTTTGCGGACGAGAAACGCCTGTTCTTGCGCTCCAACTGGCTGACAGGGGTGGCGGCGGTGCTCCCACTCTTTCGCGTTTTCCGTGCGGTTCGGGCTGTTAGGGCGGTCCGCAGCCTTCGGCTCGTCCGGCTGGTGACCGGGGCCAATCGCGGTATGGGCGCGTTACGGCGGACACTGGGTGCAGGCGGCGTAGGTTACGTCCTGACCCTAACGCTGATGGTGGTGCTGCTCGCCGGGTCAGGCATGTACTCCCTCGAACATAACGAACCCGGTTCCTCTATCGATTCTTGGACCGAGGGACTCTGGTGGTCCGCGACAACCGTTGTCACGCTCGGCAGCGCCGACTACCCCGCGACAAGTGAAGGCCGGATATTGAGCGTTCTGGTCATGATTTACGGGCTGGCGGTCTCCGGCTATGTCACGGCTGTCCTGGCGGTGTTCTTGCTTGGACGACGCGGAGGCGTGGCACAAGGCCCGCGCGACGGCCTCGGGTTGGAATTACGGGCTCTACGCGATGAGGTCCGTGCGCTCCGCGAGCAACGTCAGTAGGCCCGGACCCACCTCGCGTACGTAGCGACGCAGGCTTGTGTAGGAGACGCTTACGCCACCACGGACAAGCAGCTCAGTAACACGCGTGACCTTGAGCCGCTCGTCGTTGAGCTAGCGAGTAAGCTGCCTCTCACGTCCCGCCGGGTCCGGCCTTTAGGCGTCTGAGTCGTGAGCGGTGGCCCGGCATCGTTCTCCCAACGTTCGTTTTGGTTGATGCTTTCCCGGGCATAGCGATCTTCGTCCTTATCCTGTCCTTGAACCTTTTGTGCGACGGTCTACGCGACCCGCCTGATCCGCGGCAACGACGATGATGACGTACAGTCCCAACCCTGAAGAGGAGCGAAGAAGATGAGCATGACTCTATTGAAGGGGCTCAGGGCCCTTGAGATCGGCACCGGGACGAAGGCCGGCTTCTGCGGAAAGCTGCTGCTCGATGCCGTGGCCGAGGTGATCAGGGTTGATCTGCCGGATTCCGCCGAGACTGCACAGTTCTCCCCGTGGCTTGACCGCGGGAAGGGCAGCATCGTACTCGATTGGCACATCAGCGAGGGCCTCGACCTGCTTCGCCGGCTGTTCGAGCAGGTCGATGTGGTGGTCACGGATGTGGAGGATGCGGGGGAACGCGCTGCCATCGCGAACCTCGCCGCTGAGCAACCGCGACTTGTTTTGACCTCACTCAGCGACCTGGGCGAACGCGGCCCGTTTGCACAACGTCCGTCTTCGGACCTGGTCGTCTCGGCGCTCTCGGGGATGTGCTACATCAACGGTGAGGAAGGACGTTTGCCACTGCGCGAACCCGGCAACCAGACAGCGATCGTTGCCGCGCTCGCGGGGTTTATGGGCGCACTGGCGGCACTGATAGACCGGTCGCAATCTGGACTTGGCCAGGCGGTGGAAGTGTCGGCGTTAGAAGGGATGGTGAACGTCCTCAGTCCCTCAGTGTTGCAATGTTCCTACCAGAAGGGCGCCCCTTTCCGTCGCCAGGCAGCAGACGGATTTTTGTTCGACTGCGCGGACGGAAAGGTGAGCATCATCATCTCTTCGCAACGTTCCTGGGAGACACTCCTTGAAGTCTGGGGCATCGTCCCAGACCCAGCCGAGGCGCATCGTTTCACTGAAAAAACCCGGCGGACGAACATGGACGCCATCCGTACACTCTTCGCCCCCGTGCTGCTGAACAAGACCCGGAAAGAGGTGTTCGAAGATCTCTGCCTCCTCCGCGTTCCGTGCGGAATGCTGCTGAACCCCGCAGAACTACCGTTCGATGAGCATCTGCTGGCGCGCGGCAGCTTCGATTCGCTCTCCCGCTCCTCGCCCGGTGCACCGGCTGGCCCCTTCCCCGGCCCCGGCTTTCGCGTCGCCGGCCAACTACCAGCCGCCGAGCGCTGTTTGCCCCGTCTCGGTGAGGACACGGCCAGGGTTCTTGCTCCTCTGGCGAGAGAGGCGTCTGCGACATGACCCGAATGCCCTTGGAGCACATCCGAATTATCGACCTGACCCAGGCCTGGGCTGGTTCCTACGCCTTGCAGTTGTTGGCGGATTTTGGCGCTGAGGTGATAAAGATCGAAGCGCGCTCGCGGCCGGACCCGTGGCGCGGAGGGTTCGAAGCATCTCGTGGGCTACCGTGCTACCCAACGGACGGCCCTGGCGAACGGCCGTACAACCGCTCCTACCTTGCGAACAGCGTCAATCGAAATAAGTTCGGTATAACGCTCGACCTGACGACCAGCGAGGGCAAGTCAATGTTCCTCGACCTGGTGAAGACGGCCGACGTTGTCTCCGAAAACTTCACGCCGAGGGTGCTCCATAACCTGGGGATCGACTACGACGAACTACGGAAGGTGCAGCCATCGATCATCCTCCTTTCGATGCCGGCCTTCGGACTCTCTTGTCCCTACCGCGAATACCCGGGAATCGGCGGGACGATCGAACCGATGTCGGGAAACGCGTGGTTGTTGGGTGAAGAAAGAGGCGGCCCGCAGGTCTCCGGCGTCATGTATCCCGACGCGATCGGCG
This sequence comes from Tepidiformales bacterium, assembly GCA_038323265.1. GTDB lineage: Bacteria > Chloroflexota > Dehalococcoidia > Tepidiformales > Tepidiformaceae > PNKC01. Next base: position 12,590 of record JBBQGT010000093.1, read on the forward strand.
GCTTGAACGGGGCCTCCGCCGTGCTGGCCGCGCTTGTTTCGCGCGAAAGCACCGGCGAAGGCTGTCACGTTGAGGTATCGCAGCACGAGGGGATGATCGCAATGCTCGGAGAGTTCTTCACGCAAAGCGGCCTCGAAGCGTTCGGACGGATCGGCAACCGTGACTTGGAGTTCACCCCCAACGGCATCTACCGCGCTGCGGGCGAAGACGAGTGGGTAGCGATCACTGTCCGGGATCTGGCCGATTGGGAGCGCCTAACGGACTGCATGAATAATCCTAGGCTCCGCTCTCCCGGACTACGTAGCGTCCAAGAGCGCCGGAGCCGCGAAGACGAGATCGACGTGGCCATCACGGTCTGGACCTCTGGGCAGTCGGCGTCCGATGTGGAAGAGCAACTGGTGGAGGCGGGACTCCCGGCGGCGCGTGTCCGAAGCATGAGCGATGTCCTCGCCTGCCCACAGCTCGCAGCGAGCGGCTATCTGGAGCTGGCGGCACAGCCGGAAGGGATTCCACCCGCGCCCACGCCGGGCATCATCGCCAACTTGAAGCGCACACCCGGCCGCATTCGCATGCCCGCGGCGGGCCACGGGGAGCACAGCGGCGCGATTCTCGGGCGGCTTCTCGGTCTCGACGCAGCAAGCCTCAGCGACCTCGAAGCGCGGGGCATCATCGGCGCCGGCCCGCCCCCCGCCTGACCCAATCAAGAGACAAGAACATCACCTGGAGAGTGACATGGAATACCGCGACAT
>JBBQGT010000094.1:0-13113 GCA_038323265.1 Tepidiformales bacterium
AACTGCTTCTCCGCGAGACGTCTGGCGTCTTCAATTTCAGTCTTCAAATTCCGAGGGCAACGGGAACGGGTTCGCAGACTGTTTTCTGTCCTCAACCCGTTATGTGTCAAGTCTACGACGACTGGCGCGGATGGGCAGGACGATTCACGGGATTCAACGGTTCGCGGCCCGAAAGCACCGCCAAAATGTTGTCCGCGGCCATCTCTGCCATCTTCGAACGGGTAGCCAGGCTGGCGCTGGCGATGTGCGGCGTGATGATCACGTTCGGGAGGCTAAAGAGCGGGTGGCCTAGCGGCAGCGGCTCGGGATCGGTCACGTCAAGCGCCGCACCTGCGAGATGGCCGGCTCGCAACGCCGCCACCAACGCATCCTGGTCCACGATTTTTCCACGCGCGGTATTGATCAGGATCGCAGTCGCTTTCATCAGCGCGAATTGGGGCGCTCCCATCATGCGCTCGGTTTGGGACGTGAGCGGAGTGTGCAAGGAAACGAAGTCGGACTCGCGGAGCAGGTCTTCCAGTGCGACTTTCGTCACCCCCAGCGCGGCCTCCAATTCCGGCCTGACCGTGCGGCTGGCGTAAAGCACGCGCATTTTGAAGCCCGCCGCACGGCGGGCCATCGCCGCGCCAATCTCCCCCAACCCCACGATGCCGAGCGTCGCACCGAACACATCCTGGCCAAGGAATGCGGTTGGCGACCAGGTGAGCCACCCGCCTGTGCGCGTATCGCGATCGCTCGCCACCACGTTGCGGGCGGCTGCCATCAAGAGGGCGAACGCCATGTCTGCCGTCGTTTCGGCGAGCACGCCCGGGGTGTTCGTTAGCCAGACACCGGCGGCGGCGGCAACCGCTGGGTCCACGTTGTCGTAGCCCACGGCCATGTTGGCGATGACCCGCAGTCTGGGGCTGGCCACCAGCATCGCTTCGTCGATTCGGTCGGTGACCATGGTAAGCGCGGCATCCGCGGTTCGGAGAGCCACGGCGATTTGGTCAGCGGACGGCGGTAGCTCGCCCGGCCACACTTGGAGTTCGTTGCCCGCCGCGCGCATCCGGTCAACTGCGCCGCCTGGGGGTGTACGCGAGACGAAAATGCGGGCCATCGCCGCAGTTTGACCCCCCAGCGTGCGGGGCGAAAGGCGCCAACACTGTTGTTTCAACCCGGTGGCGCTCAATACTAGAACCAGCGGCCATAGCCGCGCGGAGGGCCGGGATGACCACCACTGCTACGAGCGGCGAAGCGGCTGTCGCTTCACTCGCCACGCCAGCGCACGTTTCGCCTTCCGAATCGGTTCTGCAGTCAATGTACGAATCAGCAAAGCGGCTCAACCTTAACCCAGAGGTAGTCGACCTGCTGCGCACTTCCTGGCGCGAAGTCCGCACTCAACTCCCCGTCCGCATGGACGACCGCAAGTTGCGGATCTTCGAAGGCTACCGGGTGCAGCACAACGGGGCGCGCGGCCCCTACAAAGGCGGCGTTCGGTTCCATCCCCTTGCTGATTTGGACGAGGTGCGGGCGTTGGCCATGCTCATGACCTATAAGTGCGCCCTGATGGAATTGCCATTCGGCGGCGCCAAGGGCGGAGTGATGTGCGACCCGGCGCGCATGAGCGAGACGGAACTCAACCGCCTGACCCGCACCTACACCCAGCACATTGGCATGGTGCTCGGCATCAACCGCGACATCCCCGCCCCAGATATGGGCACGAACGCCCAGACGATGGCCTGGATGATGGACGCCTACGGCCAGCGCTACGGTTACACGCCCGGCATCGTCACCGGCAAGCCAGTAGAGTTGGGCGGCAGCTACGGCCGCGACCAGGCAACCGGGCGCGGCGTAGCCACCTGCATGCGCGAATACGCGAAGCTGGAGAAGCAGGCGCCGCAGGACATTCGCGTCGCCATCCAGGGCTACGGCAACGTCGGTTCGTGGACGGCTCGATTGGCCAGCGCTATGGGCTTCGTGATCGTTGCCGTCAGCGACGTGAAAGGCGCGATCTACTCCCCCGGCGGACTGAACGTCGCCGACGTCGATCGCTGGTTCTCGGTGGCCGGCAGTGTCGCTGGGTTCTCCGGCGCCGAACCGATTACGAACGAACAGCTGCTCGAGCTCGACTGCGACTACCTGGTGCCGGCGGCCCTCGGCGAAGTGATCACCGAAGGAAACGCGGCCCTCTTGAAGGCGCGCGTGGTGATCGAAGCGGCAAACCACCCGGTAACGCTCGCCGCCGACGAAATACTCACGGCGCGGAAGATTGTGGTGCTTCCGGACATCATGGTGAACGCGGGCGGAGTGACGGTTTCCTACTTCGAATGGACGCAGAACATTCAGCAATTCCGCTGGTCGTTGGAGCGAGTGAACGAAGAGCTTGAATCGCGCATGGTCAGCGTCTTTGGCCAACTGATGACCCGCGCTAGCAAAGACGGCGTGCGACCCCGCCAAACGGCATTTGATATCGCCGTGGAGCGCGTGGGCAAGGCGATCACTTTGCGTGGCTTCGTCTAGGCCGCCGATCGACAAACGCGCGTCGGCGTCCGAACAAATTCACGGGAACCCGGCGTCACCTACAGACGCGAATCAGTTAGCATTGACCGAAGTGTTTTCCAATTGGGCATCGGTCACATTCAAGTCCCTACAGCACCGGGACTATCGCGTGCTGTGGATGGGCACCACGATCGCCTTCCTGGCATTCATGATGTCCTCGGTCGTGCAGTCTCTGGTGGCCTACGACCTGACAGGTGAGAACGGCGCAGTTGGCCTTGTGGCGGTGGGCATGGGCCTCTCTACGATCCTCGTCTCGCCCTTCGGCGGAGTCATCGCAGACCGCGTTTCCAAACGCCGCCTGCTGCTCATCGGCCAGAGCCTGATCGGCATCAACTTCCTCGTGGTAGGCGCGCTCATCCTCAGCGACCACATCACGATCGCCGCGCTCGTAGCTTCGACGTTCGTGATGGGCACGGTCTTCTCGTTCATTGGGCCAGCGCGCCAGGCGTGGATCGGCGACCTCCTGCCCGGCGAAGAGCTGCCCAACGGAATCGCGCTGCAGCAGGTAGCGATGACCGGCACACGAATTTTCGGCCCGTTCCTCGCCAGCGGGCTCGCCGGGCTGGCGATCATCGGCACGGGTGGCACTTACGTTTTCATGGGTGCGCTGTTCACATTCGTCGTCTTCTCCCTTGCCCTGCTTCCGCCGACAACGCCGCGCGCACCGAAGGAAGGCGTATCCATCCTCGGCGATATGAAGCTCGGATTCACGCATATGTCCGAACGTCCCCGGTTGATGCTCCTCAGCCTCTCCTTCATCGTGATGATCATGGGCGGCTATTCGTACTTTGTCGTTCTCCCCGGCTTCCTCGAAAATGAACTGGGGCGCAGTTCGGGCGACATCGGCTGGATGCTGGGCGTGAGCGCGGTGGCCGGGCTTGCCGTCACCATCGGGCTCGCCGGGATGGCCAGCTCACGCCACGCCTGGCGGCTCATGCTTCTCGGCGGGCTGTTGCTCGGCGTCTCGCTCATGCTCCTCTCAGCCGCCAGCGGCTTCGGCCAGGCGCTTGGCGCCATGCTCCTTGTCGGCGCCGGATCGAGCGCCTTTCAGATGCTCAACAACGCTCTCGTCATGCAGGAATGCGACCAGGCGTACTACGGTCGCGTGATGTCTATCACAATGCTGGCCTGGGGCTTTAACGGTCTTGCCGGCTTTCCCTTCGGCGCCTTGGCCGATGCTTCGGGGGAGCGCACGACGCTCCTGTTGATGGGCTCCATCGTCCTCGCCGCGACGATTGTGACAGCCTTCTTCAGCGCCGCCCTCAGCCGCCGCGGGGCGGCCATTCCGAGGCAAGTTGCCACTGTGGCCGGTGGTAAGTAACGCTGGAGGGGCAAACCGCACTGGAGCTGCCTCCTTGGGCCGAGAAGAACTCACCGCACTCATCGCCGTCCTCACCACCCAACTCGAACAGGGGCGCTCAAGCCCTGCCCTGGGCACCTGGAAAATAGAGTTCGACAAGAAGCGCTCAGCATTCGTTTTCGACAAATGCGAAAATGAGGGCTACTGCGAAGAACGGCCCGCCGTAATCGCCATGACCGGCGACGTTTTGGACCCGGGCGGCCCCCTCTTCTAGCTAATTTCAGCCACCGAATTTCCCCCGGTTCGACTCCAGTGCTCTCTCCGCCAGCCGAGGGTGTGCCGATAGTGAACATGGGAGAGTCATAACCGTGGCAGCAACTATCGTCCGCGCCCCTGACCGCCGGCGAGTCCTCCGCATCCTCGTGGTGGACTCCTCGGTGGATGCCGTCCGCTCGGTTTGCGACCTTTTGCGCCGCAATGGCGAGTTCTTGCCGCACGCCGCCCGAGGCATCGAAGAGGCGCAAGCGCTGCTCGATGAAGGCGTCTTCGACGTCGCCCTCATCGACTACAGCCTCTGGACTGAACGCGACAACCACCTGGTCCGGTTCCTACGCGAACGCCACTCCGATGTGGCCGTGGTGCTCTTGACCGATGACGACAACGAACGAGAAGCCCTTCCAGCCTTGAAACTCGGCGCACATGACTTTCTTAGCAAACAGCACCTGGCCGATGGTTCGCAGCTTGAAACGCGGATCCTCGGCGCGTTCGAGGAGACCCGCAACCTGCGGCGTCGCGACACGATGGTGCGCTGGTTGGAGCGCGAGGCGCGGACGGACCACCTGACGGGCCTGCACAACCGTCACGCCTTCGATGACCACCTTCGAGAAATCTGCGAACGGGCACGCGCCGGCCACTCGCCGGTGACCCTGATCATGGTGGACCTCGCGGGTACGCGGACCGTGAATGAGGCGCACGGCCACGAAACCGGCGACGCCATGATCCGCCGCGCCGCGTCCGGCATCAGCCGCTGCATCCGCGGGGCCGATTTTGCCGCGCGGATTGGCGGCGATGACTTCGGAATCATCCTTGGCGAGGCCGACCTGGAGTTGGGACGGCTCATTTCGCGCAGAATCGTGCACGAAATCGAGCGGCTGAACGGCAGTGATTGGGAGGGCCAGATCCCTGTCACCGTGAGTTTTGGCGTCGCTTCCGGCGTTGGTTGCGACCCCCATGACCTGTTCAATGCGGCCGACCAGCAACTCAGCCACCACAAGGCGGTACGGCCGATCGTTTCCCTCTTCCGGGACCGGGAAGAAACAAACGGGCCCTCGGTCGCCTAGTTTCCACACAGGAATCAAAACCAAGCGGAGTACTCGATGTTGAAGATCCTCGGAAAGCGCAACGCGCCAGCAGCCCAGCCCGAAGCCCCGGTCTACGAGCCAGAACTGCTCGATGCCGAAACGGGCCTGGCGGGGCCTGAGCTCTTTATGGCCCTTCTGCAACGGATATCGAACCGAGCCTTCGTTACGGCAGCGAAACCACACTTATGGTGTTTGAGGTTGTAATCACCGGCTTTCACGCCACGCCTGGAGAGCCTGAGCCACCCAGTGTGGCGCCCGCGGTGGGCGATGTCCTGCGGAACGTGTCGCGCCGCTCTGATATCCCGGCGCGGCTTGGCGAGTTCCGATTTGCCGTGCTGCTCACAGACGCCGAACAACCGGGCGCCGATCAGTTCACCGAGCGCATCCGCACGGGCATCGGTACCAACCCTTATGCCCGCGACGCCTCCGGCACGGCAATCTACGCCCGCGCCTGGGCCGGGGCCGCCCCCTGGAAACCGCAGTATGAAGACGCTGCGACTTACGTGGCGGCGGCGGTGGACAACATGAACCAGACGCGCAGCGGCTACGAACAGGGACGGGGCTGGTACAAAGGGACGGACTGACCTCTGCGCTGCCTAACGTGGCAGCCCAAGCTGCCCGACAGCATCGACGATCGCCTGGGTACCGTCGGATCCGCGGCCTTGCGCCTGAAGAATACGGAAGATCTGTTGGACGAGCGCGGTGCCCGGCAGCGGCAGCGATTCGTTGGCTGCCGTCTCCAGCGCAAGCCCCAGGTCCTTCTGCATCAGGTCCACCATGAAGCCCGGCGCGAAATCGCCTCGGACGGCTCGCGGCGCGAGGTTCGAAAGCATCCACGAACCGGCCGCCCCAGTGCCAACAACCTCGAGCATCTTTTCGGGGTCAACCCCTGCCGCTTGCGAAAGCGCAATCGCCTCGGCCATTGCTAGCAGGTGGAGGCCGCCGGCCACCTGGTTACAGAGCTTCACCACCTGGCCAGACCCACTCGGGCCGACGTTGACAACGATCTTGCCCATCGCCTGGAGTACGGGCAGGCAGTGCGCGAAGGCGGCCTCATCGCCGCCAACCATGATCGCGAGCGTCCCGGCGTTCGCGCCGACGTCGCCGCCGCTGACCGGTGCGTCCAGCATCGACACGCCCTTCGCTGCCAACGCCTCCGCCACCCTTCGCGTTACGTCGGGCGAAATTGTCGAGCAGTCGATGTATACACTGCCCGACGTGGCGCCTTCAATGATACCGTCCGGGCCAAGGGCGATAGCCTCGACGTCGGGAGAGTTGGTGACGCAGCTGATGGTCACTTCCGAGGCCGCGGCAACCTCTCGCGGCGAACTCGCTAGCACCGCGCCCGCGGCCACTAACGGATCCCCCCGTCCCGCCGTGCGATTCCAAACGGTGAGCGTAAAGCCTGCTTTGAGCAGGTTCGACGCCATCGGCGCACCCATGATTCCCAGCCCGATAAAACCCACGCGCATGATCGTCAAAGTAAGTGCCCCCGCCGAAGATGTGCGGCAAGCCTAGCCCAGTGGGGCGTCCCACGGCAGGGTCTGGCGAGGCGGTTCAAGCAGAACTTTCACCACTCCATCGGCGACCACCGCAAGGATGTCGTAGCCCGCAAAGAGCGACGGGTCCATGCCCCGCAGCGCCCAGGTGAGCTTCTCTTCCTCTGCGTAGGTGGCGGCACCGAGCACCACCAGCGCCTTCGGCGCGGTCTCCGCCCGCAGGCTGGGCTCCACCTGTTTGAGGAGCTTACGCAGGTTGCGCCGCAGGGATGAACTTTGTTCGTCCGATTCGCGCTGCGGGCTGCCGATGACCGTTGAGCCGCCGTCGCCCAGGTCGTTTGCCGTCCATGCGTCTTCGCCGCGCACCACCACCGTGTCATCCACATCCGGCTGGCCCGCGGCGAGTACGATGCGCTCGCTCAACGCTTCGCGCTCTTCGCCGCTCGCGGCAAGGCGGTAGAGTTCTTGGGAGTTGAGTTGGAAGCTGCCGGGGACGCGATTCGTAAACTGCGCCCAGTGTGCGCTTAGCCCGCCGAGCACGGTCACCACAGAACCGGTGTTGCTCGTCCTACGCAGATAAAGGTTTGCGGGGCGGCGCACTTCGAGGCGCCCATCGGCTTCAAGTTGATTCGCTTCCGAAAGCGCGAGCGCCAGTTGGCTGAGGCCCGGCTCGCCCGCCGGCAGCGGTGCGCCGCGCGGCACCCAGAGCACCACCGAGCGCCCCTCCGCGTCGAGTCTTCGCTCGACCGCCGCGCGCTCCGCCTCAAACGGCACCGTTGCGTCTGGAGCGACAGTGTTCACCACGCCTACCGCGAGTTCCCACTTGCGCCCCACGGTGACCCTAGCATGCAAGACCGCGCCATCGGATTCAGCGCGCGGTACGGCCAAGCTGCGCGCGTAGTGCGCGCCAAACCATCCCAGGAACAGCCGCAAAGCCGTGGCAGCAGGGTCGGATGGGTAGGTGCGTCCCGTCACCGGTGCGACGGGACTATTCGACTTCTTCGGCGGCTTCTTCGTCGACAGGCTCTTCAGTGCCGTCCTCAGGCTCATCGCCTGGCTCAAGACGCAGCCGCGGCGGGTTAACCGTGGCAATCACGATCGTGGGGTCTGTAAGGATTTCGACGCCCTCGGGCGGCACGATGTCCGCGACTGAAAGGGTGATATCGAAATTCTTGAGCGAGGCCACGTCCACTTCCAAGTTGGCAGGGATGGCGAGCGGCAGGCAGCGCACCGAGACGATATCGAGGCTGTGCAGCAGCGTACCTGCCAGATCCCGCACGGCCGGCGATTCGCCAACCAGATGGATCGGCACATTCGCGACAATCGGGCGATTCGGATCCACCTGAAAAAAGTCGAGGTGGATCGGCTCGCCAGTGCCGCCCTTGCGCGTCATCCCGCGAATGATCACGTAGCGGGGAGCAGGCTCGCCCACGATGTTCAGTTCGAACATGCTGCGCAGGCCGGTTGCCTTGATGTTGCGGGAGAATTCGCGCGCATCGATTTCGAGCGCCACCGACGGGATGGCCCGTCCATAGACGTTGGCCGGCAGGACGCCAGCCCGGCGAAGCTGCTTGACCTTCTTGCCCAGTACGGTTCGGGGAGACGCCTGGATGACGGCACGGTCTGCCATGGGATACCTACCTCTTCGCCACGCTCGATACGTGGCGCAACTTTTCTAGGCTACAAGAACCACCGGAACGGGCAACCATAACGACCGTACGGCGGGCACAGCATGAGGGCCTCCCCAAAAGGGGCGGCCCTCGCGACGCTCATGGAGATCGGGGGTAGCTAAAGCGCGGCTACTTTGGCGCGCGCCGCCGCCTTGTCGGTGTACCAGAGGACGTTGATCTCCTTGAAGGCCGCCTGGTCCGCGGGCACATCGTCTTCGGCGAAGATTGCGGTGACCGGGCAGGCTGGCTCGCAAGCGCCGCAGTCGATGCATTCATCTGGGTTGATGTAGAGAATCTTGTCTTCGCCCTCATCAAAATGGATGCAGTCGACGGGGCAAACTTCAACGCAGGCCTGATCCTGGACATCAATACAAGGGCTGGTGATGGTGTACGTCATGGGGCAGATCCTTCCCTGATTGGCGCCTAGCGGCGCCGTCGGCCACTGGATACTACTACCGGTGCCCAAGTGTGTGAAGCGAATGCGTGATGTTCACTCACCGCTATGCCGTCCTGTGGCGGCCGCTATCCGCGAGCGGGGACTGGCTGGCCAGATCGCATGTCCACAGCATGGAAGCGTCCGGCCTTCAGCTCCGTGATTAGCTCGCGTTCGTCGTGGATCTCGGCCTCGAAGTAGGTGGCGCATTTGCCCACGTCGCTGATGGCGTGGGAGTCCGTCCCGCCGGTGCCCTTCAGATCCATCATCTCGCAAAGCTTCTTGGAAAATTCGTTCTCCTTGTCACTCCCGCGCCCGTTCACCTCTTCGAGACCCTGGACGTACTGATAGGCCGGGTTGCGGCTGGCTTTTTCGAGAGCCGCGCGGTACTCCTCATCGTTGCGGCTGAACCACGGCATCTGCCGGCGGTAAGGATGGGCAGCGACCAGCGCGCCGTCGGCTTTTTCCGTGTAGCCAGCCAGTTCGCGCGAACGGTGCATGCCGAACACGTACTTGTCGATCCCGAAGGCCAGGATGTGCCCGTCATCGGTGCTGATCTCGACCCCTGCCAGCACGAGGAAGTCGTGTTTGGCGCGCAACTCTTCGATCGACTTGTAATCCCAGACCGTGTCGTGCTCGGTGAATACGATAGCGTCGAGCCCGGATTGCTTCGCCCGGACGATTAGATCGTCTGGATTGAGGACGCTGTCATGGGATCGGGGCCAAGTATGTGCATGGAGGTCTATCAACATGGTGGAGATTGGTACTATAGCCACCAGTCTCCGCCGCGGGCAACGCGCAGGCGGGCGGCGCGGATAAGGAAGAGGCACCGATGAGACTGGCGCTGGTGATCGCGGGTGGCGGGCTGGGCTCCGCTGGACGCTACCTCGTCGGCCTCTGGATGGTGCAGCACGCGAGCACGGCGTTCCCCTGGGGCACGCTAAGCGTGAACGTCGTTGGCTCGTTCCTCATCGGCCTATTGGCCACGTTGGCAGACGAATCCGGCACGTTTGGCGCGGATATGCGGCTATTCCTGATCGCCGGGGTGCTCGGCGGCTTCACCACGTTTTCGGCGTTTTCGCTCGAATCGTGGCGGTTGTTAGAGCAGGGCGATCCAACCCGCTCGCTCGTTTACATCGGCGGCAGCGTTGGTCTTGGGCTGGCGGCAGCGGTCGCCGGGGTGGCACTTGCCCGTGCGATCGCCTGATGGTGGCAGTTCACGCCAGAACCGCTGCCGTTAACAACACCATCGCATGATGAGAGCATGCAAAAACAATCTGGCCCCTGCGAACACCGTTGGCGCTACTTCGTGAACCTCGAAAGCCGTGCGGTGCGCGTGCGTGAGTGCGAACGCTGTCAGTGCCGGGCAGTCGTGCCCACCCAACTCCAGCCACTGCCGCGCGTGCGGCAGCCCCAAAAGCTCAGCGCCTAGCGGCGATAGTGCTTGGCAACGAGTTCGATGCGCGCCAGCCGCTGGTTCGGCTCCTTGCCTTTGAAGTTCGGCTGGTAGTCGCTCACGCGCCCCTGTATCTGGGCGGCGTGCTGTCGGTCGTGGCGGTAGAACGAACGCAGCCACTGCAAGACGGTGAGCGAGCCGAAGACCGGGCTCTTTGCCGTGCGGTCGAAGCCTTCCAGGGAAATCCCATCGATGAGTCCGAAGGTGTAGGCGCGCTCCAGTTCCAAATTGCGCAGCAGGTCTACCACGCTGTGGTTGTTCGCCTCTTCGATCGGTACATCGACGCGTTGCCAGGGGATACCGGAAAGATCTGCGCCGTCTTCCGCCAGGGCAGCCTTCACCCAGGCATCGTAGGAGCGCTCCATCTCACAGAGATGCGCCAACTGCTCCAGTGCCGTCCACTGCTCCTCGCCCTCGGCGTCCACGGGGACGCGTAGGGCGTCATCGCGGCTCAATTGCCGTGCGGCCTTAATCAGCTCCGCGCGCTGTTCGCGCATCTTCGTCTTCAGCTCTTCTACCTGTTCGGCTGCTGCCATGCTTCGTCTCCCGGGTTCGAGATGTTAGCCGCCCCGCGCGGCCCGATCGGCTGCGAGCGTCTTCAACGAGTCCTCTTCGACCAGCAGCACGTGCTTTGCCACGGCCCGGTAGCTCCATGCGCCCGGCGCGGTCTCGGCGTTGAATTCGTCATCGGTCATCCCGATGAAGGAGCCGATGAACCGCGCGCGTTCTTCCAGCCATTCAGCGACCAGCCGTTCCATGGGCGACGCGGTCCGTCGCGCCTCGTAGCGGCCTTCAATCACCTGCCCGGCGTGGATCTTTTCGTGGTCCAGGTCGTTGGTGACAAGCGTCCAGAGGTCCCGCTGTTGTGCGCAGACGTGGGAGGACGGCAGCACCAGTTCGTCGTCCGAAAGTGCAAGCAGCGCCTCAGTCGTGCGTTGCGTCGATTCGAGCAGTTCACGGATGGTTTCGCGGACGGTTGCGGCCATGAGTTCTCCTCTATGTGCTAGATGGGGGCAGTCTAGCCCGTTTGCGGCGCGCTTGCGGACAGCCCCCGGCATGCGAAAGTGAAGCGGCAATGGCCTTCAAGAGACTCTTTTCGCACAGCGGCCCGCGGTTCGCCGCCAATTGGCTGGTGGTGGGCATCGGCAACCCCGGTGAAGACTACGCGCGCACTCGCCACAACATCGGATTTTGGGTGGTGAACGAACTCGCGAAGCGTGCCGGCACACAACTCAAATCCACTGGTAGCACGATGGCCATCGGCGTCGGTAACCTGGCGGAGCAGCGCGTGGCACTCATCAAACCGAAGACCTTCGTGAACCTCAGCGGGAAGGCCGTCTCGCAGGCTATGCAATGGACCGGCTGCGACCTCGCCCACACGATAGTGCTGTACGACGACCTGGACCTCGCGGTTGGTGCGATGCGTATCCGTGAAGGCGGCGGGGCAGGCGGGCACAACGGCCTAAAAAGCATCGGCGCGGCTGTAGGGATGGATTTCGTCCGGCTGCGCATCGGCATCGGCCGGCCGGCCGTCAACGGCGAACCGACGTGGGAATCGGAGCACGTGGCGCAGTACGTCCTGAACGCACCGCAGGGCGAGGACAAGCGCGCCCTCGACGCCGCTGCCTCACGGGCCGCGGACGCAGTCGAGGCCATCTTTCGCGAAGGCGCCGAAGCGGCGGGGAGCAAGTTCAACAAGAAGTAGCTCTCCTCGACCGCCGCGCGCGGACGCTCGACAATCGCGCGGTGCCAACGCTCCTCGCAATCATCGCTCACCCGGACGACGAGTCGTACAGCTTCGGGGGGACGTTGGCACTCGCGACGAGCGCGGGATGGCGGTGCGTCGTGCTCAGCCTCACGTCCGGTGAAGGCGGCAAGCGCCATGACGGCGGGCCTATCGGGAAGGCGGCGATCGGCGAGGCCCGTGAACGCGAACTGGCTGCCTCCTGCAAGGTTCTAGGCGCTGAACCGCCAGAGTTCTGGCGGCTCCCTGACGGGCACGTTCGCGAACAACCATCGCAGGTCAGTCGACTCCGCGATTTCATCGAGTCGAGCCACCCGGACCTCATTGTTTCGCTGGGCGAAGATGGCGCGTACGGCCACCCGGACCACATCGCCGCTTATCGGTGGCTACTGGAGGCATGGCAATCGCTCGGCGCGTCCCGGCCACCGCTGTTGCTCGCGGCCTTCGCGCCCGGGCTCTTTCTACCGCAGTACCGGAAGTGCTTATCGATGATGGGTGATCCGCCTACCCCAGCTCCCGAGAAGATCGGCGGCGCGGCGGCGTGGCACTACCAACTGCCGATCAGCCAGGTCGCCCCGACCAAGCTCGCCTCAATCGCCGCCCACAGGACGCAGCTGCCGGGCGGCGACCCGGAAGCGATCTTCCCGCCGGACATCGTCCAGAAACTGCTGGACTTCGAGCGATTCAGCGATGCCACGGGACGCTCCCACGCTCGTGCCCGACAGTTGCTTGCGAGCCTCGCTGCCGGCGCTTCGACGCATCGCTGACGAGCGTCCCGTTGAGTGGTAAATTCTCGCCACACACCACCCGGAGGAGATTCCATGCCAGGCAGACTCGAAGGCAAGGTCGCAATCGTCACGGGCGCGGGGCGGGGGATCGGCCGCGGTGAGGCACTCCTCCTCGCCCAGGAGGGCGCGCGCGTAGTCGTCAATGATCTGGGCGGCAACCCCGGCGGAGAAGGCCAGGACACCTCGCCCGCAGACGAGGTGGTCGCCGAAATCAAGAAGCTCGGCTCGGATGCCGTGGCGAACTACGACAACGTCGCCTCCATGGCGGGCGGCGAGCGCATGGTGAAGCAGGCGCTCGCCGCCTTCGGGCGGCTTGACATC
>JBBQGT010000095.1:0-12482 GCA_038323265.1 Tepidiformales bacterium
GCGCGCTTCCCGAATGAATTCGAGCGCTCCGGGGAGTTCGGGGGCAACGTTCACACGGCGAATTTGGCCTTGCGCTGCCGCCATCAGTTCGTGCAGTTCGGTCACGCGCGGCGTCCGAAGGTGGGCGGCGTTCCACGCCCCCTTCCGGGCAGGACTGATGAACGGTCCTTCCATGAAGATGCCAGCGATTCGAGCCCCGTCGGTAGTTCCGCCGACGGCCGCCGCCGCCATTGCAACGGTCTGGGCGATTGCCTCCAGGTTGGCCCCTGCGCCGAGACCTGCATAGCAGGTGGTCACGCCGGCCGCGGCTTCCGCTCTGGCTACGATTCTCGAGGCCTCGGTGCCTTCGCCGAAGCTGTGACCTCCAGCCCCATGGACATGAAGGTCAATGAACCCCGCCATGAGAACGTCGGCTTTGAGCACCTCCGCCCCGCTCGGGATCGAGATGACATTCGCCTGATCCACGGCCGCTATGCGATCACCTTCGACGATCACCGCGCCTCGCTCGATCGTGCGCCGCGGAGTGACTACCTGGTCCGCCATAATCACCAGCACGCTGCTCATTCGGCGGGAGCTAAACCGGGTGCTGGGCGAGCGGCGCGCCCCGTCTTGGCGGACTCGTAAAATGCCAGGCAAGCGGCCAGGTTGTCCCTCGCCGTTGACACGGAAGACAGCGGCCCCTCATCTCCCTTGATGCAGCGAACGACGTGCTGCATAAACCCGCCCTTCGAAGGAGGCGGCGAGGCGAGAAGCCACCCTGGCAGATCGAAGTCGCCGGTAAACGCCATCTTTCCGGTCGCTGAGTCCATCATCAGTGAACCTCGTGTGCCGACGATCTCGATAGCCTCTCGCGAGGCGCCGGGGCCGGACGTCCACGTGTCTTCGATGGTGCCAACAGAACCGTTCGTGAACCGGAAGATCCCGTGGCCATAGTCCTCAACCGGGATCTCCTTGCTTCGGACATTTGCGACCATCCCCACAACTTCCTCAACCTCTGCCCCGAACAGCCACCGCAGCACGTCGACGTGATAAACCGCATGGTCGATGAAGGCTCCGCCGGGGGACCGGCTCGGGTCTGCAAACCAGCCTGGTTGGGTTGCACCTGGCCACGCCTGGGGAAGCCCGGCTCGAAAGACACAGTGCGCCGTCACCACATCTCCGATTCGCCCGGCATCTATCCACTCCCGGAACTGACGATTCGCGGGGAACAACCGCCGCGCGGCGTCGTTGGGAAAGTAGTGCCTCCCCGTCCGTTCCACCGCCTCGACGAGGGCGTCCGCCTCAAGAAGCGTCATCGCCAGTGGCTTAATTGCGGCAACGGATTTGCCCGCTTCCAGCGCCCGAATTGCTATCGCCGCGTTCTGTTCGGTACTGGTGAAGGAGCATATGACATCGATATCATCGCGCCCGATGACCTCGTCATAAGACTGACCGCAGGGTATCCCGTACTTGTTCGAAACGTAGGCTGCCTGGCCCGCGTCTCGATGGGCAATGGCTACCACCTTGGCTTCACTGTCCTGAAGGACCGCTTCAAGAGAGGGAAATGCGTTGTACCAGTGGTCGAATCCGACGAATCCAAATCGCACAGTCATGAGCCAACTCGCTTCACAGCAGACGCTCCGCGACCTTGCGCACCGCGGTGACGATGTCGTCTGCATCTTCGTCGGTCATCATCGGCCCAATTCCGATACTCAGTGACCGTCCGAGCAGATCCTCACTGCGGGGACACATCCCGTGGTAGTACTTGCGATCAGTGGGGTGTTCAGCGCAATTGAACGGGCACCCCTTGGACCACGCGGTTTTCTGCTCAAGGACGGCGGGATTGGCATAAACCGGACGCCCGCCGTACACGCGCCCGGCGGGGATGCCTTCGGCCCTCAACGCGTCCGCGAATTTCACCGCCGTCGGCTCGTCCTGGAAGAACATTGTGACGCTGCCACCATCGCCGTCGGAGTCGGGGAGCCTGCGCCACTCGACCGGCATGTCGCTCAGACGATGGCGAATTCCCGCCGCCCTCTTCCGCATCGTTTGGACCATTCCCTCAAGCCGTTCGAGCTGGGCACCCGCAAGAGCGCCTGCGATCTCCGTCATGCGGAGGTTCGACCCAATAAACGGTTCACCGGATGTCAGTTCCCGTACGGCGCCAGTAGAAGTTGTGAACTGTCCGCCCTGATCGTGGAAGCGGGCGGCACGGTCGAAGATCTCAAAGTCGTTGGTGATCAGAGCGCCGCCTTCGCCCGTTGTGATGTTCTTCGATAGCTGGAGACTAAATGCCCCGACGTCGCCGATGCTTCCGACCTGTCGGCCGTGGTAGGTGACACCCATCGCCTGGGCGGCATCTTCCAGCACGCGAACCCCGTGCTTGCGTGCGATAGCGATAATCGGGTCCATATCACAGGAGACGTTCGCCAGGTGGACCGGGATGACCGCCTTTGTCTTCTCCGTGATCATCGCCTCGAACGATGCCGGATCGAGGTTGAGTGACTCATCCACTTCGGCAAACACGGGTACGGCGCGGGAATTCACGACCGCGCCCACGGTCGCGATGAACGTGACCGCCGGGATAATGACTTCGTCGCCGTCCTCGACATGCAGCCCCACAAGGCCGGCCTGCAGCGCGGCTGTCCCCGAAGAAACGCCGAGCGCATAGGTCGCCCCTGTGATCGCTTTCAAGCGCTCCTCGAAGGCTTCAGTCTTTTTCAAAAGCTGCGGCCCGTAGTAGCGGAAGAGTGAGCGGCTTCGAAGTACCTCTTCGACCGCCTGCATCTCTTCGTCTTCGTTCAGGTAGGACACGCCTTTGTCGATATCCATCGGGACCGTCCTCACAGGCGTGCCGCCATCAATGGCGAGGGTAGATCGATCGGTCACTGTTGCCTCCCAAAGAGCGACGCGAGCAAGGCTACGGCGGCGTCGGTAATCATTCCCTCGGCTTCCGAGGTGAAGCGCGTACTCCCTACTTCGTAGCCCGCGCAAGGGAATTCGTTCGCAGGAGCGAAGTAGCCGGCGTAATCGTTTGCGTATGCGCAGACGAAGAGGTGTCGCAGGCCCGCACGCTCCTCGATCTCTTTTGCGGTCTGCACGAAGAACTCCCCGGGAAGCATGATCACCGCCGCTTCGGCCGAGAGCCGGAACGCCTGCACTTCTACTCGTTGGGTGGGTTCGCCGCCCGTGGGGAAGCGTTGCTTGGCCACGCGGTCGATGCGCAACTGATTGAGTCGAGGGCGGAGAGCGCGTCGCTCATCGAGGTCGTCAGCGCCCAGCTTCGCAATCTCGGCCTCGAGAGCAGCAAATTCGTTCTCGATCTCCGACGCTTCGGGAAGCACCTTCCTCGGCAGATCGAGGAACGTTTGTCCCGATGAGAGAGCGATGTCACTCAGAACCGTCCCCGGCGCAGGCCCTACTGGTACGTCTTCGGTCCAGCTCAGATTGATGCACCACTGTTCTTCCCCGAGCGGTCTCAGTTCGTGGGCGGTCCTTGCCGCGGCCGCGCCCAGGATACCGCCTACGCGCCGAATCTCGGCGAAGTCGTGCCGCATCCACGCTGGATTGATGTCGCCGCAGGCCCCTTGCATGTAGATGCACTTGCCCCCGAGGGCGTGCTCTACAAGGCCGGCAGCAACGCCCGGAAAATCGGCTGAATAGTGCAGATTGTCGTGCTCCAACACGGTGGCGTGACATGCGTAGTTGACGACCGTGGCTACCGGTTCACCGCCCCCAGGCGCGGCCGCGAGCAGCACTTTCACGACTGTCTCGATTGGGCCCGCCGGGTCCCTGCGGTTCTGGCTGATGGTGGAGACCTCAGTCAGGCCAACCTTCAGTGAGACCGGCTGCATGGCTGACAACGCCACGCGGACCGATCCGGCAATCTTCGCGGCGGTCACGCGGGAGTAGTCCAGGCCGTCACCGGTTCGCACGGTTAATGGGCCTGAGTGTGTGTGTGTGGCGGCGATGCAGACGTTCTGTGCCGGGATCCCGAGTTCATCCGAAATGATTTCCCGCGCACGCTGGACGATCATGGGACCAACGCCAACAAAATCGCAGATGGCGATGACCAGCTTCGTGGCGCCATCGTCAAGCACCAGGGTACGGACATTCAGGTTGTCGTGGATCTCCGTGGACACGCCCTTGCGTGCTCCGTAGCCGCCCATTTCCACGCCAACGGGCGAGGTGATATCGAGGACACTCGCCCCGGCCATTACGGTGTTCAAACTCTGCCTCCTTGTAGTGGTCACTCGGTGACCCGGGTGCGTACGCGGTCCACTAACGCGAGATCCGCGCGTTTTAACCCAACGAACAGGGCGCCATGCAATTGCGCATCGACGCCGAGTTCGGAAAGGACAACCTCACATCGCAGGCGGACGATGTTGCCAATTGCTTCGGCCACGGGGCGTAGAATTGCATCCCCCTGACTCGTCACGCCACCACCGAGCACCACGATTGACGGGTCTATCGCCGCCATCAGCACTCCGGTTCCGAAGGCGATGGCATGGACCCCGTCAGCGACCGCGCGACAGGCCGCCTCGTCTCCAGAACTCGCAGCAGCGAAGATACCGTCCGTTGTGGTCCGTCCGTTTGGCGGTCCCACGAAGCCCAGCTCGAACGCTCGCCGGATGATTCCCGGCCCGCTCCCGCGGTCCTCAAGGAACGCCGCGTCCCCCGGGACGCCTACGGGAAGCAGATTGATCTCTCCGGCTGCGAAATGCGTGCCGCGATAGATCTCACCGTCGAGAATCAGTCCGGCGCCAATGCCCGTCCCAATCGAGACGAAGAGGAAGCTATCGTGGCCGCGAGCGGCGCCATGCCATCGTTCCCCGAGCGCGGCGGCGTTGACATCATTCTCAACGACTGCCGGAACACCAAAGGCGTCCTCGAGCATCCGTCCGATCGGTACGTCGTGCCAGCCTCTGAGATTGCGGGCCGCTATCACGGTTCCCGCCCCGGTGTTCACGATCCCCGGGGTTGCCAGGCCAATAGCCATCACCGACTGGCCGGTTTCCTCGAGGAGGCGCTTGCCCAACTCTTCGATGCGAGCAAGAATCGCGGCCGGGCCAGCCTCCGGATCGATCGCCTCGAGCGATCTCCCTTTAATACTGCCGCTCAGGTCGGATACCGCGAGGCGCAAGCGGGTCCCACCCAGATCGATGCCGAGTACGGCCCCGCATGCTGCGTTGAAGCGAATCCGCGTTGCTGGCTTGCCGATGTTCCCCGCATCGCGCCCGTCCTCCACCAGCAGACCCGCATCAACGAGCTGTTGCACACTTTTCGAAGTGGTGGGGGCGCTGATGCCAGTCGATCGAGCGACGGCCGCCCGCGACAACGTCCCCGCGGCTCGAAACGCGTCGAGGACGATGAGGAGGTTGAGCTCCTTCATGTACGAGGGCCGGGCGGCACGCCTCGAGACATCGGGTCGCGTACCCCTCACCATCTCCCCGGCTGGTGGGTATATGGGGTCAGGACTGGGCCCGCGCCGGCCGTTCGGGAAGGTGGTTCGGTGCAACTGGGATGCTTCGGTCATTCGTTCCTCAATCGTGGGTCGAGCGTGTCGCGGACGGCGTCACCAACGAGGTTCGCACCGAGAACGGCGAGGAAAATCGCCCCACCCGAAGCCATTGATATCCAGGGAGCGCGCTCCAGGAATCGCGAACCCTCGTTCACCATCGAGCCCCAGCTCGCCTGGGGCGGCTGGACGCCGAGACCAAGGAAGCTCAACCCGGTTTCGATCAGAATAGCGCCGCCCACGCGCAGGGAGCCGATTACGATGATCGGCGCCAGCGCGTTCGGCAGAATGTGGCGAAAAAGGATCCTGCCAGGAGACGCGCCAAGCACCCGTTCCGCGGTTACGAAGTCCCGTTCCCGCAGCGAGAGCGTTTCGCCGCGCACCACTCGGGCGGCCCCCGGGAAGCTCAACACCGCGATCGCAATCATGGCGTTCGTCAGGCTCGGACCCAACGCGGCCGTGATGGCAAGCGCGAAGACCAGGCCTGGGAACGCCAGCAGCGCATCCATCGTCCGCATCAGGGCCCCGTCGATCACCCCGCCGGAGTAGCCGGCTACAAGGCCGATTATGGTGCCCGCTATCATGGAAATGGACACGACGAGCAAACCTGCGTACAGCGAAATTCGCGCGCCATAGAGGATCCGGCTCAACACGTCGCGGCCGAGAGAATCGGTGCCGAGCCAGTGCGCGAAACTGGGAGACTCCAGTACTTGCAGGGGTGCTATCGCATTCGGGTCGTACGGCGCAATCCACGGAGCGCCGATTGCCGATAAGAGCGTGAGCGACAGCATAGCCGCACCGACGACGCCCAGGCGCTGACGGCGGAAGGTCGCGAGAAAACCCAGGAACCCGCCTGGACGGCGCCGCGCCGGGCCCAGTCCAAAGTCTGAGTCTGGCAATTCGGCCGGCGCCGCCGCGTTCATCGCTTCCCCATTTCAGGCATACCGGATTCTCGGATCAAGCAGCCCGTAGACCATGTCAACGGCGAAATTGGCCAGCAGATAGGTCAGTGTTGAGATCAGCAGCACTCCCTGCACAACGGGGTAGTCGCGCGCGTAGATGGCGTCGACCGCAAGCTTCCCCATCCCTGGAAGGGAGAAGATCTGTTCGATGATGAACGCGCCGCCGAGGAGCCCTCCCAGTTCCAGGCCAACTACCGTCGCGATCGGGATGAGCGCATTCCTCATCCCGTGCCTCCAGAGGATGGCACGTTCGTGGAGCCCCTTGGCTCGAGCCGTGCGCATGTAGTCCTGGGAAATGACCTCGAGCAGGCTCGAGCGCGTTAGTCGCATGATGACGGCGGCGCCGGAGGTTCCCAGGGTTATGACCGGTATCGCCAAAGATTTGAGATTTGCAACCGGGTCATCCGTGAACCGGACGTAGCCGGACGGGGGGAGCCATTCGAGCTTTACCCCCAGAATGTAAATGAGAACAAAAGCAACCCAAATATTCGGCAGAGAGAGGCCAAGCAGGCCAACGAAGTTAGCCCCAAGGTCCGGCCACTTGTTTCGGTTTTTCGCCGCGATTACTCCTGCCGGCACCGCAATTACCCAGCTGAGAAGCAGACTAAGCACTCCAAGCTCCAACGTGACCGGAAGGCGTTCGATGATCGCCTCTCGCACCGGCTGATTGGAGCGGTAGGAACGTCCGAGGTCACCAATGACCGCACGCCCCGCCCACAGCACGTACTGCACTGGAAGCGGCTTATCGAGGTCATAGCGAGCGCGTAGGCTTTTTAGCGTGGCCTCATACTCTTCCTTAGTGAGTTGGGTCTCCTGCCCAACGGCGACAGTTGCCGGGTCACCAGGCGTTGCCTGTCTCAGAGCGAAGAGTACTGCGGTCACGATGACGATTACGGGAATCATCATCAGTAGGCGACGGCCAACATAGCTCGTCATTGCCACCAACCCGTTCGAGTTTGGATAGGGACGCGATTCCCCTGCGCGCAACTTGAGGCCGCGCACAGGGGAGCTTCGTAAAAGGCCTAGCTCTTCTTCAGCCAGGTGGTGTCGTACACGCCGCCGACGAAGTCCACCACGCGGAACTCCTGCACGGTATCGAGCTGCGCGTACAGACCGGGCGGGTTGTAAAGGAAGACGGTCGGTACTTCGTCCAGCAGTCGCTGCTCGGCGGCCTGATACAGCTTCCCGCGCTCTTTCTGATCGGTGAGCAGCAGCGCATCGGCCAGGGCCTTCTCAAATTGAGGATCGTTGAAGCCCGCGAAATTGAAGGAGGAGGTTGCTTTGTAGTTGCCGCTCACGAAACCATCGGGGTCGCTGCGGTTGCCGATTGCGTCGAGAGCCAGGTGCCCTTCGTGCGCCTTGAGCGCTTCAAGGAACTGGCTCGATTCGAGCTGCTTAATGTTGACGGTGATGCCCGCCTGTGCCATGGAGGCCTGGATCACCTGCGCGATGCTCCGGTACGGCTCGGCCGCCGGCAGCACCATGTCCAGCGTGATGTTCGCATTACCCGCCGCACTGAGTTTCGCCTTGGCGCCAGCCACGTCCTGCTTGGGGATCGCGCGGTCCTTCGGGTACATCCAGTTGGTTGGCGAAAAGACGGACGCCGCTGGCTTGCCCAGTCCGAAATAGACGGCCTTGCCGATGGCCGCGCGGTCAATCGCCATCGAGATCGCCTGCCGGACGCGAAGATCACTCGTCGGCCCGCGATTCACGTTGATGTACATCCGCACGCTGGATGACGGCTGCCGTTCAACCGCGACCACACCGGACGTGGACTTCACGGTCTCGAAATCCACTGGTTGGATTGCTGCCGCTACGTCGATGCTGCGCGTCTTTAGGTTCGCGATCATCACCGCAGGCTCAACAATCGGCCGGAACGTGAACGAATCGAGGCGTGGTACGCGCGGGGCCGCTTTCTTGCTGTCCCAGTACGCCTCGAACCGCTCCATCGTGAGATGGTCGTCCTTCTGCCATTCCTTGAGCTTGTAGGGGCCGGCGCCCGCGGCACTCCGCGCGAGGTCTTTTCCGTACTTGTCGATTGCCGTGGGAGAAATCATCCGCACGCCACCGATGCTGGCGAGAGCCGTAGCATCCGGCGCCACCAGGCGGAAGCGCACCGTCTTGGCATCGAGAACCTCTACCGAGGCGATCTTCTTCGTCAGCGCCGCGCCGCCCGAGGTCCCCGTTGCCGGATCAAGGTAGCGAGTGAAATTCTTCTTGACTGCGTCGGCATTCAACGGGGTCCCATCGTGGAAGGTAACGTCCGTGCGATAGGTCATCACCAGCGTGGTGTTGTCTGGGTATTCGAACTTTTCCGCGAGGCTCGGGATGATCTGCGAGTCATCGCTGTAGCTGAGGCTGCTTGGATAGAGGCCCGAGAAGACCGTGACTTCCTCACTAAGCGTGCCAAGGTGCGGGTCCAGGGTGGTTATATCCCGGCTCCCCCCGTAGCGAAGTTCGCCGCCAATCTTCACTGTGCTTGTCGGCGCGGCGGCCGAACCGCTAGCAGGCGGTGTGGAGGAGACTTTGTCGTCGCCACCGCCGCAGGCGTTCAGGAGTACAGCACTACCGAGACCTGCGCCG
Organism: Tepidiformales bacterium; assembly: GCA_038323265.1. GTDB lineage: Bacteria > Chloroflexota > Dehalococcoidia > Tepidiformales > Tepidiformaceae > PNKC01. Next base: position 9,043 of record JBBQGT010000095.1, read on the forward strand.
GTAAGCTGAACGAAATGGCGCCGAGTCAATCGGCGGTCCGAAGTCTGCCGCACGGGTTCGCGCTTCATGTGCTTCTCCTTGTTAGTTAGGAAATAAACTTAAGATAGTCGAGACTAGCCGACCCTGAGACTGCTTGTCAACTCGGGCCTTCCCTGGGAAGCCGATGACGCGGTAGTATGGGCACGATCCGACTGATAGCCCTCACGCCCTTGGCTTTGTCGTGCTGACGGCTCGTAACGAAGTGCGAGCCTGCTCGGCAGGCCAAGCGAAGGGCAGGCAAAGTTGCAAAAGCGGCAGTTCCCCACCAATTCGAGAGCACGGTGCTCGGCCGGCTCTCGACGCTGGACCGATTCCTTCCGATCTGGATAGGACTCGCCATGGCGCTGGGCCTCGCGCGCGCTCCTGCTCACCGCTTTGGAATACGGCCGGGAGCTCAGATTCCCCGATCACGGGAACGAGCTTCATCGGCAGATGCGGGGCCGCAGCTTTTACCATCGAGTTAGCTTTGAGCTCCTCCATCTCCGTCAGCCACTTTGAAGAACGCGCTGATGCTGCGGTACCGCTGGAGAGTGCTGGCCGCGGTCAGGCCCTGCCCATCGTCTGTTTTTGGCGCGCGGCAGGTAGCGCAGCAATCGAATCAAGTGTCGGTCGCGACGAGCGCCGGGTAGGTTGTGGACCCGCGGCCCTTCAATGGCGCCCCGACTTGCTCGACAGCGATGCGGTAGGTGCGAATCGTCGGGCTGGTTTGTTCACCGTCTCCAGGTAGTCAGTGAACAACGTCTGGTAGACTTGCCAGGTGTCTGTCGGCGTGCGGGAATTCAGCTTCGAATTGGCGGACATTGGCTCTCCTTGTCCTCCGAGGGTACCGTGCTACAAGCGGTGGACCAGAGCCCTTTTACCGGATCTCCGCGAAACACCCTGCCTTCGCAAATTCGAAATCGGCTTTTGCACGGGGGCCTGTAGCTCAGCTGGTAGAGCAGTGGACTTTTAATCCATTGGTCGAGAGTTCGAATCTCTCCGGGCCTACCAAATTCTGAATCTAGTTTCGACGTAACGAGAAGTCGGCTGGCGGAGCGGCGGCCGTTTTGCAGCTTACGGCGGTCCAGCATCTCTCCACCGGGACTTGCGGTCTTCCCGAAAGAACCGGCTGCTTTAGCCCGGACTGCCGGAAGCACGGCATCCATATCACTTCGAAAGTGGACAACATTCCAGTGCTCACCCGCGGCAACAAGTTCTACGTGGACTTTGAAACAGCTAGCGGCATGAACGACGATTTCACCACGCTCCTCAAGCAGCGGCCGCCACTGATCTTCATGAGCGAGTGCGGGGCACATGGAAAACGGGGAGTGCCGGTTCTCCTGCTTGGGATGAGCGAGAACGAATCGTAGGTTGGCCGGCGAGGTGTGCACAGTGGCGTCCCGGCAACGTTGGGCTCATCGGTGATTCACCGGGGTCAGCTAACCTTATAAATGCCACCATTTACGCTCGTGGGTCACGGGCGCTGCCGCGGTGTCCACAGCGTGAGCCAGGCTTAACGGCGGCTCTTGTTGGTTGACCGACCTCAGAAGGGGGCTTCAGCGCGGGGGATCACACCCGCTCCTGGCGAGTTGCCAGATTTTGAGATCGGCGCTGCGCGCGGACTGCCCAGGTCGAACTTTCACGGCACGTACAGGAGCGAACGAAGTGGTCCCGGCAACGGTGCGCAAGGAAAGCGACCATTGCCGGGACCTGGGAGTCAGAGGCTTCTCGTAGAACGGAGACCACTGTCTTGATTGAAGGACTAGCCTCCGACGACCTGGATTTCGCCGCAGGCGACCGGCAACGCCGTGTTGCCGGGGACAGCGCCGAGGCCGGCAACGCTACTCGGGACAGCACCGGCAAAGCCGTGGACGACGATGTGGCGCCGACCGACTTAAGGGCCGTGCCAATCTCATCCTGAAGCGTCGAGCGGTTTGCCATCTCGTCGTAGGTGTAGTGGCTGGTGTGAGGGAACTCACCGGCGGCATTGCTGCTCAGATCGCTGTCGAGGTTAACGAGGATGGGTCCGTACGCGGGGAGACCCTCGATCACGTCAACGTAGGTGTCGTGGTTGGTGTCGGCTTCCGGTCCGGGGCAGGTGAGCCCGGCGTGAATGTGTTGGGGGTGGAGCGACATGGTGACGTTATCAACCACGAAAGTGATGGTTACGTCGTTGCCTTTGAGGGTTAGCTACCCGTTGGTGACTGCAGCTGTGGGGACGTTGGGGTAGGTAACGCCCTGATAGATGTGGGGACCTTCATTGAGAGGCCGGAATGCCACGGTGTAGGTTGTGCCCTCGGATTTTGCGACGGCTGCGGTTGCGGGGCCCTCGCCCCCGGAGAGCCCGATGACGGCGAACCCCCCGGCGGTTACCGCGAGTGCGGCGCTGGCGAGACCAAGACGAAGTTTGTGGGTTGACATCTGTCCTCCTGTAGTTGGCGCCGAGGCAGAATGCCCCGACAAAACCACTTACGTAGGAGCACGGCCGAGTGGTCATGGTTGCCTGCGAATGCGATGGAAACGCAAGCTTTCGCAGACCGGCGGCTTACCTGACACCGTTGCACGGCCGGCTTCACGACCGGCCAGAGACCTGGGCGCAGCACATCGAGGGTTCGTATGCGCCGGCTGCCGTGATCCGACGGCCCCCCGACGCTGCGGACACCCCGCGCTTCGCCCGACCGGGTGGATGGCGCGACTCGTCTATCGGGGGCGGCCCCCCGGCGCGGGGGTATCCGTTCCTGTTCCTCGGTAACGGCAGCCGCACGCTCGTGCGGTCCGAGCACGACAACGCCAACGTGGTGCGCTGGGTGCTACGCGAACATGGCATCGCACTCCATGGGCCGCCGCCCGCGGATGTGATCGACCCGGTGGAGTCCGGGGCGCTGGCGGCTGACGTGCGGCAGACGGCGGCTCCGTTCGCGAACACCCTGCTCAGCGGTGAAACGACCCTCGAAGCGCTCAGTCTGCAGTGTTTCACCGTGCTCTTCTACTGCCGAGTGTTACAGTCGCTCGCCACCGGCCGCATCCCCTCCAAGCCGGAGGCCATGCGCTGGGCGTTAGTCGAACTCGGACCGCGCTGGGCACCACTCATCGAGGACGCATGGCGGCGGCGCTCCGAATATCCCCGTGGACGGGGCGCACCAACTCGCCACGCGGCCCTGCACCCATCTGCCGCCGCCGTCGCGGAGACGCTGGCGTTCGTGCGGTTCGCGCTCGACCGGATGGGGCCGGCAGCTAAAGTAAAGGTGAGTGAACTCTGAGCCACGGCGCCCGCTGCTTCGATGGAAGGTCTCGCTAGTGCAGCTGACGGCAGGCGGTGCGGTGGCGCACGGCATATGCCGACGCCACCGCACCTAACAAACCCGGCTGCGCCCCGACGAACTCGATGTCCGAAGACCTGCAACGCCGGCGATGAGCATCAA
>JBBQGT010000096.1:0-12472 GCA_038323265.1 Tepidiformales bacterium
TAGGCGGCCTGGGTCTGCATGACGCGCGCCACGTCCGCCTCGACTGCCGCACCGCCGAGCCCGGCATACCAGAGGGTGATGCGGTCGCTCAACTCGAAGCCGGCCTCGCGGCGCATGTCCTGCACACGGCGGACGATCTCGCGGGCGAGGCCCTCATCGGCCAGTTCCGGGGTGATGGCGGTGCTGATCGCGACCGTGTAGCCGCCGTCGCTGGCGGCGGCGAAGCCCGCGGTATCCTGCGCGACGAGGAGGATGTCTTCGGCCAGCAACTGGTGCCCGCCGACGTTTACGGGGCGGTTGCGACGCACGGCATCGGCCACCTCCGCCGCCGGCAGAGCACCGAGGGCGGCGCGGATCGCGGCCACTTCGGCACCGTACTTCTTGCCGAGCACCGGGAGGTTCGGCTTCACTTCGTAGCGCACGACTGCCGTCTCGTCTTCGAGCAGGTCCAGCGCCTTCGCGTTTAGCTCTTCGAGCACAAGGTTAGCGTTCTTGCGCAGCGCGATCGCTTCTTCGACCGAACGCACCTTCACCAGCACTTGCGCGAGCGGCTGGCGCACCTTGATCTGGGCCTTCGCCCGCGCCGCCCTGCCGAGCGAGCAGATGCGCTTTACGAGCTGCGTCTCGGCGTTCAGTGACTCATCGATGCGCGACGTGTCCGCCACCGGCCAGTACGCCAGGTGCACGCTCTCCGGCGCGTCCTTGTCGATCGAGCGGACGAGGTTCTGCCAGAGTTCTTCGGCAACGAACGGGGTGAACGGGGCGAGCAGGAGCGAGAGCGTTTTGAGCGCGCTGTAGAGCGTGAAGTAGGCGCTCTGCTTGTCGCTATCGGATTCGCTCACGCCCCGCCAGAAGCGGCGACGCGAACGGCGCACGTACCAGTTCGAAAGGTCCTCCACAAATGCTTCGATCGCACGGGCGGCGTCCGTCGGGTCGTACGCTTCAAGCTCCGCCGTCACCTTGAGGATCAGCGCGTTCAGCTCGCTCAGCAGCCAGCGGTCCAGCTCCGGCAGCTCACCGTTAGGCGGGGTGCGAGGGTCAACGTTGTCGATATTGGCGTAGCTGACGAAGAACGAATAGGTGTTCCAGAGCGTCAGCAGGAAGCGCCGTAGCCCCTCTTCGACGAGCCCGCTGCTGAACCGCCGCGAGGAGCCGGCGGGGCTCGACGTGTACATGGACCAGCGCGTGGCGTCCGCGCCGTGAGCATCGAGCACGGCCCACGGCTCCACCGTGTTGCCCTTGCTCTTGGACATCTTGTTGCCCTTTTCGTCCTGGATGTGCCCAAGGCAGATGACATTCTTGAAGCTGATCCCCTCGGGCACCGCCTCGCTCGCCTTCAGCATCGTCGCCTCGGCGTGGAGCGTGTAGAACCAGCCGCGCGTCTGGTCGATCGCCTCGCAGATGAAATCCGCTGGGAAGTTCTTGAGGAAAGCATCTTCATTTTCGAACGGATAGTGCCACTGGGCGTAGGGCATCGCGCCGCTGTCGAACCAGGCATCCGCCACCTCGGGCACGCGCCTCGCAATACCGCCGCACTTTTCGCAACGCAGCAGGATGTCATCGATGAACGGCCGATGGAAGTCTTCCAGCGCCTCCGCCATGGCGCGGTCCACGGCCTGCTCGATCAGCTCCGCCTTCGAACCGACGCACATCGCCTCGTTGCACGCCTCGCACTTCCAGAACGGCAGCGGCGTCCCCCAGTACCGTTCGCGGCTGAACGCCCAATCGATGTTGTTCTCCAACCAGTTGCCGAAGCGCCCGTTCTTGATGTGCTCTGGGAACCAGTTGATCTCCTGGTTACCGTCTACCAGATCCTTCTTCTGCTTCGTTGTGCGGATGTACCAGCTCGGCTTCGCGTAGTAAAGCAGCGGCGTGTGGCAACGCCAGCAGAATGGGTAGGTGTGCTTGATCGTCCCATGCTTGAGCATCAGCCCGCGCTCTTCCAGGTCGCGCGTCACGTCCTTATCCGCCCGCTTGGCGAACTTGCCCTCGCCCGGCAGCCCGGCAGCCATCTGCCCGCGCAGGTCGATCGGCTGCACGAAAAGCAGCTTGAACAGCTTCCCCTGCTCGAAATCTTCGCCTCCGAACGCCGTGGCGATGTGGACGATGCCTGTCCCGTCGTCCACCGCAACGTAGTCAGCTGCAATCACGTAACGCCCGTCTTCGGTGGATGCGACATCGGTGACGTTCCGCAGCCGCCCTTCTGCGTCGAAGCGCATCGTCTGCGAAGCCAGCAGTTCAGGCCGGTACAGCGGCTCGTACCGAAGCCCCACCAGCGCCGAACCCCACACCGTCGCCACGTGCGAGGCGCGGTCGCCGAGCACCTTCTCAGCGAGTGCGGCGGCCACCACCAGCAGCTCGCCGTCGTGCTCGTAGACGCCGTACTCGGCGTCCTCCTTTACGGCCAGCGCCACGTTCCCCGGCAGCGTCCAGGGCGTCGTCGTCCACGCCACCAGGCTCACGGAATCGTGCCTCGCTACGTCAACTCCCGTCGCCGCCCGGAACTCGGCGCTCGGCACCCGGAACTTAGGGAAAACGCTCGGGTCCGGGGTGTCCTCTTCGTACCCCTGGCTCACTTCGTGGTCGCTCAACGTGGTCCCGCAGCGCGCACAGTACGGCGCCACGCGGTAATCCTGGTAAACCAGCCCGTGCTCCCACATCTGCTTGAAGATCCACCAGCACGTCTCGATGTAGTCGTTGTGCCAGGTGACGTACGGGTGCTCCATGTCCGCCCAGAAGCCGATCCGCTCGCTCATCCGCGTCCACTCTTCAACGTAGCGGCTTACGCTCTGCTTACAACGTTCGTTGAATGCCGCAATGCCGAATGCCTCGATCTCCGGCTTGGACTTCAGCCCCAGTTCCTTCTCGATCTCCAACTCGACAGGCAGACCGTGCGTGTCCCAGCCCGCTTTGCGAGGCACGGTGTAGCCCTGCATCGTCTTGTACCGCGGGATGAGGTCCTTAAACACGCGAGCCATCACGTGGTGGATACCCGGCCGATTGTTCGCCGTCGGCGGGCCTTCGTAGAAGACAAACAGGCCATCGCGCGGCAGCCCCGGCTTCGGCGCGCGCTCCACGCTCTTCAGAAAGATCGCGTTCTTGCGCCAGAACTCCAGGATTCCTTCCTCCAGCTTGGGGAAGCTAACCTTCGGGTCTACAGGTGTGAACATGGCTCTCCCTTTCGCGCGACAGCTGCATGGCGGCCGTACAACCCATCCCTCTGGGAAGGACTGACGTACCCTTGGCATCATGACTACGTGCTGCGAAACCGGCGTCCAACAAAAAACGCCCGTCCCACAACCAGGGACGAGCATTGGAGCCCGCGGTACCACCCTGCTTCCCGCACAAGACGGGCGCTTTGCGACGCCGTGGACAGCCCGCGGCCGTTGGCTTTTGGCCACCGGCGGCTGGCATTCCGAAGCGCCTGCCACTGATAACGGATGGCATCCGTCCGCGCCTACTGCTGGCCGCCGGCCACTTTCGGGCGAAAGCTCGGGAGGGATCTTCGCGTTTGCTTCCTGCGCCCCCTCACACCGTACGGGGCTCGCTAACCAGGGCGGCAAACGTTACTCGTCTCCGTCGTTGCTGTTATCCCGTAGTGAATCAGCCTGCCGGGCAGGTTGTCAATAATGTTCGAACGAAATCGGCTTCCGTTGCGAAAACGTTTGCTCCTGCTTGGCGCCGTCAGTTGCGCCCTGCTCGCGGCGGCCTGCGGCGCTGGCGGCGATGACACCGAACTTACCCGCGTTATCACTCCCGCCGCTTCCCCTTCGCCCACCGATCCGGCGTTCACCTACGAGGGTCAGGCCACCCAGCCGATCACCGAGTTCCGCGTCGCCCAGATCAACATGATGAGCCCTGTCTCCATCGATTCCACCGATAACTCGGCCAGCGAAACGTACGACCAGAGGCTGGACATGCTGATCGAGCAACTCAAGGCGTTCAAGCCCGACGTCGTGGTGCTCAACGAATGGACGAACACCAAGGCGCACGGCAATCCCGCCGCGCGCCTCGGCAAAGAACTCAAGATGGAGTATCAGTGGGTCCGCGCCAACCCATGGTTCCCCGGCCAATCCAAGGAACAAAACGATGCCATCGCCGACCAGATCGGCTTTCAGGAGGGTGAGCTCATCCTCAGCCGTCACCGCATCCTTCGCGCCGAACCTCGCTGGCTTAACCCCCGTACCTCCGAGACCGAGGGACGCGCCGTGCTTCATGTCGTCCTCCAGGCGCCAGCGCCACTGGGCGAAGTCGATGTTTACGTCACCCACCTGACGGGCGGCGGCGAAAAGGTGCGGGCTGCCCAGTCTGTCTCGGTTGCCGCCGACATCAAGGAGACACGAGGCAAAGGCCCATTGCTCCTCATGGGTGATTTCGGCGACGTCCCTGGCTCGGCCACCATCCAGCCGTTGGCCGAAGCCGGGCTCGTAGACCTCATCGGCGATGCCCCCATCGTCACCTGTTGCCGCGACGAGATCGTCGGTGAACTGCCGCCCGTGACCACGCGCACGAGCTATCTCTTCGGAATCGGCTGGCTCGGCCCGCAACTCTCGCTCTTCGGAGACAAGCCCAAGGGTCGCGCGGACGGCTCGCTGCTCTACATGAGCGACCACAATGGCATCTTCGCCGCCTTTCCAGTCCGTCCGCCAAATCAGCAGCCGCCGTAGGTGCGCCCGGCTAGCTCGCGCTGCCGTACTTCGAGACTTCAGTGGCCATCCGCAGCGGCGCGATGATCGCGCTGTTTTCGTTCGCGCCCCAGTCGTCCCTCGGCACCATCCACAGCACTTCGAATTCGTTGCCGTCCGGGTCCTGCCCGTAGAGCGACTTCGTCGCGCCGTGGTCGCTCTGGCCGGTAAGCGCATCGAGGTTAGCGAGCACGGTTTGAGCGTTCGCTAGGTCGTTGATCGTCGGCACTTCCCACGCGAGGTGGTAGAGGCCCGTTGAGCCGCGAGGGGGCTTCGGCGCCTCCGCGCCCACTTCCATCAGGCCAAGATCGTGGTGGTTCGTCCCACCGGCTGCGCGCAGGAAAGCCATCCGGCCGCCACCTTCGCGGGCCACCACTTCGAAGCCAAACGCTTCCTGATAAAAGGCAACCGCACGCGCAACATCGCGCACGTACAGGACGGCGTGGTTCAAACGATTGACGGGGATACTCATGATAATTACTCCTTTGGCGTTATTTGAAAGCGGCGAATCTGGTAGCGATTTCGGTGACGCGACGGCCCTGAAAGCGGGCTGCTGCGAGATCGCGTTCTTCGGGTTGGGAACCCTTGATCGATACATGTGAGGCGCCGTACGGATTGCCGGCTTCTCTCATTTCCGGGCTCCCATAGCCCGGCGGGACGATGATCGAACCCCAGTGGTAGAACGTGTTGTAGAGCGCCAGCAGGGTGCTTTCCAGCCCCCCATGGCGCGTTGATGCGCTGGTGAAGCCGCTCATCACCTTCTCGGTCAGCTTGTTCTGGGCCCAGAGCCCGCCCGTCTGGTCGAGGTACTGCTTGAGTTGGGCCGCAACGTTGCCGAAGCGCGTGGGCGAGCCAAACAGCACGCCATCCGCCCAGTCGAGGTCGTCGAGCGTGGCCACCGGCTCGTCTTTTACGGAGTCGCGGTGGGCCACCCACTGGGGGTTGCGCTGGATCGCCTCCTCGGGGGCCAGTTCGGCCACGCGCCGCAGGCGAGTTTCCGCCCCAGCCGCCCGCGCACCCTCTTGCACCGCTTCCGCGAGTATTCGCAGGTTGCCGGTCGAGCTGTAATAGATGATTGCGACGTTCGTCATTGGTCTTCCGAGTTGGCTACTTCTTATTAGTAACTATGACACAGTAGCCGAAGGCTGTCAACGACTGAGATCGCCGACACTCACCAGGCGTCGTGAGCCAGCAGTATCCGCTGACGCGGGTCGCGTGATTGGCTGGCATGGGTCCAGCCATCTCACCACTTGCTGGCGCGCGCGGTACGGATTCGGGCGCTACGCTAACGAATGAATGGCCGATTCGAATTGCCACTACTGCGACCGCGAGGCCGAATCCGAGTGCTCCACCTGCGGGCGGCTCTATTGTGAGCAGCACGGAGACGATGTCTGTATGCGTTGCATGTCGCCCGAATCGGCCACTCCTTCGGCGGTGGTCTACCGTGGTTCGGTGGTAGCGCTCGTGGTCGCCTCGTTCGTCGCCGTGTTCCTTTTGGTGCGCCCGCCGGAAAGCAAAAGCAGCGCCGACCCTTCGCGCCTCCTAGCAACCGCCACGTCGGCCACTGGGGCGACCGCTACACCCACGCGGCCCGGTTCGAACCCCACGCGAACCACCAGCCCGGCCGTCAGCATCACGCCGGGCGGATCGCCAGCCGCTGGGACGCCCGGCGCCTCGCCGAGCGCCCAGAAGAAGACCTACACGGTGGTTGGCGGGGACACGCTTTCGGGCATTGCCGCGGCCAACGGCACAACCGTTGATGCGATCGTCGCCCTCAACCCCGGCCTCAATCCCGCGACGCTCGCCATTGGCGCGCTGGTTACTCTGCCATGACCAACTGGAAAGACGACCCGGACATTCAGGAGGAGATGCGCCGTCGCGGCGTGCGCTCACGCATCCTGCGCTCGGCCATCCTTTGGACGCCCCTGTTCGCCGTCATGGCCGGGCTCTTCTTCTTCTTCCTGTGGGACACGGCGTTTAACTCCGCAGGCCACGGCGGCAGCTGGGTGCTTGTCGTGATCCTCGGCATCATGGCCTCGCTCTTCGGCTTTCAGGCCGCCCAGGCGTCGCTGGACCTCTACAGCGAGCCGCACAGCCGCACGGGCATGGTCACGCGCCGCTGGTCTCGCAGCGATTCTTTCGTGATCAAGAGCCACTACATTCGCCTCGGCAAGCAGATCCTCCGGGGCGACGAGTACCAACTGGCTGGCGTCAAAGACGGCGACTACGTGGACGTCACCTACTACCGGCACTCGGCGGTTGTGATCTGGCTCGAAAAGCTGCCTCCGCCCGAAAGCACCGACGTCGCCGGCAGCGAACGCTCGTATCTCTAGCAAATTCCTCGCCGCCTGAGTCTCGGGCATTCCCGCCCCGCCGCCGCTCCGCTACGGTGAGCGCCATGAACAACCGCGGTTGGCTCAGGGACCGTCGCTCGTATCGCCGCGGCACCGTGGCGTTCACTCTCTCGGGCCTGCTGCTATGCGCCCTGGCGTTCGCCGCTACCGCCCTGCGCCTCGGGCCTGATGAAGCACGCGCCGAAGGCGACCCCGGCTCGCGGGAGGTGACGATGCACCTCATCTTCCCCGATTCGCGAGACGCCGGCGTCCTCACTGTCGGCCTCTTCCTCATAGACGACAGCCCTGACCTTTCGGCGCGCGTAGCCGAAGGCAAAGCGGCCATGCTCGCCCGCTTTCCGGGCGCGATCGAACTCACCCCGTCGGAAGTGCAGGCGCAATACAACATCAACGACAACGTGCGCTGGCCAGAGCTCGGGACGAACTGGTCCTACAACCCCTCAGGCGTCCCATCGGCCATGACCGCGGCCGCCGCGCTCACCGCAATCACCGCTGGCGCAAATGGCTGGACGAACGCCGGCGGCAGCGGCTGGAAGTACAACTACGATGGGCAAACCACAACAGCCAGCGGCTGCAACGGCATCCCCGGCGAAGTCCCAAGGGACTCCCAGAACGTGGTCAGCTGGGGGCACATCGTCAGCGCGGGCTTTTGGGGCTACACCTGCTGGTGGCGCGGCCCACAGCTGGTGCCTGGCACCAGCTTCTTTGCCCTTCAAGAGTTCGACATCATCTTCGAGAACAGCCTCGCCGTGCCCTACACGCCAAACGTCCTTAAGGCCCTCGCCTTGCACGAATTCGGCCACGGCCTGGGCCTCGCCCACACGGAGGAGGCGATCTGCCCGGGCCACGTGATGTGCGCCGGCTCCGGCGCCACCGCCCTCCAATCGCTCACCGCCGACGACATCGCGGGCGTCGTCGCGCTCTACGGCGTCGCCCCGACTCCCACGGCAACCACCAAACCCACGGCCTCGCCCACGCCCACTCCGCCGCTCTTCCCCTACGGCCCGAAGGCGCGCAGCTTCCTCGTGGGAATCGCTCGGGACTGAGCAGCGGCGCGCCCGTAACCGCGCCGTTCCGCGCCGCCTGATCTACGATTGGCTGCGCCCTACCGGCCCGGAGATTCCCCCACGACCAGACTCACACCCCTCGATCTCAACAGCTTGACCCCGGAGCAAGCCGAAGTGGCGAAGGCGATCACCGCCGGGCCGCGCGGTGGCTTGCGCGGACCGTTCGAAGCCTGGCTGCGCAGCCCGCAACTGGCCGACCGTGCGCAGAAGCTCGGCGAATACTGCCGCTTCAACACAAGTTTGCCCAGGGACCTTTCGGAGCTGGCGATCATCCTCGCTGGCAAGCACTGGAAGTCGCAGTACGAATTCTGGGCGCACGCTCGCCTAGCGCGGGAAGCAGGACTCACGCCGGAGGTGATCGAAGCCGTCCGCCGGGGCACACCGCCGCCGTTCACTCGCGACTCCGAGCGCGTTGTCTACGACTTTGTCACCGAATACTTTGCCTCGAACCGTGTTGCCGACACCACCTACAGCCGCGCCAAAGCTGCTTTTGGCGAGGCAGGAGTTGTCGACCTGATCGGCGTCGTCGGCTATTACGGCATCGTCTGCATGACGCTCAACGTCTTCGAAGTGGCCCTGCCCGAAGGCCAGGAGCCGCCGCTCGCCTGAGGGGCGAACCCTACTGGTAGATCACAAGATCCGGCTGAGGGACAAGCGCTGACGCCTGCGCGGGCGACATCAAGTCCACATCCTGCTCGTAGAAGAGCTTCATCGCGCCGTGCTCCATCCCGTCGCCCTCCACGTAAGCGTTGTACTCGCTGATCTTCGCAGCCGCGTAGCCAAAACCATCGATGTCGATCGTCAGGTCCACGCCCGCCACTTCGGCGATGCTCGACTTGTTCGAAATCATCCCCGGCGTGAACTGGTGGACGATGAGCAGCTTGTCTGGCAGGTGCTTCGCGACCACCAGATCGTGCAGCATTGCCTGTGCCACGTTGATCGCCGAAGCATCCATCGAGCCGATCGCCTCCCCCGGTCGCACGCCCGCGGGCATCGTCCATTCGGGGTCCAACGCAAGGTGGACGCGCGGGTTGGCGAGATACGGCAGGACCGCTGAGACCTCTGCCTCAACCGTACTCCAGCCGATCTGAAGGTCCAGGATCACCAGCATGTCGTAGGCGTCCGCCAGCGCGATGTACTGCTCGATGACCGATGGCGCCATCCGCTGCAGGTAGTCGCCATCCAGGCCCGCGCTCGCCTGCGCAACGGCCGCGATCAAGTGCAGAGCGCCCACCGTTCCGCGGCCGCCGTTGACCGCGTCGTACGCCGCCACCTGGCCTTGGAGCGAAGCGATCATCGCCTCAGCGCCGCCGAACTGCCCTAGTGCGCCCAACCCCGGCACCCCCGGCACTCCGTAGTAGGCGATGACCTGGCAGTTTCGCAGGACGGAGGTAGGCGGCGCCGGCCGCAGCGTGAATCCACCCGAATCATCGCGCGGGGCGTAGCAGTGCTTCGCCACTGTTGGCGCGGGGACGGGCGTCGGTGTAGGGAACGCGCCATCCGCCGCCAGAAACACGAAGCGCGCGCGCGGCTCGTTCGCTGAGGCGCCCGCCGACGTCAACATCCAGCCCGCAAGCAGCAACGCCGTCAGCCCCAACAACGCCGCGCTGGCGGCCCCAAACCACATTGGATGTAGGCGAGTCATGTGGGGCGAAGTCTACCGGCTATGGCCTCCCGCGGCATCCGTTGCGGTTACGCTGTCGCGGTCACTCCGCCTGCAGCAGACTGCAACCGTCGGCGGCGAGCCAACACCCGCCGCGCGGATTCCCAACCGTTGGCGACCAGCAGGCCAGCCGGGAGGTAGTAAATAACCCCATTGGAGACGAACAGGACGTAGCTCACGACAGCGGCTATAACGCCGAATTCCACCTGGTCTCGGTAGCGCGCCGGGCAGGTGGGCGGGTCATCCACCATGAAAACCGCGAAGAACAACGCCGCTTGTAGGTCCGGGGTCCGGAAAATCTCCGCCACGCTACCGGGATCAAGAAAGAAGCTCCCTGCGGTGAACAGCGTGAAATAGGCGCCAAGGAAGGTGAGTACCAAGGGCAACTTCTTAATCCGGTTGGCGATGAAGACCCCGACGGCGAGCAGGCGAGGATTCCGGGCAGCCCAAGAGCCGGAAGTGCGCCCCACCAGCTCTCCGCGCTGCCGAACAGGATGGGCGCGGCGACGAGCGCTACCGCGGCCGGTTGAAAATATTGGAGAGCCGGGTGCGAAGAGCGTGCTTGCTCAGTATCGCAATCACCGCCCCGGCAATCTCCGCGTACGCCGGCTCTGTTGGGGCGAGGACTATCGCCAGGATTAGCCCGGTGAGGATTGCGCCCGAAGGGAAAATCCACTTGTTGTAGAGAAGTTGAAACGCCGCGATATCGAAGAGAGACGCTGTTATCACGACAACGAGTAGCGCGGGCACCGTTGCCGAAGCATCCTCCTGCGCGATCGCCAAGGCCAGGATTGGCACGAACCCGACAAGCAATAAACCCTTGGGAGTTCGCAAGAACCGTCGAACTGATCTGAAAATCGAGCCCCCGTCTCCGGTCATGCGGCGTCTCCCGGGAAGCGGCGGGTCGCCACCCAGTCGCCCTTCTCCGTGCCGATCAGCCCTTCTGCGTTATTTCTCTTCAAGAAACCGGTTCCGCGTTTCGGTCCCAGGACAAACACCGCCGTGGCGAAGGCGTCGGCCAGCGCCGCTCTTGGAGCGATGACCGTCGCAGATACGACAGCCGAGGAGAGTTACTCCCCGCCGCTTCCTGGTAACCGGGCGCGGGCTGCTTTGGGCCGTGCGACGTCCATCTCCGCGTGGGTTGGTTGGCGTCACCTCTTCTCCAGCGCCGCGTTACGCCTACGACGCGAGGCAACCGTATCGCGAGAAGATTGGAGGCAGATGAGAAAGGCGCCAAGATCCGTGAAGACCCTTAAAGGTTGCCAGTTCGCGCCGTCCGAATCCTTAGCTGCTCCAGATCCCTCACCGTTCGCTCGGACTCTGCGGCGGTGCTCCATGCTCGCCAATTGGGATCAGCCGCGCGCCGTCTTGGTCCGCGCCGCCCGAGGCGGCTTTCCACGGGCCCGTGGCTATCGCTTCCTCTCGGGTGCGCCGCGCCCGGATTAGCAACTTCGAACAGTGAGCCGCCCATCTCACTGCCGCCGCAACGCCCCTCGCAGTTCGCCTGCGGGGTCCACCTTCTGGTCATCCGCGAGTTCGTAGACGACCTTGTGGAGGGTGTCCGTGAAGGCGTACGGCGCTTCGAATTCGCCCACCGAAGGCTTCGGCGCCTGGCCCACTTCCAGCCCAATGAACGAGGCTTGCGCGCGGTAGGTTTGAGGCATGTCCACAGTGCCGCACGTTTCGCCATTGGTCACCAGCGTACCTTCGCCCTGGAACTCCCCGGTCTTGCGCATTTCGAATCGCAGTTCGCACTTGCCGTTCGGCACTGGCCTGTCGGAGCGCACGATGTAGTGGCGATTAACGAAGTTGTAGTCGTGTACCAGGAGGCCGTCCCGGACGTAGAGTGCGTAGCCGCCGCACCAATCGCCCTGCGCCACCAGCACGCCTTCGGCGCCGCCTTCCGGGATATCGACCTCCGCCGTGATGCTGTACGAACGGTTCCGGATGTCCGGCGCGGCCGCACGCGGGATGCGCCCGGCGCTCGGCCGCAGCTCCCAATGCCTGCGCGCGGCCACGCTGTACGGGTTCGAGCTGACGAAGCGCGCGAGAGTATCGTTCATCGGCAGGACCTTGTTGGCCCCAGCCTCGGCGAACCAGCGGCCGACCATCTCCGTGAGCTTTTCGGGCTGCTCTGCACCGAGGTCGTGCAGTTCGTTAAAGTCCTCGTCCAGGTGGTAGAGCTCCCACTGGTCGGCATCAAATGGCGTCCCCTGGCGGTGCCACGTCACGGCCTTCCAGCCGTTGTGCCAGATGCCCCGGTGACCGAGCATCTCGAAGTACTGGCTGGACTTCTTCGTCGGCTCGTCCGGTGCGGCGAAGCTGTAGGCGAGACTCGTCCCTTCGATCGGCTGCTGGGCAACGCCGTTGATCTCGGCCGGAGGGCGCACGCTCGCCAGCTCGAGCATCGTCGGCGTAATGTCCGAGACGTGGTGGAACTGCTTCCGCACGCCGCCGCCGTCCGCGATCACTCGCGGATAGTGGACGATGAGTGGGTCGCGTATGCCCCCGCCGTGCGTGTTCTGTTTGTAGCGCTTGAGAGGCGTGTTTCCTGCCATCGCCCATCCCAGAGGGTAGTTATTGTTCAGGTGACCCTGGCCAATTGCATCGATGTGCTCGAGGTTCTCTTCCAAGGTGTCGCGTACGCCGTTGAAGTAGCGCAAAGCGTTGACCGTGCCGAACGGTGAACCTTCCTGGCTGGCC
>JBBQGT010000097.1:0-12244 GCA_038323265.1 Tepidiformales bacterium
ACTCCGGGGTGTTGTATTTAGCGGTGTTGAAGTAGCTGTCGTTGAGCTTCACTGTGCCCTGCGTGATATGCAAACCGCTTATCGAGATCGAGGCGAGGCCCAGCCAGCCGTTGCTCCCGTACTTCGAGTTGCAGACTTCCACGCGTCCGGCTACCGCGCGGCAGTTCTTGGGGTTCGTGCTTCCTGCTACTATACTCGTGTCGAGCACCGAGGAGCCGGTCCAGTCGGTGGACGCCACCCCAAGGTAACCCTTCCACTCGGCGGTCGTCATGTTGTCGCCCAGCTGAAGGGTGAACGAGTTTGACGTGCGTGCCCAGTGGTAGCCATTCCAGGAATGGCCCGCGTAGCCGGTGCCTACGCCCGAAACAGCGACCAAGATCACGAAAACGGCCAATAGGCTCGCGCGAATCGAAAACGTCCTCATCCTTGCCTCCCATATACGCCTAGACGGCGATGCGTTGCAACTATATACCAACGGTCAATAAAGGATAGACAGGATTCCAAAAGAAAAACGGCCAGGCGGTGGGTGAAGCGCCGCCGCTCAGCCCTCGAGCGCGCGGCGGGAGCGCTTCAACACCCGGAAGATGGTGCGCCGCGAAAGGCCGAACATCTCGGCCAGGCTGTCGATCGACACATCGTCCTGAGCGGCGTAACGGAGGATCGCCTCATCACGGCCGGTGCGCAGCATTGCCGGCGCCCCGCCGGGGTCATCGTAGCGGCAGCGCGGCAGCGGACAGCTCAGACACGAGCTGTAAAGGTCGCAGCCGGTATCGGCGTAGTCCATGTACTCAGGGAGGGCGTCGATGCGCGAGGGCAGTTCCAGGGGTGCGTCCATTGCGGCTCCTCCGTTTCGTAGGAGGGTCAGAGTAGAACGCATGTTCTGATCTATCAACTAGCGCGTGGCATCTTTTTGCGAAGTCGTCAGCCTCTGGCAGGGGTGGGCCGACATTGCGAACCACAGAGACACAAAGGGTTTCGAGACGGACTGGTCCAGTGCCGAACGAGACGCCGATCTGAATCGTGCTGACGAGGCGCCGCACTCCACTTACGATGTGCCGACTCAGACCCAGAGGAGCACGCACGTGACGCGCATCGATCTGCCTACCAGGGAGCTACTGCCCGAGAACCTCCAGGACCGCTGGGACCGCACCGCCAGCCGCGGCCCGGTGCTGAATATTCAGCGCGTCTTTTTGGCGAACCCCGATATCCGCCTCGACGCCTTCGGCGCCTGGAAAGCGAGCGGCCTCGAACCGCGGTCTCGCGAAATCGTCATCCTGCGCGCAGCGTTCAACAAGCAGAGCCGCTACGAGTGGCACCAGCACGTGCGCATCGCCAGCGGCGAAGGCTTGAGCGCCGGCGACATCAAGGCGGTAGCACACTGGGAAAACAGCCCGGCGTTTTCGCCCGCGGAACGGACCCTGCTCGCCTATGTAGACGCCCTGGCCGAATCGCCTCGCCCATCGGACGAGGCGTTTAAGGCCTTTGCTGAAGGCCGTTCCGTGGCGGAGATCGTCGGCATCACCTACCTCATCACGCTCTACTTCCAGCTCGCCCACGTCATGGCGGCGCTGGACCTGGAGACCGAAGAGGAGTTCGTGGGCTGGGACTAGCGTCGGGCGTTCGCGTGCTAAAGAGCGCTTGGTCTCCGGCCTAAATCGCGCCGGAAGCCTGCAATCCTGCGACCTCGGACGCGCTGAAGCCCAACTCCGCCAGCACGTCGGCGGTGTGTTCGCCCACTTCCGGGGCGTGGGTGGGGCCAACGCGAGCCAGGCCTTCGACGTTGATTGGGTGGTTGACCACGAACTTCGCTGGCACCGAGGGGTCCGAGGGCGGCGTCACCGCGTTGTTCGCGCGCAGCTGCTCGTCGTGCAGCAAGTCCTGCATCTCGGCGACCATGGTGACCGGCACGTTGGCCGCGCGAAAGGTGACCAACCACTCAGGAGCTGTGCGCGAACGGAAGGTGGCCCGTAGTTCGGCGATCAGCGCCGGGGCGTTCGCTGGTCGCGAATCGTAGTCAGCGAAGCGTTCATCGGCCAACAGGTCCGTGCGGTCTGCGGCGATGAGCAGGGCGTCGAGCTCGACGTGTGTCCGCACCATGTAGAGCTGCATCAGCCGCCCATCCGCCGTTTCGAAAAGAGTGCGGTTGGGGCTGACGGGTATGCGCGTGCCGTCGTCGCGCTCCGGCACTACCGCTTCGACCAGCGCCGCCTGGGCCAGGCAGGCGTTCGCCCACACGCCGTTCGCCAGCAGGCTGGTGTGTACGCTGCCGCCCTTGCCCGTGCGTTCGCGGCGCAGCAGTGCCGTGACGATCGCGGCGTAGAGGGTGACCGCCGTCGGGTGGTCTCCCATGCCCGGGACGGACATACCAGGCGTGGCGCCGGGCGCCCGCACCAGGTCCATCAGGCCGCTGCGCGCCCACCAGGCCACGCCGTCGAAGCCCTCCAGTTCGGCGTCCGGGCCGGTCTCCCCGTAGGCCGTCAACGAGGCGTAGATCATCCGCTCGTTCAGCGGCGCAAGGTCTTCGTAGCGAAGTTGCAACGCGCGCCGCGTGGGAAACGGCTGATTCGTCACATAGACGTCGCATTCGGCCACTAGCCGCATGAGGATATCCCGGCCCGCTTGCGACTTGAGGTTGAGCGTGATGCTGCGCTTGTTGCGGCCGTCGGCTACCCAGCAGTAATTAATGGGTGACTGCGGGGACATCGGCAGCCCGGCAAGCTGGCGATACGGGTCGCCGAGGCCCGGCGTCTCCACTTTGATCACGCTGGCCCCGAAGTCGGCGAGGATGGTGGTCGAAACTGGCCCCGCGATCCAAGTGCCGACATCGAGCACCTTGAGGCCGGAAAAGATGAGGTCTGAGTCTTCGGACATGCGCTGCCCCGGGAGAAGTTGTGGCCGGACGGTAGCACAGATCGAAGACGGCCGAGGCGAAAAGCCGTCGCGGCACGGCCCTCGTCAAGTCAGCATTCCCGGTTCATGGGACCAGCACGCGGGAGTGGGCATCACCATGGAGCCTGCCGGCGTAAGTTTCGCGTAATGTGTCGCTCCGAAGGCGAAGCTAGGCTCTGGACGAGATGGAGAATCATTGCGCTAGCGCCTTCGCTCCCCGGTTGTGGGTGTATACAAACTTCGACTGCAACTTGCAATGCTCATACTGCTGCGCGCGTTCGAGCCCGCGCGCCGAGCGCCGCTCCCTCGCCCTTCCTCAGTTTAAGCGCCTAATCGATGAGGCTGCAGACTGCGGCATTAGCGAGCTCTTTCTGACCGGCGGCGAGCCGTTTCTGCTACCCGACCTTGCAGAACGCATTCTCTGGAGCGTTGAAAAGCTGCAGACCACGGTGCTCACCAACGCAATGCTGTTCCGCGGAACGCGGCTGGCTGCGCTTCAATCGTTAGCGGGAAGACCGGTGCGCTTTCAGGTGAGTCTTGACGGCCCGAGTCCCGAGGCGCACGACCCGATTCGTGGAGCCGGCAGCTTCGATCGCGCCGTGGAGGGCATTGGCATTCTTCGGCGGCTGGGCTTCACCGTCCTTATTAGCACGACGGTCACACCAGGAAACGCGGACTTGGAGTGCGAAACACGGGCGTTCGTCCGCGGCCTGGGGATCTCCCAGGAATCGCACTTCTTCAGGCCGCTTGCCATGCGAGGGTTCTCCACTAGCGGGATGGAAGTCTCGGCGGCGGACCTGGAACCGGAGGTCACAGTGAGCAAGGATGGCGTGTTCTGGCATCCCCTTGCCTGTGAAGACGACTTCCTTGTGACTCGCCGCGTGTTTCCCCTTGCTGATGCCCTCGCTGTTGTGCACAGCCGTTACCACTCGGTCATCGAAAGCGGCGCGCTTCCGAGGCCATTCAAGTGAGCGTGAGTCCGCGGCCCCCGTTGGGGGCCACCAAGCGATCGAGGTGAGTTCATGACAGTCCGTGCCTATGTCCTGGTCGAGGCCGACCAAACCAGGGTTCAAGAGTTGAAAGAGACGCTTCCGGGCATCGAGCTGGAGGGTTCGTCGGTGGTTCGTTGCGACGTGGTGGCTGGGCCTTATGACCTTGTCTGCGAAGTGGAGAGCACGGATCTCTCCCAGCTCGGACACTGAATCAGCGAAGGAATAGCGGGCGCCGGTGGCGTCCGGCGGGTACTCACACTTCTGGTAATGGAGCTCTAATGACAACGGCAAACGATCCGCTAAACCAGATCAATGATCTCCCAGCATGGCAGCTGCGCGCTTTTCCCCTTGCCATGCTTCTCCTCAGGGTCACCTTTGGGCTGCTGTTCCTTTCAAACGGGATTGCCAAGTTACCCGGGCTCGAGAGCATCGACTATCTGCCCTTTCCAGGCTTTCTGATCAGCTACGATGGCGCGCGCAACAGCCTCGATTCGGATACCCGCGACCACCCCGTCGGCATCTACCGCGATGTGGTGGAAAACGTGATCCTCGATCACTACACGCCATTTGGGGTCGGTCTGGTTATTGCCGAACTGGCAATGGGCGTGATGCTCATCAGCGGCGCCTTCGCCAGCCTCGGCGCCCTCATCGGGTTCGGGTCCCTCTTCCATCTCTGGTTTGCGAACTGGGGCCACTACCACGACAGGCAACTCTGGGCATGGGAAGGCCCGATTGAATGGTTGCCGCTGCTCGCTCTCATGTTCCTGGCCAGCGGGCGCTTTTACGGCCTGGACCGTAAGGTTGCCGCCCACCTGCCCGCCGTTCTCCGCCGCTGGCCTCTTACCGGCTGAGTAAACCCAGGGCTTCCCGCAGTGGGGTTGGTGCGCCGCAATTCCCGGCCTGCCCGCCCTACCGTTTCCTTCGCTGGAAGGGCTAATCTGTGCCAAACACTACAGCTGGAGGCACGGCCTTGGAATCAGAACTTCACGCCGCCCTGCTCGATCAGGGACCGGACGCGGTCATCTTCGCTGGCACGGACGGCATCATCACGTATTGGAACGAAGCGGCCACACGCATCTTCGGCCACACTATGGCCGCCGCCATGGGCCAGAACCTGGACATCATCATCCCCGAGCAGTACCGCGAAGCGCACTGGACCGGCTTCGACCGTGCGCTTGCCGCAGGCGATACCAAGTACCGCGGCCAATCACTCGCCACACGCTCCGTCCGCACCGACGGCGAGAAGATCTACGTGGAACTGAGCTTCGGCATCATCAAGGACGCCGCCGGGGCCTCGATCGGCGCCATCGCCACCGCACGGGACATCACCGAAAAGTTCACCGCCGACCGCGACATGCGCCGCAAGCTGCGCGAGCTTGAAAAGGCCGCCGCGGGCTAAGCTCGCGCTTCCGCGCGCAGTTCGTTGAACCACGAAGACGCCTCTGTCCGGCTCCCTCGCCCGTCGCAATCGACAGGGGGCTTTGTGGTGCGTGCCGCGCTCGCGGGAAGCCCTACACGCCGGTCCCTGCTGCTAGCCGCCCTGGTTGAGCAACACCGGTTCGAAGCCCTGCATGCCCCGGATAAGATTCACCTCGCCGCGATGCCCGTTCAGATGAATGACGAGGTGCAGGTTGACCGATTCACCGATCGTTTCGGTCTTCTCGCCCAATTTTACCTCTCGCTCAAGGTCGCTTTCGGTTAACGATCCGAGAAACTCGAAAGCGAGGCGGGCGACCTCTGCCTGGTAGTCGCGGAACGCGTCGAGCGAGGCGATGGTCACCTCTTTTGCGTCCTCGGTGGATTGGCCGGTACCGAATCCCTTCTCCGGAAGGCCCGTCTTCTCCGCCCAGCCACCCGTCTCCCACTCGCTTCGTTTCGCCTGGAAGATCTGCTGGAAGAAGAGGTCTTCAATGCGTGCCGCGTGCCACATGCACCAGGCGATGGAGTGTGACTGTCCATCAGGTACAAACTGCAGCTGCTCGGTTGTGAGCCCCTCTGGCGCTCCGCGGAACCCGCGATGGACGAACTCGAGCGTTTGTTTCATGAAGTCGAGCGACGACAAGGGCGCGCCTCCGAGGGTGAATGGGCCGAGTATACGCGCGCACTAGCTTTTCAGGTCCTTCAGGAAATCGAGCATCAGGGCGTTGACCTCGGGGGCGCGTTCTTGTTGCGTCCAGTGGGCGCAATTCTTGATGCTCTCCATGCGGATGCCCGGGATCAGGGCGGGCATGTGGGCGGCCATTTCAGGGCGCAGGATCATGTCGTTTTCGGCGGTGACCATCATGCTCGGGATGTTGAGGCCAGGACCAGTTGGGCCGCCCACCTCGTCACCGTTCAGGTCTGCCGCGCGGTACCAGTTGAAGCCGCCGGTGAAGCCCGTGCGCTCGAATTCGGTGACGTAGACGCCCAACTCCTCGTCCGTGAGGAAGGTTTCGCCGGGCGCGATGCGAGTGAGCGCGCCGCTGCCATCGCCACCAACCGTGGCAAACGTCCAGAGGTCCTGGGCGCGGGTGTACGGCATAAAGACCTTCGCCAGGTTGCCGCGCACGTCCGCTTCGAACTCTGCTTCGGCCACCCCCGGCTTTTGGAAGTAGCGCATGTAAAAGGTCTGATCGGTGAGGCCGAAGGCGTCGCGCAGGTTGATTGTGGTGCGCGCGCCGGGCGTCGGCGGGGCGTAGGGCGTGTTCAGGCCGATGAGCCGCTCGACCCGCTCGTGGTAGCGCAGTCCCATCTGCCAGAGCACAGCGCCGCCCCAATCGTGCCCCACGAAGACCGCTTTTTCGATGCCCAGGGCGTCCAGCAAGCCAACCATGTCGGCGCAGAGGATCTTCATCGTGTACTGGACGGGGTCGGCGGGGGCATCCGTGCGGCCGTAGCCGCGCATGTCCGGGGCGATTGCGTGGAAGCCGTTGTCGCCCAGCGCTTGCAACTGATGGCGCCACGAATACCAAAGCTCGGGCCAGCCGTGGCACATCACTACGGGGAAGCCTTCGCCCGCTTCGGCGACGTGCATCGAGATGCCGTTCGTCTGGATGGTCTGGTGTCGGACTTCGGCCATGGTGTGGGCGCTCCCGCGTTGGTTGATGGCGGATGATAGCGCGCCATACCGGCGCGGGTCGCCAGACGCCTTACGCCTTACCGCCCCACGGAGCATGATCGAAGGCGATGTATCAGCCCGAAGACCTGACGGACCTCGAAATTTGCGTGTTGGGCGTGCTCTGCGTGGGGCTGCCGCCTTCTCGCGCGGCGGGCAACGACGCATTTCGCGTGGACCACGTCTGCGCGGTGGTGCATGGCCTGCAAGTTGAGGGGCGCGGCCAAACCAACCTGCGCGCGGACGGCGTGCAGATCACGCCCGAGTTCGCCGTCGCCCTGAACGAGGCGGTGGATTCTCTACAGGCCAAGGAACTGGTGGTGCGCCAGGCGGCAGGCATGCCGGCGGCCGCGGGCGGGTTCGAAGCGGGCTTACTGATTGACCTTGTGACGCCAGACGAGCACCCGGCGCTGCTAGACCGCTACCTCGCGCAGCTCTGCATGGAGAAGCTGTTCAACATCCCGGCCGTCTACCCTTTCCTGATGGAGCGCTATTCGGCGAGCGGCGAAGTGTGGCGGAGGCTGCGCGACGACGGCTACGGGCGCTGAGGCGAATTCACGATTCCCATCCCACATCATCCCCCAGCGCCTGCCGCCAGTTGATGATCGCCTGCGCGGTCTCGTGCGGAGGGGTGTTCGTGACGTCCAGGCGGAGGGCGTTGGGGTGGGGGGTTTCGAAGCGTGGGAAGTCGTCATTCATCTGGGCGCCTTGTATGGGGTCGATGAGCTTCATGCGGGCGCGGCGGTCCTCGCTCACGATGCGCGTCACGAGCTCGGACGTTTCGCAACTGAGGAGCACCGGCACGTAGGTGCTCTTGCGGACCTCGGCGATGGCCACAAACTCCTCCAAGATGGCGTCTTCGGACGCATCTTCGCCGCGCAGGTAGTTGGTGAAGACGAACGAGAGGTCCGGCGGCGCGAGGTGGACGATCGTATCGAGCACGGCCGCACGCACCTGGCCGACGCGCTCCCAGATGCCCTCCGGCAGCGGCGTCACACCGTCGGGGTTGATCACGTTGAAGATCACGTTGGCGATGCTGTGGTTATCCACCAGCCGCGCACCGGTGAGCCGTGCCAATTCGGTCCCGACGGTGTACTTGCCCACGCCTGGGTTTCCGATGAGGTGGAAGAAGGTGGGCGGGGTCATCGGCGATTCACGACTTGGAGTGCACGGCGCATCAAGATGGCGACCGTGCCATAGCGGGCGTCTTCGAGGACCTGTAGAGCGTGTTCAATGTCCTGCAGCATGCCTAGCTTGCTTGTCCATTGGCCGTTGGGGAGCTGGCGCGCCACGTGTTGGAATTCACCTGCGAGGGCGTAGATCGCCAGCTTTACGAAGCCCGGTTCCTGAGTTGGCGAATTGCACGTTTCAAAACCGTGGAGTTCGAAGAATTGCTGGAATGCGCCAACGCCATCCGATTGGTCGATCTGCAAAGGCCACTGCGATCCCGGATAGCCGCCTGGGGCCCAAACAACGTCGTTTGATTCCAAGGCATGGGCCACGCAGTTGTACTCAGAGTCCTTTGGGCTTGTAACCACGTGGTTTTGATCGGTGAGCTTTCGGTGGTGGGCGCGAACGATTGGTCCGAGCGGCGTCAGCCCGGGAGAGGTCAAGCCAACAGACCGCGGCTTTCGCCCCAGCGCAACCAGGCTTGCCGCAGCAGGCGAAAGTTGGCGCGTTCCTCATCCGTACCTACGCTCGCCCCGGCAATCGCCTCGAGCGCGGGAAACCAGAAGCCGCCGTTGTCGCGCAGGTCTTCGAGGATCAGCGGGAGAACGGGTTTGCCGATGTTGATAATTCTAAGGTACGCAGGGTGGCTCACCATCCGCGCAACGGATGCGAGATCGTCGGTCTCCGCGTGCCACTCAGCTGCTTTGCGCCTGAATTCGAGCGAGGCGTCGGCCCCGGCGTCTTCGCGGGTCTGGTAACGCGGGGGTTTCGTCATGTCGCGCCTCTGAGGCGATTATAACCCCCGCCGACACCGGACCACGGCGCTTACAGCTCGATCGTCTGCAGCAGCTGACGCTCGCCGCGCTCGACCAGCGGCGTCATCTTCGCGAACCACGCCTGAAACTCCGGGTTGCTGAACATTTCGCCGGCACGCCCGTCCATCTGGGCGAGGGCGTTCATGTCATTGTGTTCTTCATCCCAGCTGACGCTAAACATCGGCCCGGTGCGGTCCACGTATACCTTCGAGATCGCGGGCAGGCCCTGCGCGGTGGCGGTCTTGTTGAACTCGCGGACGAGCTCGATGAGGGCATCGCCCTGGCCGTATTTGGCCTGGAAACTGAAGCGTTCGATGATCATGCGACACCCCGGAAATCTTTGATGCGCTATTCTGCCGATACGGCCGGTGAATGTCCATCCGCCGCTCGGCGGTCCCAAGCAAATTCACGAGCAAGGTAAACGTTTGGGTTGCGCGTGGCGATATTCGGGGACACCCACCTAGACGGAAGTTCCACTCCAGACGAAATTGGAAGTAGATGAGACGGATCCCGAGACTCACAATGCCTGCCGGGCTTTCGGTCCAGGTGGTCACCTCCGCCCTCTTTGGGGCGGGACTGCTGGTTGCTGGCGGGGCCCTGCTGGCGGGCAAGGATTCGAGCGCGGCCTCGCTGGGCGCCGCCCAAGCGGGCCTCGTCCAGGGGCCGGCCAACGCCCCCACGAAGCCAGCCATCGTCCGCGGCGGGGCCGGCGGCGGGAGCCAGCCAGAGCCATCGGCAACGATTACGGGAGAAGGCGCAGTCCTGGAACCCGCAGGCGCCAGCCTCCCTGATACGACGACGCGCGAAACAAATGGGCGTTTCACCATGCCGCTAAAAGCATGGACGGCCATCACCGACCGCTACGGTGCCAAGAATCGCGGGCCAGGGCGCATCCACGGCGGGATCGACTTCGCGCTGGACGGCTATTACCACTCGGACGTGCTCGCGGCCTGTGCCGGGACGGTGGCCAGCGCCGAGTACTCCAGTGCGTACGGCAACCACGTGATCGTCAATTGCGGCGAGGGCTGGAGCACGCTCTACGGCCACTTCAGCAGCACACTGGTGAAAGTTGGCCAGGCAGTAACGCCCGAGACGGTGCTCGGCATCTCCGGCACGTCTGGTTTTTCGACAGGTGAGCATCTGCACTTTGAGATTCGCTGGCTGGACACCCCGGTGAACCCGGAGGACTACCTTGAGTTTCACATAGCGCCGGGCACGCCGCTCTCTAGCGGCCCGCTCTACTTCCCGGGCAGCGCCTTGGGTGGCGGAAGCAAGGGGAGTACTGGGAGTACGGGGAGCACCATCGGTCCGAGCCCAGCGGATAGTCCGCCAACGAGCACTCCAGTCCCCGGCACACCGACGAATACGCCAACGCCGACGAATACGCCGACGCCCACCAACACGCCGACGATCACACCAACGCCCACCAAGACGCCGACGCCCACGAAGGTGCCGCCGACCCGCACGCCAACACCAACGCCGCTGCCGAAGGTTCAGTAACCGCTTAGCCGGTCGCCTCTTCGAGGCCGTGGATGTGGCTCGCGTCGTTGAAGCCGAGCAGCGTTAGCCGCCCGCTTTTTGAAATCTGCATGCGCGTGAGCGACGTGTTTTCCACCGCAAACGACCAGGACGACTCGATCGGCATGTGCAGCATCTCCGAGAGCATGGCGGCGATGGCATTGCCGTGCGAAACAACGAGCACCGTCTGGCCCACATGCGCGGCAGCGATGCGCCGCACGGCCCCTGCCGTCCGCTCGCGAATCTGGGCGACCGTCTCGCCGCCCGGCGCGGGCGCCCGGCAGAGAAAGAAGTCGCGCATCATCTCTTTGTGCGATTCGCGCAGACTTGAGCCCGAAAGTCCCTCCCATTCGCCGTAGTGCATCTCGCGCAAGTCCGGGTCCAGCTGAATCGGCAGCTTGCTCAACTGTTCAAGGGCGTGCTGTGCGGTCATGCGGGCGCGCGAAAGGTCGCTGGCGTATGCGGCATCGATCTTCTGGCCTTTGAGACGGCGGCCGAGCGCCCGCGCCTGCGCGATGCCAAGAGGCGTGAGCTCAGTATCGGTGTGGCCGCAGAAGGTCTGTTCGATGTTGCCGAAGGTCTGCCCGTGGCGGACGAGGAGGACGGACGTGGTCATGGAACGATTGTACGCGGCGACGGGCGACCGTTCAGGGTCTCGCCCCAAGCCGTTTGTCAGCGTTCCGCCACGGGTGTAGCGTCCAAGCACGATTCGATTCGAGGGAGTGCGCTATGTCTGTTACAGAATCTGGACGGGTGACCGTTGAAGAGGCCGTGGTGTTCGGCCAGGGCGGTGGGCGCGAACTGAAGTGCGATGTCTACACCCCGCCCGGCAACCCGACGCATGCGCCCGGTGTGCTACTCATCCACGGCGGGGGCTGGTCGAGCGGCGACCGCACCCAACTCAAGGGCCACGGCATCCTCCTCGGGCGCGCGGGCTACGTCTGCGTGACCGCCGAGTACCGCCTTTCCGACGAGGCGAAGTGGCCCGCCCCGCTCCACGATGTCAAAGCCGCCCTGCGCTGGATGCGCGCCAACGCCTCGAAGCTCGGCGTGGACCCGGCGCGCATCGCCGTCTCTGGCAATTCGGCCGGCGGGCACCTTTCGCTGATGGTTGCTGGCACGCCGAACGTTGCCGAGTTCGAAGGCGAAGGCGGGAATCCCGGCGTTGATACCTCAGTCGTGGCCTGTGTGGCGATCTACCCACCGGTGGAGCTGAAGCCAGATTCGCCGCTCACGGGCGCGGTGGGGATGCTCATGGGCGCGGGCGCCTCGGATGGTGCCTACTCGGCCGCCAGCCCGATGACTCACGTCAAGCCCAGCTTCCCACCGACGCTCCTGATTCACGGCAACAAGGACGAGCTGGTGCCGGAAGAGGCGAGCCTTTCCATCTATAAGGCCCTTCGCAAAGCGGGCGTTTCAGCGGAAATTCACATCTACGCCGATCAGCCGCACGCATTCGATGCTTCGCCCGTTTTTGGCCGGCAGACGGTGCAAGTTATGGACCTCTTCCTGCGCCGCTACCTCGTCGAAACGGAAGCCACGGCGGAAGCATTGGGAGCCGCGCGTTAGCCCTGGGGCAAATGTTTTACGAACGTTTTACGCGCGGGGGGCATCATTGGCCCATCGGGGGCGTTCTCGATGGTGCGCGTACATAAGCGTGTTGGTAGGGTAATTACTCATGGCGTGGCAGCCGGGTACGCGCATCGGTAGCGCGGGAGGTTTTGGAATGAGCTGGATCACACGAAAATCGTTCGGGCTGGTGCTCG
>JBBQGT010000098.1:0-12095 GCA_038323265.1 Tepidiformales bacterium
CATCGATCGCCACCCAGGAATCGTCACCAGCGCAGGGGTAGATGCCGTGCGGGACCGAGAGCCCGAATGCGTGGCGATTACCCACGGGCTCCGGGTTCGTGCCGTTCGCGAAGTAGTCAATGATTGCTGGCCCCATCAGGCCCAGGCCCAACTCGTACTGACTGAGATCGACGGCCAGGCCCTCGCCGGTGCGTTGCCGGTACTCGATCGCCTCGAGGCTGGCCAGCGCGCCCGCCAGCCCGCTGAGGTGGTCGGTCAGCGAAAAGCCGTATCCCAGACCGTGCTGGCCGGCCGGGTTCGTGAGGTACGTGAGGCCAGTAAGGGCGTGGATGGTCGGTGCGAACGTGACGAAGTCTTTCCATGGCCCGGTCTGGCCCATGCCACCCATGGAAACGACGCTGACGCCGGGATTGACCTTGGCCAGACTCTCGCGATCGAGTCCCCAGCGCTTCAGCACGCCAGCGCTGAAGTTTTCGATGATCACATCGCATTCAGCAGCAAGTTTTCGGGCGAAGGCACGGCCCTCTTCGCTGGCCATATTGATGCTCACGCTGCGCTTGTTGCGGTTCCAGCACATGTAGTAGGGATGGTCAGGCGTGTTTGCGCCTGCCCCGCGGGCGGCCGTCCCAACCTTGATCACATCGGCGCCAAGGTCACCCAGGATACGCGTCCCAAACGGCCCAGCGAGCACGTGGGTGAAATCGAGGATTCGCACGCCCGCGAGCGGCGCGTTTGCTGTTCCGGGGCCAGTTGTCCGGATGGGGTTCGGGCGAGTCGACCATTCCGCAACCTCGCCCGTGACCCGGATGAGAGGGCCGGGTGGCGGCCCATCCGCTGACGTACGAAAGAAGCGGCCTGGGAACTTCGCCGGGCCGAATCCGGCCACTGTCTGGTCGGACAAGTAGTCCCGCGCCGCAAGCTGGGGGCTTTGCATAGCTTCGGCAATGTTCCAGACGATGCCCATCGGCTGGTGGCGGCGCTGGCCTTCGAAGAAAAGGTACTCAGCGTCCCGGGTGGCGATCCATTCACGGATGACCCGCATGATGTACGGCAGCTCGCCCAGCATCGACAGGATGCTGGGGAACCGCGTTGGGTCGGCGAGGTCTTGCGCTGCGCCTTCTTCGATGAGCCACGGGAGCAGCACGTCCGCGAATCGCAACGCAGCAGTCACCATCACTCCGTGGCCGTCCTGCGATGGGTAGACCGCATAGGCGTTGCTCCAATGGAGGCTGCCCTGGCGTGGCGCTATCTGCGTCGGCCAGGCGCCTTCCGGGAAGAACCACTCCATCAGCACCTGTTCGGTGCAGCTCACGAGCGCTTCGTGCCCGGAAAGGTCAACATGCTGGGACTGGCCGCTTTGCTGGGCCGCTCGAAGGGCGGCCAGCGCACAAACAGCGGCGTAGAGGCCAACGGTGTTCGCGGCCTGATTGCCGTAACCGTTGATCGGCCCGCTCTCAGCGTCGCCAGTGACCGAGGCGCCGCCGGATAGCGCGTTCGCGACGAGGTCCGTTACGGCCCACTCTGCCCGCGGCCCGGACAGGCCCATCGGCGAAACCGATACTCGCGCGAGCCGCGAGTTTGCGTTGACAAGGTCTGCAGCGGAAATGGCGCGGAGCGAGCCCGATTCCTCAATCAGGATGTCGGCGCCCGCCACCAGGTCGAGAAACAACGTGCGCTCCTCTGCGACCTGGAGATCGAGCGCCACCACGCGTTTGCCAGCGTTGTACCAATGGTCCTGGATGGAGATGGCGGAGCCGCCAAAGAATGGCGCCTCCGATTCGAAGGGGTCGCCACCTATTGGAACAACCCGCAGAACTTCCGCTCCCCCGTCTGCCAGCAGCCTCCCTGCCAGGGCGCCAAAACAACCTGAGCAATCGAGGACGCGGAGGCCGGAAAGAGGTTGCGTGCTCGCCATTGCCGCCGATGTTACGTGAAGCGGCGACCATCGGCAGCGCCAGCGTCAGGTGTCGGGATGTAACGAACTTGTAACGAGGGAGGTCCATAACTCCCTAAAAAGGCACGGCAGATCGCTATACAAGGAGATTTGCGGGTTGTCTGTGGTGGATCTCTCAGTTAGGGTGCCACCAGCCCTCAGGAAAACTGAAGCAGGTTTGCAATGCCGATGTCCCAACATCGAGCGGCCCTGGCAGCCATCCTGGTCGCCGTTGTCGCCCTTCTCGCGCTCTCGGTTGCCTCCGTGACAGCCGCCGCGCCGCCCTCCAATCCCCTTGTGGCCACCGCCGCGCAATACGACGGAAGCTGGCAGGGCGAATGCTGGATCTTCGTTAAGAAGGTCGTCCGCGAAGCGACCGGTCAAGAAATGGGCTTCGATTATCGCCAGGGCTACTTCGACGCCGGTGCAATTGAAGTAACCAGCGCAAATGCTCAGCCCGGCGACATCATCCAGATAGCCAGTGACGCAAATTCCGGCCCCAACGCCGATTACCCCGGCCTCCACACGTCGATCGTCGTCGAGAACCTTGGCGGCGGCCGCTTCCACGTGATCGATTCGAACCAGAACTACGATGGCGTTGTGCACCACCGCGACAACTACTCGCCGTCGGACGCCGCCGGGCGCTACGGGCTGAACGTCCACATCTACCGCATTGTTGCGGGAGCGAAAGCCAAGTCTTCGCCTGGCGCCGCGGCAGCGCCGCCGGCATTCGCCGCTCCCGCGCCCGGCCAGGTGTTGCTGATTGGCGACAAGGCTCGGGTTTACACCCCTGGGGACGTGTTGAACCTGCGCAGCACTGCGGGACGGGATGCCCCGATAATCGCCAAGCTTGTGCACGGCATGGCTGTCTCAGTGCTTTCCGGCCCTACTTCGAATAGCGGCATCGTGTGGCTGAAGGTCAGTTCGCCGGCAGGCGAAGGCTGGGTGGCGGCCGAGTTCCTCACCAAGGACACGCCGGTTACGCCATCTTCGGCGGGCACAGCCACGCCACTTCTGCAGTACCGGTCCTTCATCCCCCTGGCATCCGCAGACTGAGTTCCGGCGGCGTCATGACGAATCGTGACGCCCTACACCCCTGACACTGCTGCAACCGAGTCGTAGTCTGGTGTCATCCCCAGCGACCGGAGAGCAGCCTGAGCCAGACTCGCCCATCAGCCCGAACCACGAACGCCCCACAAAGGCTGCGTCCAGGGCAGGCGGAGGCGCTGAGCCGGTGGGCAACCGCCCTTCGCGATGGCTCCCGTTCGGAACTGGTGGTAGTGCCAGTGGGCTACGGGAAAACAGTCATCGGGACCGGCTCGTTCGAGGTCGCCTCCGGAATCGTGGGCGCCGACACATGCCTGTATCTCACGCCGACAGACGTCCTTCGAACACAGGTCTACGCCGGTGTTGAGCGTGCCCTGGCGGTTGTGGGCAGCAGTCGTCCGATTCGAAAAATCCTGGCGGACAACGCCACCGCGGCCCGCATTCGCGCGAGCGGCGCGAATTTCATAGTCGCGAGCTACCAACAGGTGGTCGCGGCGCCGGGCGTGTACGCCTCGCTCTGCCGCGACCGGCGCGTACATCTCGTCTGCGATGAAGCGCATCACCTGAGTGAAAGCGGCAGTTGGGCCGCGGCCCTCGCTCAACTGCCAGTGCAATCACGTCTGCTGCTTTCAGCCACACCTGTGCGTTTGGACCGTGATGCTATCGCTGGAGTGCGCTACCGCGACGCGGAGGACGGCGGGCTGGTGATCGACCCTCTGTTGGAAGTCTCCATGCGCCAGGCGTGGAAAGAGGGCGGGATCCTGAAGCATCTGAACATGCAGATGAAGGACTACGCCGTCGAGCTGCGTAACTCCGACGGCGAGGTGTTCGAGTTCACGGCTTCGGAGATGGCCGAACTGCCGGACTTCGACCAGAAGTGCGTGCGTCAGCAATTGCGTTGGAACGAAGACTACGTGGAGCCCCTCGTCAGGGAGTTCGCGGCCACACTGCAGGCCAAAATCGCGGCGGCCAAAGGCCAGCACCAGGGACTTGTGTTTGCCGCCACCACGGAACACGCGAACCACCTTTACCGGCTGTTCGGGCGATGGCACTCTTCGTTGCGTTGCGTGGTGGTACACAGCGCGGACATCGCGGACGGCGAGAACGCGCGCCGGTTGGCGGACTTCCACGACAAGAAGTACGACGTACTGATCCAGGTGAAGAAGGCGAGCGAAGGCTTCGACGCGCCCACCGTCAGCGTGGTGTTGAAACTGGACGCCGTCTTCAGCCGCGAGCCTGTCATTCAGCAATTGGGGCGTGGGCTTCGCTTCAACCACAACTTGCCACGTTCCCAGAATCTGCTGAACGTGTTCATCGGGCGCGATCCGCGGCTGGGCTCGATCATCGAGCACCTCGAGCGCGAAGTGCCGACGGCATCGATTCAGCGCCGTGCCGACGGCGAACTGATCGTGGAACTCGACGAGCGCGAAGAAGTCATGGAGGACGAGCCGGACGAGGAGGAGCGAGACCGCCCGGAGATCCTTGGCGTTGTTGAGGCGGGCGACGCCTACCTGGACCACACAGGACGCTTTGTGGAGGGCCAGCAGTTGACAATGTTCGGCGTACGGGGCCCAGCGGCGATGTCAGACGCGGCTCAAGCGCCCGCGGTGGAGGTCATCGACCTCGGGGCCGAAATGCAGGAGGCAGTGGAGTACTGCAAAGTCTGGACGAACCGCGCGGCCAAGGAGCGGGCGCGGCACCAGGGGCCAGGCGAAAACCACCATGCGGCCCTCAACCTGGCCTACGGGCGCACTTCCGGACGCAAAGGCAGCCTTTCCACTGCCTCCGAATACCGGGCCAAGGGCGATTGGATGAAGCGTCGCTACCTCGAATTCACGAAGTAGCTAGACGTCCAGAAAATCGAAGACAAGTTTTGCGACGGCCCCAGGCTTTTCGAGCATAGGCAAGTGGCCGCATTCTGGAATGAGCTCCAGCCTTGCGCCGGGAATCGCTGCCGCGAGGTTTCGGCTGTTTTCTGGCGGCACCATGCCGTCATCTTCGCCACAGAGTACGAGCGTCGGCGCAGCAATGGCGCCAAGGCGGTCCCGGCTGCTCCATTTCGAAATGGCGCCACGCTGGTGGTCTACCGCGAACCTTCGCGGCGGCGCTTCGAGGTCCGTAGCGAGGCAATACTGGAATGCCTCGGGGTCGCGCTCGCGCCATCCGGGCGAGGCCATCGCCTCATCCTGGGTGGCGAAGATCTCTTCGCGAGTCATCTCCGGTTTGAGTTGCATCGCGGCGTTGACGCGCGCATTAGACGGGATCACGTCCGGGCCGCCGAAGTGTGTGCCGCTGAGGATAAGTGCGGAGGCTCTGGTGGGATTCCGCAGGGCAAACTCCTGCGCCAGCATCCCGCCGCGCGATCGTCCGTAGACCGCGGACGCCTGCAAGCCAACGGCATCGAGCACGGCAGCCATGTCCTCCGTTTCATCAGCGACCGTATAGGGCTCGTCCCGGAGCTCACTGGCGCCCATGCCGCGGCAGTCAAAGGTCACCACAAACAGCCGCTCGGCGAGCATGGCTGAGAGCTTGCCCCAGTGCGCCAGGCGATGCGAAAGGCCAAGCGTCAGCAGCAGTGGCGGACGGGCACGTTCGCCCTGCGTCTCGTAGCAGATGGTCCAGCCGCTAGCGCTCGTTTCGGGCATGTCGCACCTCTCCCAGGCAATCCTACGCCGGCCCGAGCCGCGGCCGCCGCTATACTGGCCGCAAAGTGCCCCGAACCACCGTAAGTACCTACTTGCCGCCGCGACTCCAGGCTGCCCTCTTAGTGTTCGGCGGCGTCATCGCGACCGGCACAGGTGGCTACATCCTGCTCGCCGACATGGGGTTCGTCGATGCCCTCTACCAGACCGTGACCACACTCAGTACGGTAGGCTTTCGCGAAGTGAAGCCGTTTGACACGCGAACGAAGCTCTTCACCATCGCCCTCATCCTCATCGGCGTGGGCACCGTGTTGTACACCCTCACCCAGGTGATGGAACTGGCCCTCGAAGGCGACCTTCGGAGTCGCTTCCACCAACGGAGAATGGTCATGCGCATTGAGCAACTGAAAAACCACTACGTGCTTTGCGGCTTCGGTCGCGTCGGCCAAGAGATCGCCCGCGAACTACGCGAGCGGAGCGTCGACTTCGTCATCATCGAACAGACGCCGGAGGCGGTCGAGCGGGCTCGTGCGTTTGGTTACCTGGTACTCCCCGGGGACGCCTCGGACGAGCGGATCCTGAACGAAGCGAACATTAGTCGCGCCCACTGCCTCCTCGCCGCGAGCGATAGCGACTCCGGCAACACCTATATCACCCTCACCGCCAAGTCCATCAACCCTGGCTGTTTCGTGGTCGCCCGCGTTGGCTTTCCCCATAACGAAGAGAAATTGCGACTCGCCGGCGCAGATCGCGTGCTATCGCTTTATAGTATGGGAGGCCGCCGCATGGTGTTGACGGCCCTCCAACCACTCGCGGCCGACTTCATGGATACGCTCAGCACCGGTCGACACGGCGACCTGCTCCTGACCGAGTTCGAGGCCAACGCCGAAAACCGGCTTGCGGGCGTATCGGTCGGCCAGTTGATCTCTGGCGCACCTAACGCGACCCTTCTTGGGATCCGGCGCCGCAGTGGGGGCCTTGATGTGGGCCCGCGCAACGACTCGATTTTGGAGGATGGCGATGTCGGCATCGTTCTCGCCGAAGAGAGCGACCTGGCCGCTATGCTCTCACCGAACAGCAGGGACTAATTGGCCCTGACCAGCTTTGCCGCGGTCAGCGAGAGAAGGTCCCTGACTTCCATTCGGACATCCATTCCGCGTTGCCCAGCGCTCACCAGGATTTGTTCGAAACCTGCCGCCGACTCGTCGATCAGCGCGGTGAATCCGCGATTGAGCAGGGCGAGGGCGCTGATCCCGCCGACCTTCAGCCCGGTGTGACGCTCGGCGTCAGCGTGGCTCGCCATCCGCAGTTTCTTGAGCCCCAGCGAGGCTGCCAACACTCGCAGGTCGACCTCCGAAGATGAGGGCATCATCACCAGGAATGGCTTGCCTCGCGGCGGGTCCTGTTCGATCACAAGCGTCTTAAAGACTTTCTCGGGGGGCATCGCCGTAGCCCGCGCCACCTCCTCGGCGGAGCGGATGGAGGCGTCGAATTCGAACAGTTCGAACGGCACCTTCTGCTGCTCAAGCACACGCACAGCCAGGGGCTTGGATGCCGCCATCAATGCTCCTAGAGGTGCTGGCTCACGCCGCCATCGATGTGGAACACCTGGCCGTTTAAGTAGCCCGAAGCATCGGAAGCGAGCAGCACCGCGAGCGCGGCCACTTCGCCCGTGTGGCCGAACCGCCGCATGGGGATGAAGCGCAGAAGCCGGTTGGCGCCCACCTCGTCCGAGCCTCGGCCCGGCGTCCAGTCCATCCAGCCGGTAGCGATGCAGTTCGAGGTGATGCCGCGTTCGCCCAACTCCTGGCTGAGGGCCGCGCTGAGGCCCACAACGCCCGCTTTGGCCGCAGCGTAGGCCGCCATGTTTTCGGTGCCGCGCTCGGCAAAGATGCTGGATACAAAGATGATCCGGCCGGGGGTGTCGCCCGGGTATTCCTTGAGAAACGAGCGAGCGGCGAAGAACGCTCCGCTCATGTTCACCTGCTGGATGCGGGCGAACTCGGCGTCTGTGGTCCTCTCGATGGGCTTGGCGAGCACCGTATCGCCGTTATAGACGAGGATCGTGGGCTGGCCAAACTCCTTGGCAAGTTGCTTCAGGCCCACCTGCACGTTCGTCGGCAAAGTGACATCCCAGCCCTGCGAGAACGAGGCTCGCCCGAGCTTCGTCACTTCTTTGCTGACGCGCTTGGCTTCCATCACCTCATCGCCATCGAGCGTGGCGGAGGCGATCGCCACGTCCGCGCCGCACTCGGCAAGGCCGAGGGCAATCTCGCGTCCCAGCGGGTTGCCAGTGCCCACAACAAGCGCCTTCTTCCCAGACAGGTCGAATCCTGGCTTGCGGTCCCACTCAGGCATTGGACACCTCCAGCTTGTAGCCCGTCGGCGCAATTCCGCCGGCCAGCCCGCCACCGTCGATTACGAAGACTTCGCCCGTGACGTAGCTCGAAGCCTCCGAGCAGAGGAATACGGCCAGTGGTCCAAGTTCCCATGCCTCGCCCAGGCGCCTTGCCGGGTTGAAACGTCCACGCGTTTTCAGCCGCTCCACCTCTTCTTCGCTCTGCGGCGGCTGCTGTGCAACGAACCCGGGGATGATGCAGTTCACGCGGATGTTTTCGCCAATGAGCGCACCGGCCGTGCTCTTGGTCAGCGAAATCACGCCCGCCTTGGCCGCCGCGTAGCCCAGCGACTGCGGCGCGGAACGCAACGCCGTGCCGCTTGCGACGTTGACGATCACGCCGCCTTCGCCTTGCTTGAGGAGTTGCCGCGTGGCCGCGCGCGAACAGTAGAACGTGCTGTGCAGGTTCACTTCGATGGTATCGTGCCAATCGGCGTCTTCGAGGTCCGCAATGCGGCTGCCCGCCCCGCGGCGGTCGCCGATGCCGGCGTTGTTGAGCATGATATCCAGCCTGCCGAAATGTTCGACCGTTCTGGCGATGAGAGCGTCGCACTCCGCGCTCTTCTGCACATTGGTTGGCACCGTCAACGGCTTGCGACCGCTGGCCGCTTCGAGCTCCGCGGCTGCGGATTGGAGCTGAGAGACGGTTCGGCTGGCGATACAGACATCGGCGCCCGCCTCCGCCAGGGCGATGGCCATCGCCTTGCCGAGCCCGCGGCTTCCGCCAGTGACGATCGCGACGCGCCTCGGCGGGCCATCCAAACGCAATTGTTCCAGAACCATGAAGCCTCCACACAAAGGACGATTGTGCCTTCATTCTAGCGAGAACTGGCCGTTCGAAGCTCAGCTGACGCGGATTGCGGCGATCACCAGCGTCACCACGGCCACGCCGTAGCGATAAACCACGAACGGCATGAGGCTGCGGGTGCGGAGGTAGCGGAGGAGCAGGTGAATGACGAAGAAGCCCACGATCGCCGAGAGAGTGAAGCCAATCGCGAGCTGTTCAAATTCCCGCCCGGAACTGCCCGACAGGTCTTTTGCCTTGAGCGCGGCCGCGCCAACGAAAGCGGGCGTGCCGAGCAGAAAGGCGAAGCGCGCGGCCGAATCCCGGCTGAGGTTACGGAACAGGCCCATGCTAATAGTTGCGCCGGAGCGGGAGACGCCCGGAATGAGCGCGCACGCCTGCGCCAGACCGACGAGGACGGCGTCCTTCACGCCGATGCTTGAGATTTCGCGGTCCCGCCTGCTCCAGCGGTCGGCGATCAGCATAATCGTGCCAACGAGGGCGAGGGTGATGGCAACCAGCCAGGGCTGGCGCACGTTGTCTTCGATCCAGTGGTTGAAGAACAGCCCAACCACGGCAGCCGGGATGGAGCCGAGGGCGAGCAACCAGAGCAACTGGCTTTCCGGCCGGTAGCGGCGCATCCGCAGTTGGTTCTCTTTGAGATCCAGCAGCCCGCCGCGAATCATCGTCACCCAATCGCGCCAAAAGTAGACAAGCAGGGCGAGCAGCGTGCCGAGGTGAAGTCCGACATCAAACGAGAGCCCCTGGTCCGGCCAACGAAAGAGCGCCGGGACGAGGATGAGGTGGCCAGATGAGGAGATCGGCAGAAATTCGGAGAGGCCCTGGACGATGCCGAGAATTGCCGCGCGAAGGAGGTCCATTGGGCCTCAGGCTGAACGCGGCTCCAAATACAGGCAACAGGGGCCGGGCACGGCGCCAATCAAGCGAGAGAACCACGTCTGCTCCGTGACAGGAACGGCGCGGCTGACTAGGATCGGCAACGATGCTGAAGCGCATGCACCCCTCACTCGCGCAACGCTGTGTAGCTGAGGCTGCACGCTCGCCGCGCAGCAATCCGCGGGTCAGCTATCCACGCTGGTATTTGCAGCGCTGGCACTTCCTGCCAGAGGGCTACCTTTCGCGGCGAAGCGCCGCCGGATACGAGACCGTCGTGCGGCAGGTATATAATCTGACCCGCGAATCCGCTGTTCTCAAGTCGCTCCTGAAGCTGATGCAATCCGAAAAGCACGAGGACGTGCTCGAACTGGGCTGCGGGCCAGGCCGCGCGCTTGAGATGCTCTCGGCTGGCCAGCCTTCCGCCCACGTCACGGGCCTCGACCTTTCGCCGTTTATGCTCGAACGGGCCGAACGCCGCAACCACAGCGCCACGCACATCGACCTGATCCACGCTGACGGGGCAGCATTGCCCTGGGCTTCGCCCGCTTTCGATGCCGTGGTTGCGATCCACTACTTCGGGCATCTTCCCGGGCCGGCTCGACCCGCGGCCTTCGCGGAGGCTCGCCGTGCGTTGACGCCCGACGGACGCCTTTATGTCGTGGACCACTCATGGCACGGCGACTCCTTGCAGGGGTTCGAGCGGGCGTCGCGGACTTCGGCGCTCTGCGGCAGGCTCACGTTAACCGCGTACAAGCCCACATCGAACGAAACATCATCCACCAGTTCTGCCCAAGAAAGCGTTGCACTCGCCGTATGACCCAGCCGAAAGACGACCTGGACCGCATTCGTGGCTACCTCCAGCAGCAAGCAGCTCAACGCACCATCGAAGAACTGATCGCTCGCGTGCAGGAAGGCGTCGATGACCTGGCGTCCTCGGCGCGCGGGGTGCCGGAAGCGGCGCTCACCGTAGTACCCGCGGGCGATGAGTGGACGCCGCTGGACTGCCTGAAGCACGTCGCCTCTTCGAACATGCAGGTCGCCCAGCAGGTGCTTTTCGCGGCGCTGGAAGGCTACCTGCCAACCGATGGCGAGGCGGAAGTGCCCTCGGACCGGGAGAGGATCC
Organism: Tepidiformales bacterium; assembly: GCA_038323265.1. GTDB lineage: Bacteria > Chloroflexota > Dehalococcoidia > Tepidiformales > Tepidiformaceae > PNKC01. The sequence goes on from JBBQGT010000098.1 coordinate 10,825, forward strand.
TTGCTGCCCACTCCGAAGCGATCGATTCGCTCTACGTACACGTACGATCGGCCGACCCGGAGGCAAACCTCGAACTGAAGTGGAACCACCCATTCTTCGGCGACCTGAACTGGCACGAATGGCTGCTCTTCCTGCGCATCCATTCCAGGGACCACGCGCGCCAGCTGGCGGCGATGAGCGGCGCGAGTGCCTGAGCGCCACCCGATCCGCATCGTCCACACCTCGGATGTCCACCTCGGCGCCTATGAAGGCAGCGAAGAATCCAAGTGGGGCGACCGGCGGGACCTGATCCGGACGACTTTCGCGCGCGTCATTGACCTCGCGAACAACGTCAACGCGGACATGCTGGTGATCGCGGGCGACTTCTTCGACAACGGCCGCGTTGACCCGTCCACGGTGACCTTCGCGGCGGAACAGATCCGCAGGTTCGAAGGCCAAACGTTGCTCCTGCCCGGCAACCACGACCCGATGGACCCAGGCTCGCTCTACTGGCGTTATGACTTGGAGGCGATCGCGCCGCGGCTGCACATCTTCCGCAGCCATCCTGGCGAACTTTACGAGCCCGAGGGCCTGGACGTGGTGGCCTGGGGCCGCGCCTACCTCGACACAGACTGGCACTTCAAGCCGTTGGAAGGGCTGCCGGCGCAACGCATCGATAACCGTTGGCACCTGGGCATCGCTCACGGCCACTTCGTGCGCGAAGGCGGGGAGATGCACCGCTCGCTCCTTATGAAGGAGTCGGAAATCGCGGCAGCGGCCGGCAACTGGGACTACCTGGCGTTCGGACATTGGGAGCCGCACGCCGATGTCAGCACCGGCGGCGCCACAGCGGTCTACTCCGGCGCGCCGATGCCGCTTTCCGACGCCAACAAGCGCGCGGGTTGGGCCTCGGTAGTGGACATGGACGAACGGGGCGTGACCTGGCGCCTCGAACGGGTGGACCCGCGCCCATACGAAGCACCAAGCGCGAAGTGACTTTCGTTGCCCGGTATAGCGGCGGTTGCTAGATTGAGGGTTCGCGCGGCGACACGGCAGGGTAGCTCAGCTGGTTAGAGCGCACGACTCATAATCGTGAGGTCGGGAGTTCAAGTCTCCCCCCTGCTACCAGATTTTTGAATCTGGACTCGACAATAACGAAGGCGTTTTTCAGCTCACGATGCGGAGTTGACCCCCAGGTTGACCCCCACCAGCTTTTTTCCGACCGAGCGCGGCGTCCATTTGGACGGCCACATTTCTGCGCATCGCAGGCAGTATATGAGTGTATGTATTGG
>JBBQGT010000099.1:0-12035 GCA_038323265.1 Tepidiformales bacterium
TGCCTTGCCGCGCATTTCGGTGCGGCTCTGACCGATGGAGAGCAGTTCTACTACCAGGTCCGGTGGCCTCGTCATCCATTCGTCCGGCTTGGGGGGTGCGGCCTTGTACAGAGCGAGGTCGGGAAGCGGCGCGGACGGCCCCCGGGCGGGTGCCTCGGGGATGATGGCCCGCGGTTCAACGCCAGCGAAGCCGAATTCTCTCAGGCTGAACGCCAACTCAATGGCCAGTGTCCCGTGACCCCATCTGGGTGACATCTTCTCCTGCACCTCGCCGTCAATCAGCTCAAGCCGCCGCTCTTCGATGTCGGGCATCTGGAGGAATTCCTCGAGCGTGAGGCGCGTCTTCGTGGTCATGCCACCAGTCTACTACTCGGCGCTGACTTCCTTCACGAGTTGCACCACCCGCCCGAGCGTCTCCACGCGCTCGGCGAAGGTCTCGCCGGACGGTTGGACGCGGAGCGTGGTGACGCCCGCCTGCTTGTGGACGCGGAGGCGCTCGCGGATCATCCGCTCGGTGCCGAGGAGGTTGGTCTGCGTGACCATTTCGTCCGGCACCAGCGCGGTCGCCTCATCGCGCTTGCCTTCGAGGTAGAGCTTCTGAATCTGGATGCCTTCATCGGCGTAACCGGCGCGACGGTAAGCGGCGTTGTAAAAGTTGTGCTGCTTCGAACCCATGGCGCCCATGCTGAACGCAAGTCCCGGCTTGCGCGGCGGGATCATCTTCTCGAGGTCATCGCCGAACTGGACGACGCCGCCAGCCGCCTGGAGGTCGAGATCGGCGAGTGTGCGCCCGGCGGATTCGGCGCCTTTGCGGATCGAATCGAAGAAGACATCCGCGTGTTCGGGCATGAATGAGGTGCCCACCCAGCCGTCGGCGATCGCGCCTGTCAGTTCGAGGCTTTGCGGACCGAGGGTTGCGAGGTAGATCGGGATCTGGGCGGGCGGCGCTGAACTCTTCAGCGCTTTGCCTTCGCCGCCGGGCAGTGGCAACTCGTAGTAGTCGCCTTTGAAGGCAACGCGTTCGCCGCGGGTAACCATGCGCACGATGGCGACCGCGTCCTTGATGCGCGGGACGGTTCGGGCGAAGCGCATGCCGTGCCATCCTTCAACCACCTGCGGCCCGCTGGCGCCGAGGCCTAGCGTGAACCGCCCGCCAGACATCGAGCTCAGGCTGAGGGCTGTCATGCCGAGCATCGCCGGGGTGCGCGAGGCGAGTTGGAGGATGCCCGTGCCAAGGCGAATCTTCGACGTTCGGGCGGCAAGGTAGGCGATCGGCGTGGCGGCATCGAAGCCCCACGTCTCAGCCGTCCAGACGTAGTCCACGCCCAGCTTTTCGGCCTCCTGAACGAAGCTCGACGCTGCGTCCCAATCCTGCTTGGGCCCGAGGTCGAATCCGATCGCAACTTTCATTCCGGTGACTCCGTTCAGCTTTTTGGCATCTCGATAGGCGGGTAGTAGGGCGTATCGCCGAGCGCTTTGACAGCGCTCCAGAACTCCGGACCGCCTGCCTTGGCGGGGTCATCCAAAGCCCACGCCTGGCGCTTGTAGGACCAGTTCTCAGGATGCAGACGCTGCGCTTCAGCAAAGTACGGTTGGGCGGCGGCGCTTCCAAGTTCGAACAGGTGCAGGCCTATCGTGAAGTTGGTGGCCGCGAGCGCGTGATCGTTCGACGGCGGCTGCATGCGCTTCAGCACCTCCGCTTCGGAAAGCGCCCAGGGCGAGGCGGCACCGCGACGCGCCCAATCTTTCAGGCCTTCGATGTAGGCCTGCTTCGTGGCGCGCGTGGAGGCCATCGCCTCGTCCGGCATTTTGAAGGTTTTGGGGTCCATCTCGCGAAAGCCGTCGCTTGCCCCAGCGGATTCGGGCGGACGAACGATGCGGCCGTCTTCGTTGATCCAGACGCCAGTCGGGACGTTCACCATGCCGTACAAGCCCGCGACGAGGTGGCCGGTATCGATGAGCGACGGGTAAGTGGATTTGGCCGCTTCGATCCACGGCCCGGCTGTCGAGACGCCGGCGCTGTCAAACGCCACGGTAACGGGCACGAATCCGAGGGTGCCGATTTCTTCGTAGAGACGCTGCCACACGGGCAGGTCAAAGCGGCATCCTCACCATGATGCCCACGAAGCGAGAAAGACTTTGCGCCCACGGTAGTCGCTAAGGGTGTGCTCCACCCCGGCTGTATCGGGCAGAGTGAAGTCTGGTGCCTCAAGGGATCGCAATGCACTGGCCCGGGTCTCCGCCGCCTCGCCGATCGCCCAAGTGCTGCTTGGCGCGTCATTGAGGACTGGCTGCCCCATGTACCGGGCGAAGCCAGCGAAGTTGAAGCGCGGGCCTTCGACAAATTCGCCTTCGCGTCCTCGAGGGAGGGGCACGCAGACCTCGTCGCGGCAGACGCCTTCCGGTTTAAGCGTCCAGCCGGTGTCCGATTCGAGCGACTCCGTCTCGAGCCAGAGATCATCGCCGCGAACGGCCGATTCCGGTACAAGGCGAGTGTTGTTGTTGATGAGAAGCGTGGCCACATGGCCTCCCACGGCGCAGGAGCGCCCGAGAGGACGATAGCCCGTCCCATTCCGCTACGCCACCGGCGGAGCGTTAGCCCAGGGGCGTTTCGCCGAACGTTATGCGCGGCTTGAAGGCAAAATCCGCGCCGGCCCTCGGGGCTACCGTCTGCAACCCGCCGCTTGCCTCGCTCACCGCCTCGCGCACGCTGCCATCGCCGTTGATGACGCCGCGGAGGACAGCACGGGCCTCCAGCAAGCTCGCCGTGATCTCGGCTTCGCTGACGCTGATGCGCCAGGGAGAGAAGCGCGTGAGGTCCGGGCGGAGGACGCGCGTTATGGCGCGGGCTGAGGCGGCAGCGTGCATCGCATCGGTGGTGGCGTGCGAAAGCACACCGAATGAGCGGCGAAGCACGCCTATCGGCGTGCGCGGAACCGTAGTGCCGAGGTCGGGCGTGAGGTCGATGGCGAGGATCTCGGTGGCTCCCAGCTCGATCGCTGTCTGCAGGTCGAGAGACGCTGTGACGGAGCCATCTACGTAGAGTTCGCCCTGGCGTTCGTAGGGGTCGAAGACACCCGGAATAGCTGTCGAGGCAGTGATCGCGTGGGCCAGCTTGCCCGTCTGGAAAACGTGCTTGCGACCAGCCGTGAGGTTGGTGGCAACGACGTACAGGGGTAGGCCCATTTCTTCGAAGCTGACATCACCAATGTGGTGCTTGATGAGGTAGGGGACGATCTCGTTGGGACAGAAGCCGCGGTTCCGGCGCACTACACGGCCAGCAAGGCGCAGAGGGTTAAGGTGCAGCACCTTCTGTTTGCCGAGCTCGCGCCAGATCGCGAGGAGACCTTCTGGCCGCTCGGGATGCATCGCCAGCCAGGCGCCATTGAACGAGCCCACGCTCGTCCCGATCACGAGGTCTGCGCGGAACCCCATTTCGTAGGCGGCCTGCATATAGGCGGCCTGGACGAGGCCGAAACCGCCACCTCCACCGAGAACCAGGGCACGCGTTGCTGTCATTGCTTTCATCTCCCACCGCCCCCACATCCACTGGACATATCGTCAGATCTGCCCCGTGCAGTATCAGTCAGCCTCCCGAAAGCCTTCCGGGCGTTGCTTCAACATAACATCGTCACGCCAGGTGAGCGCGCGGATATGCCGGGAAGGGGCGGCACGGGGTACGCTGCGTGAATGGAAACGGTGAGGATTGTCAGCGCAGGTGTGGCTCATCCGCCGCACCTCGTACCGCAGGCCGAGGCAGCGAGGCAGATCGCTCTCCTCGCCGGTGACCCGCGACGCGTGGCGGCGATCGCCCGTGGGACGAAGATCGAATCGCGAGCATCCACGTTACGTCCGGAGGAGCTAGCGCAACTCGGCGGGATCGAGGAACGCAATCGCATCTACCACCAAACAGCGCCGGGACTGGCCTGGGAAGCGGGGAAGCGCGCGCTTGGCGAGGCACCGCGAGAACAGCTCGGATGCGTTGTTACCTCCTCGTGTACGGGTTACAGCGTCCCCGGTTGGGGCGTGCAACTGGTCGAGCGGCTGGGCTTGCGTGGCGATACGGCGCGGCTGCCGATCACCGAATCGGGCTGCGCGGGCGGTGTGGTTGCGCTGGTGCACGCGGCGAACTACGTCCGGGCCCATCGCGGCTCCTCCGCCCTAGCGGTGAGCGCGGAACTCTGCTCGCTTTCTTTTCACGCAGGCGGAGACGACGGGAACATCACCTCCACGCTGATCTTCGGAGACGGGGCGGGAGCCTGTCTGCTGCAATCCGGTGAAGGCCCCGGGCTACGCCTGTTGGACAGCATGACTATGCTCATCCCCGGCACTCGCGACGCACTTGGGTTCGATCTCACGGGCCACGGTTTCTACCCGGTGCTTGGGCGAGAACTGGCGACGTTGCTGCCACCCGCGGTTGAAGCCGCTGCGGCCCGCTTGCTGGCGCGAAACGAACTGTCGCCAGCGGACGTTGGAGCGTGGTTGTTGCATCCGGGAGGCGCGCGCATCCTCGCGGGGATCGAGGCGCGCCTCGGTCTCGGGCGCGAATCCACTAGCTGGTCGTGGGATTCAATGCGAGAGTTCGGCAACACCTCTTCGGCGGCAATCTTCGATGTCATCCGCCGCTACTTGGAGTCGCCAACCCAGGCCGGGCCGGCGATCATAGCGGCGTTTGGGCCGGGCGTTTCCATCGAATTAATGTTGGTCGAGCGGACATGTTGACGCGGTTGTTGGTGTGTCTGTACGTCGCCACGGCGCGGCTCGCCGAGCTCGCGCTTTCGCGGCGTAACTTACGCGAAAGTGGGCCGGCAACCGAGTCGGACGCGAGCCGTGCAACCTACCCGTTGATCATCGGCGTCCACACGCTGGCCATCGCCGGGACGCTGCTTTCGGGTCACAAGCGTTCGAGGCCGTGGCTTATCGTGTTGCTTGCCGTGCAGCCGGTACGCGCGTGGGTGCTACTAACGCTCGGCCGCCGCTGGAATGCGCGGGGCGCCGTTTCCGAAGAGACCGAGGTGGAGACCAGCGGGCCGTACACCTTCGTGCGTCACCCAAACTACGCGGTCGTCGCCGTCGAACTGCTGGCGCTGCCGATGGCTTTCCGGGCACCCAAGCTGGCGCTGATCGTGACGGCGGCGAATGCTGCCCTGCTCGCGGCGCGCATCCACGAGGAAGAAAAAGCGCTGATGGAACTGCCGGGCTACGCGCGCCATTTCCTCCACAAGAAGCGCTTCATTCCGGGGCTCTTCTAGCGGCCGGTGGCAAGTGCTACGAAGTCGCGAAGACGGACTGTGCGGAGCCGAGCTTCGCCGCTGTTGATCGCCACCAGCTTCTCGAAGGTCCGCGGCCTCTGTTGAAGATTGCGCACGGCCATGCTCGCAAGCGCCGGGTGCGACCCGAGAGCAAGGGAGATGCGCGCGAGCAGATTCGAGCTTCGCACCAGCGCGGCCCGGCGCGACGTGTAGTCCCGGAACGCCTGGTAATCAATGTCGCGCAGGTAGCGGTCGATCGCACGAGCGCAGTCCCGCGCGGAGACGAGTGCGACGGACATGCCTTCGCCGCTGATGCCATCAAGGAAGCCGGCGGCGTCCCCAACGAGCAGGAGGTTTGCCCGCCAGGGGCGCGAACACGTGGCTTCGAACGGCCCCGCCGCCATGGGTTCGTCGAGGAGTTCGAAATCGTTGCGGAGCCCCGCGTGCGCGCGGAGGAGCATCTCGTAGCGCGCGCGCAATTCGCCCGCGAAGTAATGCATTTCCGGCTTACGCAGCAAAAGCGCCGCATTGGCCACGCCGTCACCGACCGGCGAGATATACAGTTCATACCCCCTTTCAAAGTAGACATCGACGAACGGCTCAAGGTCACCCGCCAGCCGGACATGCGCGCTGATGCCGTAGCGGCTCCCGCGCCGTACGCCTTCGAGATCAGCCAGCCGGCGCATCCGCGAATGCAGTCCGTCCGCGCCAACGATCACGCGCGCCAGCACGTCGCCCTGCCCAGTAGTCACTCCGCGCAGGCGTTTGCCATCGCGCACCAGGCCGCGGACGGTCACTCCGCGACGGACTTCGACGCCAGCCGCAGCCGCCCGGCCGAGGACGAAGGGATCGAGCCATTCGCGTCGTACGCCTATCCCGGCGCCTCCGCCTAACGCCGCCTCCGCCGCAGCATCGCCGGCGTGGAAACGCACCCCATCGATAGGCGCGGACCGCTCAAGCACGGCCGGCAGCACGCCCAGGTGCTCGAGTTCGCGCACGCCCTGGGGAAACAACCCTTCCCCGCATGCCTTGCGCCTGTGAACCAGGGTTTTCTCGAGGAGCACCACCCGGCGTCCGCTTTTGGCAAGGTGAATCGCCGTGGCGGCGCCAGCAAGGCTGCCGCCCACGATCGCGACGTCGAAAGTTGACTCCACAGGCACTCCATCATCGCGCGCTCCGAGGCGCTACTATACCCGCGCCCAAACGCGGGCGGAGGGAACGAGATGGCTGCACGGCGAAGCTTCTGGGGCTGGGGCCTCGAAACGGATGAACCTTCGGACGCAGACCGCGCCGCGGCAGCAGTGCGTCTTTCGAAGCGCTACGGAAGCGAGATCCTGGCGCCGCCGAAGCCTCGCCTGGAGGACATCGTACTTCGCGCGCCGCGGGTCAGCCCGCCTCCCTCGCTGGCGAGCATTTGCAGCGTCGAAGCGCACGATCGCGCATCGCACGCCTACGGCAAGAGCTTCCACGATACCGTTCGCGCCTTTCGCGGTGACTTCGCTAACCCGCCGGACATTGTTGCCTACCCGCAGAACGAAGGCGATGTGTTGGCGCTGCTGGAATGGTGCGGTGGCGCGAATATCGTGGCCGTGCCGTACGGCGGCGGGTCCTCGGTAGTGGGCGGAGTAGAGCCGCCGCACGGCGACCGCCCAGTGGTGAGCATTGACCTGTTGAAGCTAGACAAGGTATTGGAGATTGACCCGGTCTCGCGGGCCGCGCGCATCCAGGGTGGGACGTACGGACCTGCGTTGGAAGATCAGCTGCGGCCACAAGGCTTCACGCTTCGTCACTTCCCCCAGAGCTTCGAATATTCAACGCTCGGCGGCTGGATTGTGACTCGCTCGGGCGGGCACTATGCCACGAACCACACGCACATCGATGACTTTGTGGAGTCGGTACGGATGATCACCCCGCGAGGGGCGTGGGAGTCACGTCGTCTGCCCGGTAGCGGAGCGGGCCCGAGCCCGGACCGCATGGTGCTCGGCAGCGAAGGCATCCTCGGCATCGTCACCGAGGCGTGGATGAAGATCCAGGCGAGGCCCCGCTTCCGCGCTTCGGCGGGCGTGACCTTCGATACTTTTGAAGCTGGCTACCAAGCGGCGCGGCAGGTGGTGCAGGCCAAACTGTGGCCTGCGAACTGCCGCTTGCTGGACCCCACCGAGGCTGGCTCGGCAGCTGGACTCGAGGGTACTGAGGCACTCCTGATCGTCGCTTTCGAGTCGTCGGACGTGCCGCAAGACGCCATGATTCGCGACGCCGTCCGAATCGCACGGGAGGCGGGCGGAAGGGTTGCGGAAGACGCGATTAAGGTGGCCGACGGCGCCGATGAAGAGGTCGGCCGGCAGGGTGCAGTGGGCGCCTGGCGCAATTCGTTCGTGCGCGCTCCGTACGGGCGAAACACCACCGCCGGCATGGGCATCATCGGCGACACCTTCGAGACCTCAATCACCTGGGACCGTTGGCCGGAGTTCGATCGCACGGTGCGGACGGCAGTAATGGAGGCCTTGCAGCGCTTCTGTGGCGGCGGCACGTTGAGTTGCCGCTTTACCCACGTGTACACGGACGGTCCCGCGCCCTATTACACCTTCAACGGTCTCGGAAAGCCGGGCGCCGAACTCGAGATGTGGCAGGCGATTAAGGTTGCAGCGTCCGACGCAGTGATCGCTGGCGGCGGAACGATCACTCACCACCACGCAGTCGGCCGGGACCACCGTCCGTGGTATGACAAGCAGCGCCCGCCACTGTTCACGGACGCATTGCGCGCGGCGAAGAAAGCCGTCGACCCAAACGGGATCCTTAACCCCGGCGTGCTAATCGATCCATAAACGGCGCCCCATGAGAGACTGTGGGCACAGCGCCCGGCGCCCGGGTGAGACTCGTGGGCGGCCCGAATAAGGAGCCAGATGGCGGGACTCGCCGAGACCTCAGCCTTCGCGGACCCGCCTCGCCAGAAGCGCTGGTCGGCGAAGACGTGGGTGATCTTCCTGGCAATCATGCTGCCGGTGTTGCTTGGTGGCGGGTGGATGGTGGTGGCCGCTGATCGGCAAACGAAAGAGGACCCGGCGATGGCCGCACTGGCTCGCTCGAATGCGGGCGGCGAGGTACAGACGTTCACTGGTGCGAAGCACACCGTCTACCAATCGTTGGCGCCCCTGCCGAACGCTGCTTCGCCGCGATCTGACGGCAAGCCAACGATGGTCTGGTTCAGCACCAGCAACTGTAGTGATTGCGGGCGGATGGACTCGTTCACGCACCAGACCGCCGCAGGTTTCGCGACGCGGATGGTGTTTGTTGAAAAGGCGGCGGACCGGGACGTGTCAGCGGCGAAATACGGGGTGAGGGACACTCCGACGTTCGTGCTGATCGACGCCCGCGGGGGCGAGATCGCACGCTTTGGCTTCGAAGCGGACGAAAAGCAACTGGAGGCAGCGATTGAGGCCGCTCTCATCGCAGCGGGGACGTAGGTGCGGAAAGCCGGACAATTGTTTCCGGAATTGCAGTTACCGTGCTACTCTCGGGTCATGGAGCAGTGGACCTTTCTGACCAACCACGCCCACGTCCTGCTCTGCATTTCGGATGATCAGAACACGCGACTACGGGACGTCGCCGAGCGCGTCGGGATCACCGAGCGCGCGGCACAGCGAATCGTCGCGGACCTTGTCGCGAGCGGCTATCTTTCCCGCACACGCGTGGGGCGGCGCAACGCGTACGTGGTCCATCCCGAGTTGCCGTTTCGCCACCCGATCGAGCAGAAAAGCGACATCGGTTCGTTGCTCGGACTGCTCTCAAATACATCCGCCGTGGACGGCGCGTTCAAGGAGGCCTAATGGCACAGCCAACAGTCGGGATAATCATGGGCAGCGATTCGGACCTGCCGCTGATGCGAGAAGCGTTCGAGGCGCTGGCGGAGTTTGGGATCGTGGCCGAAGTGCGCGTCCTTTCGGCCCACCGTACCCCAGATGACGCGTTGAACTATGCGCGCACAGCGGTGGCGCGCGGGATCAAGCTGATCATCGCGGGGGCGGGCGGGGCGGCGCACCTCCCTGGCGTGCTGGCTTCGTCAACGCCCGTGCCCGTCATCGGCGTGCCGGTGCCGCTGAAGGTTTTGGATGGGATGGATTCGTTGCTCTCCATCGTGCAGATGCCATCCGGCGTGCCGGTGGCGTGCGTGGGCGTGGGCGCGGCGCGCAACGCGGGCCTGCTTGCGGTGCGCATACTCGCCGTCGCGGACCCGGCGCTGCGCGAACAGGTGGAGCACTTCCAGGAGAAGCTAGCCGAGGGCGCTCGGGCGAAGGACGCGAAGGTCCGGGCGGAGTTCGAGCCAGGGAGATAAGGGCGCGTGCCCGCGAGGCCAGCAAGGCCCGCGGGAATCACCCTTCGATGTCACGCCGTTGGAAGCGCCAGAACGAGGCGGCGACGAGCCCGACAATCCAGAGGGCAACGACCATCGCGCCACGCCACACGGGGATGACCGACTCGCCAACCACCAGGCCGAGTGGGCCAGCCAACGTACTGTCGCGCACCGCGCCGTTCGCCGACAGCACGGCGCGCAGGTTCGCCGCAAGCAACACCTCTGGGATGTGCGAAAGCAGGCCCGTTGCGTCGCTCAGTACTCCGGTGAAAAGCGCTTCAAGGAAAAAGACGCCGGCAGCCACGCCGACCGCCTGGCCGGTAGAGCGAAACAGGGTGGCGAGGAACAAGGCGAGCGCGGCGAACGGCACGACGACAAAGACCAATCGCGCAAGGCCCTTCGCGGCTTGCGCGGCGAGCGCCCAATCGACCCTGCCAAACGGCAGATCGTAGAGGCGGCTGAACCAGGCGCTCCACCCGAGCGCGACGGCGAAGGCGAGCAACACGCTGACCACGACAAAGCCGAGCCCGACGACCGCCTTGGCGGCGAGAAAATGGTAACGCTTCACACCGCGTCCCACGGCGACCGATGCCGTCCGCCAGTCGTACTCGTTCGCCAGCATGGTGGCGACGAAGACGATGCAGACGAGTGTCACAAAGAAGCGTTCGAGCTGAAGGGCGTAGGGCACCACGCCATCGAACGACATGCCATCGCGCAAGTTGAGCCATTCGCGGAAGGCGCCACGGCGGCCCAGCGGGCGATGGCGGATCTGCCACCAGAGCAGCAGGTAGTAAAGCGTAATCAGCCCGCCAAGGCTCAGGAGGAGGATGTAGGTCATGCGGCGCCGGACCGTTTTGAAGACCTCGGCCTGGAGCGCGTTGAGCATCCATTCAGGTATACGGTGAGGACAGTTCAGGTTGCGTACCGTGGGGTGGTGGCAGCCCACGGGCCAGGGAACGAGCGGGCGGTCACCGCTCTTGGCCCTTACGGCCTGTGACGATAACGTGATCGACCAGCGCCTCCTTAGCTCAGTTGGTAGAGCGACGCTTTCGTAAAGCGTAGGTCCACGGTTCGAATCCGTGAGGAGGCTCCATGCATTTGCTTGTTTCGGCCTGGGATTCGGGGCCATCTCGTTGCCTGACCGAGGTCCAGGAGCACGGTCAGGCTCGGGGCGGCGACCTGGTTGCCCGGCATTGCACCGCTTGCGCGCGGGAGTGAGCCTCGCGGAAGAAGACCTTTCCCCTTTCGGTGCAACCCAATCCCGCGTCCGACATCCCAGTGCTCACGCGCCGTAAACTGCGGGCATGAAAGCTGTTGTTATTACCACGCCGGGCGGACCAGATGTGTTGTCGTATCAGGATGTTCCCGATCCAGTTCCGGGGCCTGAGGACTTGCTCGTGCGGGTGCACGCCACGGCGCTCAATCGCGCGGACATCCTGCAGCGGATGGGCGGCTATCCACAGCCCGGCCCGAAGCCCGTGCATGACATCCTGGGGCTCGAGTTCGCTGGCGAAATCATTGAAGTCGGCGACCGCGTGATGGGCTTTGCAGCGGGCGATCGGGTCATGGGCTTGCTCGCGGGCGCGGGCTACGCCGAGAAGGTGGTCACCCATCAGCGGCTGGCAATGAAAGTGCCAGAGAGCCTTTCGTGGCACGAAGCGGGAGCCACGCCGGAGGTCTACATCACGGCCCACGATGCGCTCCTACAGTGCGGACTGGTGGCCGGCGAAATCGTGCTTATCCACGCCGCCGGGTCAGGCGTGGGCGTGGCTGCGATCCAGATCGCGAAGATGATGGGCGCCAGCGTCGTCATCGGCACCGCGGGCAGCGCCGAGAAGCTCGAACAAGCGAAGGCCCTCGGGCTGGATGTTGGCGCGAACTACAAGACACAGGACTTCGCCGAAGTTGCCCTCGAAGCTACGGGCGGGAAGGGCGTGGACGTGGTACTCGACGTGATTGGCGCGGAGTACCTGGAGAAGAACTTACGCGCGCTGGCGCCGAAGGGCCGGATGGTACTCGTGGGGCTGATGGGTGGCGGCGTGGCGCAGGCGAACCTCGGCGTGCTCCTGCAGAAGAGGCTACAGATCCGCGGCACAACGTTGCGCGCCCGGCCGTTGGAGGAGAAGGGTTACGCCACCCGTGCCTTCGAAAAGAGCGTCCTCCCCCATCTTGCCAGCGGGCGGATCAAGGTGGCGGTGGACCGCGTCTTCCCCCTCTCCGAGGCTGCCGCAGCACAGGAATATATGGGCTCGAACCAGAACTTCGGCAAGGTTGTGCTGGCGGTGGAGTGAGCGGCGCCGGTCAATACGAGCGGTTTGGGCGGCAATGTGACGCGCGTCACTACGAATCAGTTGAGGATTAACACGATTTGTGTTGACTTCGTTCGAGGCCGGGGCGAAACTGCCGCACTAACGCGTAATCAGCATGTAAGT
>JBBQGT010000100.1:0-11628 GCA_038323265.1 Tepidiformales bacterium
TCGGGCGAGCGGCCCTTGGCCACCAACAGCTTCGCGAGGTTCAATGCCTGCGGCGAAATGTCGAGCATGCGGTCGAGCATCGCGTACCGAGCAGGCAGCGGTACCTTCGAGTTCGCGAGCACCGGCGCCGCTGCTGAGTCAGTCAGAACCTGAGCGATATCGCGGAGTTCCGCGCGCCAGAGGTCCAGGCTCAGCCCCGGCGTAGCCGTCGCAATCTGAAAGGTTGCCTGCGCGTAGCGTTTCGCCGCCTGCTGATCAGCCATCGTTATTGCCCACTGAAGGACGACTCGGCCAGCGTCTCATCGATGATGCGCTGGTGAGCTTGCCGGTCCAGGGACTGGTTGATGACCTTCTCGGCAGCCGAGACGGTGATGTCGGCGAATTCACCGCGAAGGTCGGCAATGGCGCGGTCCCGTTCCAACTGGATCTCGGTGCGAGCACGTTCGAGCGCAACCTCGCGGTCGCGGTTCGATTGTTCGCGGGCCTCTGCCTGGATGCGGGTGGCGATCGCTTGCGCGCCGGCAACGATCTCCTGCCCATCCTTCCGGGCGATGACCAGTTGGTCCTGGATGTTCGCCTGCGCTGCCGCAGCTTCGCTCCGTGCGATCTCCGCCGCGTTCAGCCCCTCGGCGATCTTCTGCTTGCGCTCGTCCAACATCTTGAGGATGGGCTTGTAGAGCGTGAGGCGAAGGATCACCAAGAGTACGAAGAAGTTCGCAATCTGCGCGATGAGCTGGGGCAGGTTCAGTCCGAGTGCCTCGACTGCCTTGTCCATGCGGGAACTCCGTTCTGCGGTCGGGCTAAATGACGAAGGCGATGATGAGCGCGGTAAGCAGGGCATAGATGCCGATAGCTTCCGCGAACGCAACGCCGAGGATCATGTTGGTCTGAATGGAGGCGCGGGCTTCTGGATTGCGACCAAGCGCTTCCATGGCCTTGCCAACGAGCATACCGATGGCGATGGCCGGCCCGATGCCGCCGAGGCCCATTGCGATGCCGGCGCCGATTGCCTTGCCGACCGACGCGTTCTCCGTGAACAAGAACAGAATGCTAAGAATGTCCATGACTGTGCTGATCCTCCATTGCGCCCGGTCCCTGGCGCGGTTTCGTTTTGACTGTGAACAGGCTTAATCGGCCTGTGCAGTTCCTGAGATATGGTGGGCGTCCGCCTCGCCGCCTTCGTGCCCATCGTGATGCTCATCCTCGCCGTGGTGTTCCACGGCCATACTGGCAAACACGAGCGTCAACAGTGCGAACACCGCTGCCTGGATGAACCCCACAAACAGTTCCAGCCCGTAGATGATGTCCACGAACAGGAACGGCATGAGGAATGTCAGCATCAGCACTAACACCTCCCCGGCAAAGATGTTGCCGAAGAGCCGGAAGGCGAAGCTGATCATGCGGATGAACTCGGAAAGCAACTCGAGCAAGCCAACGAATGCGTTGATCGGGCTGGAGAAGTTGAAGAACTTTTTCAGATAGCCGAAGCCGAGCGCCTGGAAACCCCAGAACTCCACCAGCAGAAACGAGCAGATGCCAAGCGCCAGGGTGTTGTTCAGATCGCTGTAGACGCCGCGGAAGTAAGGGATCACCAGGGCGAAGCGCTTGCTGGTGGAGAAATCGACGCCGGTGATCGTCGTCCCCAACGCTGGGCTGGACAGGCCGTGCTCAGCGCCGCCAACTTCGCCGCTTAGCAGCTTGGGAGCGTCAGCCGTAGCGGTGAGGGCTTCTTGCGCTCGCTTCACCAAGTCAGCATCGGGGTGCAGGATCTCCTCTTCGGAGGCTTTTACGCCTGCGAAGTTGTGGGCCAAGAAGACGGCGTAGCTATCGAGGGCCTCGCCGGGCGTCGTGCCCTTCTTCACTTCGAAGTCGATCGCCTTGGTACCGGGCTTGATAAGCGCGATCCCGCCAGTCTTTTCCATCTTGGTGCCTGCGAACTTGTGGTCCTCCGAATAGACGCCGTCCACGAGCTTCAGCTTCTCGGGATGCTCGGACGAAAGTTCGTGGAAGACTTCGTGACCGACATCTTCGGTCTTGCCCACGGCGTTAAAGAACGGGAAGAGCCCGAACCAGTTGCTGGCGATGATAAAGAGAAAGAAAGTGGCGATCGCCATGAAGAACCTCGGAGCGTTGGCGGCGCCGGCGATGTCTTCTACCTGGCCGTAGAGGAAGGCGATAATGCCCTCTACGAAGTTCTGCAAACCGGATGGGATGAGCTTGGCGCCACGCGTCGCGAGCAAGGAGATAATTATCAGGAAAGCCATTACCACCCACGCTGTAAGCAGAGTGTTGGTAACGTGCAGGAAGCCGAGGTTGAAGATGGTCTCGGCGGGTACGACGATTTCTGGCTGCGGGCCCTGAGCGAAGAGCAGCCCAATCGCCAGCCAGATACCGACGATCACGATCGCGCCAACGATGTAAACCAGCTTCACTTAGCGCTTCTCCGTCGGCTCGGACTTTGGCGGGTTAAGCAGCGGTTGCAACATGCGAATACCGCCGACAAATGCGATTGCCAGCCCGAGGAAGATTCCAACCAGGGTAAATATGGGTTCCAGGTCCGTTCGCCCATCAACCCAATGGCCGATGAACACGCCGAGGACGATGCAGGTGGCAAAATACCATCCCGCGCCCAGCAGGTGGGCAGTTGGTGCTACCCAGCTGCCCAAGCTTTCCTCCACCAGCGCCCGGACTCCAGACCCGAGGCATAATAGGCCGATTGTGAATCAATGCGCAAGCGAAACATGCCTGAAATGTCCCTATCGCTTGCGCGTGTCGAAGTCGTCCAGGTCAAGTCCTTCGATGAAGTCCTTGAAGGCCCCAAGGCGCTCCAATTCGGCCGGATCCATCTCCCGCCGTTGACCGTCGGGCCCGATCTGTTCAGATGGCTGTCCGTCCTCATCGAGCACCACGCCAGCGCGGTCCAGTACGGAATCTTCCGCGTAGATCGGCGCTTCCACGCGTACGGCGAGGGCGATGGCATCGGACGGCCGCGAATCCACTTCCATCGTTTCGCCCTTTACATCCAGCACGATGCGCGCGAAGAAGGTGTCGTTCGAAAGGTCGCTCACCACGATGTAGGCCACGCGCCCCCCGAGCTGTTCGATCATGTTGCGGAGCAGGTCGTGTGTCAGGGGGCGAGCCACGGAAACATCCTGGAGGCGGACGGCGATTGCATCCGCCTCAGCGGGCCCAATCCAAATTGGCAGATAGCGGTCCGATTCTTTTTCGCGCAGGATCACCACGCGCTGGTAGTTCATCAGGCTCAAGCGGATGCTCTCGATGCTGAGTTCCTTCAATCGGGCACCCCTTCGAGCACAGAAGGCTCGCATTCCGATGATAGGTCTGGCCGGATCAGGGGGTCAATGAATGTCACACCGTTCCTTTAGCCTCTGTTGCCAGCCAATGCGGCTGTCGGATGTTACCCACAGCGGCCATGCCGATGAGTGCCGCCACCAACGCCATCACCGTGGTCACCCCGATAAGGTCGCTCAGCAGGCCGGCCGCGAGTACCGGAGCGGAGGAGGCGATCGCCGCCAGGGCCGCCTGTGTTGCGCCCACGCGGCCCTGGAGATAAAGCGGCACGCGGTCGTTGATCACCGTCTGCCCAGCGACCGAAACGACGGCGAAAGCAAAGCCCAGCGGGAGCATAATCGCCATGGCGAGTACGCCGCCGCCATCGAAGTTGCCGATGCTCACGCTCCCAATCCACGAGAAAACTTCATACCCGCTGAGGAACTCGGCCTCCTGATTGACGAATCCGAGTAAGCCCAACTGCACGACGAACGCGGCGAAACCGAAGCTGCTGAGCAGAGAGTGCGGCAACCGGTGTGCGAGAAAGCCCGCGATTCGCAGGCCAAGCACCACTCCGATCGCCGCCGGCATGAGGATCACGGCGCCAACGTCCACGGGCAGGCCCAAGACGTCCTCAATGTACTTGGGGATGAGACCGCTGAGGATAATCAGGGCCGTTGAGATGAGCGTGAGCTCCACCGCGGCGTGCATCACCGCGGGATCGCTTCGAATTTGCCGCCAGCCGGTGAGCCACCAGCGGCCCACATTCCCGCCGCCGATCTCCCGCCGTACCTCGTTCCGCGTACTGCCAATCAGCATCGCCTGGAATGCGGCCAAGACGAACAAGCCGGCGCAAACGCCGAACAGCACCTCCGAACTTCCGACCAGCCGCAACAGCACCGGCGTGAGTACGGCCAGTCCGAGTAACTGGGCCACGCCCCCAACGGCGTGGCTGATAGCGTTGGCGCGCGTCAATTCGTCACGCGTAACGATCGCCGGCAGGATCGCGCCTTCAGCGTTCGTGGCGAACTGCGTCGCGGTGGCGAGGGCCACGGCCACCACGTAGTACGAAACGATGCTCCCCGAGCCGGTGATGAAAAGTATGCAGACGGCCGCTCGCAGCAGGTCGCCGACGACCACCAGCAACCGTTTGGGGAGGGCGTCGGCAGCGGTCCCTGCCACGATCCCGGCGACCGTTGAGGGAACCACCAGAGCGAGAACCAGCAACGAACTGAGAAACGCCTTGCCGGTCTCATCAACAATGAGCAGGACAAGCGCGAAATTCAGCGCGTTCTGGGCGAGACGCGAGGTGAAGCGTGTGAACGAGAGCATGCGGAATGGACGCTGTTGAAGTAGCGGTGTCTGCTCCGACCCACCAATGACCACACCGCTATGACTCGCCATGTTCAACCAGGGCTTTCATTCGCGATTCGAAGACCCGCCGCTCCAGCATTACGCGCCGCTTGCAGGTCAGGCACTCCATGCCAACGTCCGCGCCAATACGAAATACGCGCCATTCGAAGCTGCCGCACGGGTGGCGCCGCCGCATGCGGTACACCTGTCCCGGCGCGATGTCTTCATTCACGCTCGTCATTCACGCCGGCGTGGGCGCCGCTGCCAATTCATCGCGAAGTTGCTGTGCGGCGCGACCGGCGGCCTCGGCGAAATCTGGTCCGTCGCTGGCGTACATGATGGAGCGCGAGGCGTTCACAACCATCAGGCCGGGCCGGTAGCCCGCGACCGCCACCACCTCCTCGGGTTTGCCGCCCTGCGTACCCACGCCGGGGATAAGCAGCGAGGCATTAGGCGCGAGCCTGCGCACCCGCTCAAGCTCCGCGGGCGCGGTGGCTCCGACCACCAACCCAACGTTCGGCGACCAAGAAGTGGCGACCAGCGCCATCTCTTCGAACAACTGACGCCCGTTGGCTAGCGACAATTCCTGGAACTCGCGCGACGACTGGTTAGAAGTGCGGCAGAGGACGTAGACACCTTTGCCTTCGTAGGCGAGGAACGGCGCCACCGTATCCCGGCCCTGGTAACCGCTTACCGTGACGGCGTCGAAACTCCAGCCTTCGAACATGGCGCGGGCGTAGGCCTCGGCGGTGTTGCCGATGTCGCCACGCTTCACATCGCCAATTACCGGAATGTCATCCGGGATGGCCGCCAACGTCGCTTCCAACGCCCTCAGCCCTTCGAGCCCGTATTGTTCGTAGAAGGCGATGTTCGGCTTGAAGCAGGCGGCATATGGCGCCGTCGCCTCGATGATCGCGCGGTTGTAGGCCGCAATTTCGCCCACCTTGTGGCGCTTGAAGTCCGGGTCCAGGCCCACGCACACGAGAGAGTTGATGGAGCGGCTGCGAGCCGCCAGGCGTTCGAAGTAGCGGGTCACGTGGTTGCCTCCATGGTGGTGGGTGCGAAGCCTAGCTTCGCCATTGTCGCGCGAAACCGCGCACGGTCGCCGGTCACGATTAGCTCCAATTCGCCGCCCTGATCGTCTGGCGCGAACTGCCCGCGTTCATGGAGCAACTGCGCCGCGCGGCGGGCCACGGCCTCACTGGTGTCCACGATCTCGATGTTCGGAAATTCGGCGCGAATGTCATCGGCCAGGAAACAGTAGTGGGTGCACCCAAGGACAACTGTGTCGGCCCCTGCCGACACTTCGGGGCCGAGGGCCTCGCGCACCGCCGCCCGCGCCTGCTCGGTTCCGGCGTCGCCAGCTTCGACGATTTCAGCCAGCCCGCCGCCCGAAACGTTCGTGATCCTCGCCCCCCCGCCGAACTCCGCCACGACCCGGGCGTAAAGGTCGCCGTCCAGCGTCCCGGGGGTTGCCAGGATAGCCACGCGACCGCTGCGCGACCGTCCGGCCGCAGGTTTGACGCCCGGCACCATGCCCACAAACGGCAGGTCGAACATCTGGCGTAAGTCATCAATGGCAGCAGCGGACGCCGTGTTGCAAGCGATGATCACCATCTTTACGTCGCTTTCCAGGAGGCGGTGGACGATGGCGAAGGCGCGTTTGCGCACCTCAGCGGCTGGTCGCGGCCCGTACGGAAAGTAATCAGTGTCAGCGAAGTAGATTAGCCGCTCGGAGGGCGCGAGTTTGCGAAACTGGCCCAATACGCTCAATCCACCAACACCGGAATCGAAGATGCCGACGGGACGTGGATCCATCGTCGCAAGCATATCACGGCGCTGCCCCGTTGCCCGCGGACCAGCGATGCTTTCGCGATGATCCGCACCCTCGAGATCGCCCGCCTGCCGGCCGACGCCGTGCTCATGGACGCCGACTGCTACATCGTGGTCGATGTCCTCCGGGCTACGACGACGATCGCCACGCTGTTCGGGGGAGGGATGGAGAGTCTACTGGTGGCGGGCGACATCGAGCTCGCGCGGGTGCGTGCCCCGCAGGATGGTCGACTGCTGTTCGGCGAAGTGGGCGGCCTCAAGCCAACCGGTTTCGATTTCGGCAATTCGCCGGTGGAGGCGTCGCAGGCTGCCGTGGCGGGCCGGGATGGCGTGCTCTTCACGACAAACGGGACAGCCGCGCTATGCGGGCTGGCTGGCCGCGGCACGGTGCTCGCGGGCGCCCTTGCCAACATCACGGCACTCGCAGGATTCGCGGCCCGATTCGAACGCATCGTCGTCGTTTGTGCGGGCAACGCGAAAGGCACGTTGTTCTCCGAAGAGGACTTTGCGGCAGCCGGCGCCATTGCCGCACGACTCGCGGCCCTCGACCCGACGCGCGAACTCGGCAACGGAGGCCAACGGGCGAGTGCCACCGACCCCGTGGCAGAGATTTCGAACGCTCCCCACGCTGATCTGCTGCGGAACCTGGGCCTCGCGGCGGATGTCGAATTCTGTGTTCGATACGATACTTCGGGATCAGTGCCTTTAGTGGTGGAACGCGGCGAAGACTGGGCCCGGCTCCGCGACGCGGTCCGGGACTCTCCGTGAGCCTTCACGGTTGCCGAGCGGTACATCGCCGCCTACGCTCCAACCTCGCTCGGAGCCGGCGGAGAGTGAATCCCACGCGAAGGCGGTTACCAATGAAGTTCGGACTCCACATCGGGCAGCAGTACCTGACGATCGATGAAATGCGCGCGCTCTGGCGCTGGGCCGATACCGCAGGCTTCGACTGGGTGGATGTCTGGGACCATTTCTACGGCTCGCCTTCGCTGGGCGGCCACGAGCACTGTTTTGAAGCACTGACCTCGATGGCAGCGATGGCCGTCGAGACGCGCAACGTGCGCGTCGGCGTCCTTGTATTGGGGATGAACTACCGCCACCCGGCGGTGGTGGCCAACGCCCTCTGCACGATCGATCAGCTTAGCGGCGGACGGCTGGAAATTGGCCTCGGCGCGGGCTGGCACGAGGCAGAGTACAAGGCGTACGGCATCCCCTTCCTGCCGATCGGCCAGCGCATGGACATCCTCGAAGAGGGCGTTCAGGTGGTGCGCATGCTGACCACGCAGGAGCGTTCGGATTTCGATGGCAAGTACTACCAGCTGACGAACGCAGCCTGTAACCCGAAAGGCGTCCAGCCCCGGCCGCGCATCTGGATCGGCGGAAACGGCGAAAAGCGGACATTGCGCATCGCGGCGCGCCACGCGGACGGCTGGAACACTCCGTACCCTTCGCCCGAGGAATTCAAGCGGCTCTCAGGGGTGCTCGATTCATGGTGCGAGAAAGAAGGGCGCGACCCGGCGACCATTGAGCGAAACGTCAACCTCAGCTTCCACATGGCCGCGTCGCCTGCGCACCTGCCAGCGGTCGACGCCCAGTTTCGCAATGTGTGGGGCGCGGCATCTGACGTGATGCGCAAGCGTGGCGTGGTCGCTGGGCTTGCCGACGAAGCGATCGACCTTGTCGGCCGCCTGGGCGACGCGGGAGCGGCCCGCGTAAACATCGCCATCCGCCCGCCAGTCGACTGGGGCGCGTTGCGCGCCTGGACGGACCAGGTCATCCCCGCGTTTGCGTGAGGGTGACAACACCGATTCAGAGATCGTGCGGTCGAAGCCCGGTGTGCTTAGCGACACGAGCGAGCATCCGCGGCCCAATCGTCTCGCCATCGTGGAACGCGAACACGTAGTTGGCCCACCCCGGGCCTGCCAACACGCGATGAGAGCCGGACGTTCGTTCAACGCCGCAACCCATCCGAAGGAGCGCCCGCAGTACTTTCCTTGAACCTGTTGCAGGCCAGTCGCTCACGCAGCAAGAAACTGGACGCTGAGGGCTCCAGGAGCGAGCTCGCCGTGCTCGATCCGATCTGCGATCACCCTAAGCGCAAGAGCCTGAGCGGCGGATACCGCCTGGTCCTGTGTCGAGCCGTAAACCATCACACCTGGAAGTTCCAGGACCTCGGCAATCCATCGTCCGTCATCTTCGAGTTCGGTCAGCACGGTCAGCAACACGTGGACAGTTTAGCACCAGCCTTGGTCATCGCCCGTCAGCCCAGGCGATGCGTTCGTCAACCCTTCGCACCATGGTGTGCTCGACGGGCACGAAGCCCTGTCCCAGCCAGAAGGCAGCGCCGCTCGGATTGTCGCTGGCGAAGTGCAGGCAGCAGTTGGCGTAGCCCTGCTCACGGGCCCAGGCCATGCTGTGCGCTAGCAAGCCGGTGCCCAGACCGCTGCCGCGGGCTTCCGGCTCCACCACGCCCTCATAGAGGTAGACCGTCGACTCGGAGTCGACCGTTTCCGGGGTGTAGCCGGGCTTCACAAAGGTTTGCATGCCCATTGCGCGGCCGCCCTCGTACGCTACGAAGTACGCGCTGGTGGGGTCAGAGATGAGTTCCAACTGGTGCTTGCGAAACGAATCGTCGGTTTCGCGCAGGTAGGGCCAGAAAATGGGCGCGGCGGCATGATGCTGGGCCAGTGTCCGCTCCAGTGACGAAACCACGTCGATGTCCTCAGCCGCCGCGCGATGGATTTCGAACGTCGGCCCTTCGGTCGTTTCTACTGGACCGGTGGGACGAACCGCCGCGGTCGTCTTTCGACCAAAACCGAGCGAGACCCACGCCTCCTGGACGTCCGCGTCGCCGGGCGCGATATGAACGGTGTGCGAGAAGTAGCCGTTTCGAATCCATTCTCCCGCGAGCGCCGAATACATGCGGCGGTACATGTCAGTCGCATCGAAATCCGGGGCGACAGCGTGCGCGAGATTGCCGATCGAGGCGGAGTGATGCTCGATGTAGAGCGAAACGTAGAGGTCCGGCGGCAGCAGCATCCGCTCGCCCGCCAGGAAGCCCACGACTTCTCCCTCTCGCACGGCCACCACGGAGTCCTTTCGCGAGCCAAACGCCTCGCCCTGGACGGCGACCGCTGCTGTTGCCGGACTCTTCAGCGACTCGGTCATGGCTGGCAATCGCTCGCTATCGCGGACGTGGCGAGCGGCCAGCAAGGCGCCGCAGGCAGGGATGTCCGATTGCTCAATCGGGCGCACGGTTGTCTTCGTCAAGATTTACCTCCGGTAAGTGCGCCATCGTACAAGCGCAGCGGTGGGGCTGAAAATATCTGTTTCCGAATTGTTTCGACTATGTTACATTTGGATTAAATCAAGACGACCGTAGGAGCCGCCTCATGACTACTGAAACTACAACCACCGCCGAAGACGCCGTCAAGCAAGCGAGCGCCCACCTCTACGAAGCGATGACCCACCACTTCGGCCCATTGGACCTTGGCGCCCACCAGCCGTTGGTGAAAGCCGTCTCCGAGTACGCCCAGCGCTCTCGTGAAGGCGACGAGGCGAGAATCAAAGAGGCCAGCACACACGTCTACGAGGCACTTACCAGCCACTTCGGCCCACGCGACCTCGACGCCCACGATCCCATCGTCAAGGCAATCTCGGAGTATGGCGCCGCCTGCCGCCGGGCTGGCATTAAAGTCTGATTCCTGCCCCGAGCGGGAAAACGCAAGAGCCGCCCTCCCGGGCGGCTTCCGCATGTCCGAGGTTCGTGGCTAACAGCCCGGGAGCCGCTCCCTCAGAGCATCCAGCAGCCCGCTGAGCGGCACGCGCACCTGGGCCTGGCTGTCGCGTTCGCGGATCGTGACCGCCTCATCTCCCGCTTCTCCCTTCTCGCCGACGGACTGAAAGTCGATCGTCACGCACAAGGGCGTGCCGATCTCGTCCTGCCGACGGTAGCGGCGGCCGATCGACTGCGTTTCGTCGTACTGCGTCATGTAGATCGGCCGCACCAGGTCGTAGACCTTGCGTGCGAACGGTCGCAACGCTTCGTTCTTGGAGAGCGGGAGCACTGCCACCTTGACCGGCGCAATGGCGGGCTTGAACCGCAAGACCACGCGCTTTTCGCCCTTGGCATCCGTTTCTTCGTCCCACGCTTCGAGCATCGTCACCGCGAGCGTACGCGTGAGCCCGGCCGCCGGCTCAATCACCCACGGCACCACGTGCTGGTTCGATTCTTCGTCGAAATACGTCAGCGGGTGGCCGCTTTCGTTACCGTGCGCGGTCAGGTCGAAATCGGTGCGCGCGGCTATGCCTTCGAGTTCGCCCCAACCCCAGGGGAAGAGGTACTCAATGTCCGTCGTCCCGGCGCTATAGTGCGAAAGCTCTTCCTTGGCGTGGGGACGCAAGCGCAGGCGCGAACGGTCGATACCGAGGCGCTCGACGTACCAGTTCAGGCGGTAGTCGATCCATTCCTGGTGCAACTCGAGATACTCCGTTGGATGCTCACGGTCCTTCGGCGGGAAGCAGAAGTACTCCATCTCCATCTGTTCGAATTCGAGCGTGCGGAAGATGAACTTGCCGGGAGTGATCTCGTTGCGAAAACTCACGCGCGTCTGGGCGATGCCGAACGGCAGCTTCCGGCGCATCGAGCCGACGACGTTTTCGAAGTTGATGAAGATGCCCTGTGCCGTCTCTGGCGGCAGGTAGGCTATCGCCGATTCATCGGCCACAGTGCCAATCTGCGTCTTGAACATCAGGTTGAACTGGCGCGGCTCAGTCAACTCGCCGCCATCGTTGGGGCAGCGAATGTTGCCCGCCGCGTCGCGCTTCACGGGGCCGTAGTCGCCATCTTCAAGGTGATCCACGCGCCAGCGCATCTGGCACTTCTTGCAATCCACAAGCGGGTCGTTGAAGGTCGCGACGTGGCCGCTGGCTTTCCAGACGCGGGGGTGCGTGATCAGCGCGGCGTCCAGGCCCACCACGTCATCGCGCTCTCGTACCATCGAGCGCCACCAGGCGTCCCGGATGTTGCGCTTTAACTCCACTCCAAGCGGACCGTAGTCGTAGGTGTTGGCGAAACCGCCGTAGATCTCGGCGGCGGGATAGACAAACCCGCGGCGCTTGGCGAGCGAAACGATCGTGTCGAGGTCGGGA
>JBBQGT010000101.1:0-11613 GCA_038323265.1 Tepidiformales bacterium
CCGTTCGCTTCATCCCGGCTAACGAGGCACGGCGAACGCTAGCCGGATGGAGAGGCGGTTTCGAAGCGATGGGCGAGCCCTTGTGAGCGGCGAAGACAAACCAGCGGCGACCGGGTCCGGCCGGAGGTCTCCGCCACTCACAAGGGGCGAAGCAGAAGGACTGCTTCGCGCCTGGCACAGGTTCCTAGCTGCGCGCTGGCAGAGAAGCTTTTGAACCGTTCTTCGAGGCCTGCGCCTTCAGTTCGGACTTGCGCTTGGCCATTCTTGCACCAACGCTTTCGCGCTCCGCGGCAGGCATCTTTGCCGCCAGGGGAAGCATCTGTGTCTCTTCCTCTTTGATGTGATGCCGCACGTTTTCGGCAAGAACGGTGAACTTGGCTTGGAAATCGACGTCGGTCTTGCCGTTTTCGAGCATCGCCTTGAGCTCGGCAATGAGCAGATGCACAACGTGGTGCTCCTGCTCCGCTTCCGCCATCACCATCTCATCACCGACGGCCTTACTGGCTGCCGGATAGAAGATCTCTTCCTCGATGTCCGCATGAATGTCCAACTCCGTGATCGCTTCGCGGGCGATGCGCGGCATGCTGCGCTTGTCCGCCGCTTCGAACTCATCGAACAACTTCTTCACTACTTTGTGGTCATCTTTGAGCATCTTGATCGGATCGTGTTCCAAGGTCAGGTATCCTTCTTTCGGGTGGTTTGTTTACGCTGCGGCCGGCCACCTGTTGGAGCCGTGTACCTAACGTATGCGATATCGCTTGCGTACCGGTTTCGGCTTCAAGAGATTCGTAACGAAAACATCTCGACCGCTTGGAGGCGAGAGCCCGCCTCCTCCAAGTCCACCGGTCGCGCGCCATCACCGATTGCAATGCCGACGCAACGACTACGAATGTCCACTTGACCCCCACGCAAGCAGCCCAAGGCTACCGTTCTCGCATCAACGAAAACGGAGGACATACTTTCATGTCCCGCACCATCGATACCCCGGCGCCTACCACCAGCAACGGCCACGTCCACCATTGGCTCATCGAAGAAGCAAACGGCCCGCTCAGCTACGGGCGGTGCAAAACGTGTGGCGGTCAAAAAGAGTTCCGCAACTGGCTGCTCGAGACTGACTTCACAACGCGCAGCGAACACGAATTGGCCGCGTAAGTCTCCGTTATTGCTGCCGGGAGGCTCGAACAGGAGCCTTCCGGCCCACCCTCAGGATCAGGCGTAGAGCGGGAGCGCCAACGTAAACATAGAGCCGTTGCCGTCAGGACGAGGGCCAGCCAACAGCCGGCCGCCTTGCGCTTCCGCTAGCTTGCGGGCGGTGGTTAGCCCAAGGCCGGCGCCGGGAATGTGATTCCTGGTTGGGGCGCGGCGGAAGAACGGTTCGAACAACGCTTCGTACTCATGGTCCGTGAACGATTCTCCGGCATTGCAAATGCGAAAATGCAATTCGTTTTCGTGGCGGACAATCTGGACAAGCGACGGTTCCGTACCGTCCCCATACAGGCGCGCGTTCTGGAGGAGATTGCTGAGCGCACTTGCGCACCAATTTCGCACGGCGAGCACCACCTGGCTGGTGTCACCATCGATCTGGTGGGTGTCAGTCCCGGGAAAATCACGTGCAAACCGCATCAGCGCGTCATCGAGGATCATTTGCGCGAGGAGCGGTTCCGGATCCGCCCGGTCGTGATCCAGGTGGGAGAGTTGGAGCATGTTCTCCACCACGCGTTCCATCCGGCGACTGGCGATCACCAGCTTTTCGGTCGCCTCCGCGCGAGCCTCAGCCTCCTCCGCGCCGTGCCGTTCGAGGAAGGATGCCATGCCGGCGATGACGGTCAGCGGCGTGCGCAGTTCGTGCGAAACGAGTGCCAGCAGTTCATCGCGGAGGCGGCTCGCCTGGCGTAGCGCGGTTACATCCTGGAGCACTCCGACAGCACCCGCCAGATCCCCCTCTGAAGAGACGAGTGGCTCGGCGCTGGCCAGGGCGACCGCCGATTCGGGCGACGTCCCAAGTGTTATTTCGACCGCTGTGTCGGGAGTGACGCCGCGAAGCGCGAGGCGCAGCGGTGTGTCATCCTCGGGTACGGGCGAGCCATCTCGCCAGGTAAGGCCGCGCACGGCGAAGGCGTCGGCCTCGAGCGAACCGAGGGCTGGCTCGGCGCCCCAGAGGCTCGCAGCCCGGCCGTTATAAAAAACCAGCCGTCCCTCGGCGTCGCAAGCGTAGATACCGGCAGGAATCGCGTTGAGTAACGGTTGGAATCGGCGGGGTACGAGCGCCTCTTCCCGTTGGGTAATGCGCAGCTCGATTTCTCGCTGTGCGAGTTCCGCAAGGTCGCTAAGGGTGGCCACGTCGGAACCAGTCCACTCGCGCGGCGTTGACTGAATTGCCGCAAGCGCCCCGATGACCTGGCCATCCACCCTCAGTGGGACCCCGCAGTAGGCGACAATCTCATAGTCCTGGACAAGCGGGTTGTTTTTGAGGCTTTCGTCCAACCTTAGGTCATCCAACACCAACGGTGCGCCCGTCTTGACCACGCGCTCGCAGCACCCGCCACTTAATGTGCGGCGGTCAGCACCGCTTGGGATGCCCGCCGACCCTGCGAAAAGATGCTCCCGGTCAGAAATCAGTGTGACGCACGAACGGGGCACCAGTAGCAGACGCGCAGTAAGGGCCGAAAGGCGGTTTAACACGCCATCGGTAGAATCAACGGGAACGGCCGGGAAGAGTCCAGTGCGCGCGAGCGCAGCCAATCGCCGCGGATCCGTGAGGGTCGCTCCATCGGCGCCTGGCACTTTCGCTCCGTCAGTCATAGTCGCAGTTGAACAACCCGTGAGTCCTTTTAGCGTCTGCTCAAGAACTTAGTTGGCGCGGCGTTACAAACGCATAACGGTGACAGTGAGCGTCCGCCGCCGTATGCTCGCGAAAGTCTGAGGGTAGGATTGCGCATATGGCAAACGAACCGCTGGTACTTGCTGTCGATGACGAGATGGGCATCCTCCGCCTGATCACGCTGGAACTGACGGCCCAGGGATTCCGGGTGATCACGGCTTCCACCGGCGATGAAGCGCTGGCCATGGCCGAGGCCCAGCGGCCGGACATCGTTCTGCTGGACGTGGTGATGCCCGAAATGACGGGACACGAGGTTTTGCGCGCCCTACGCGAACGCGCGCCAGTGCCAGTCATTCTGGTGACCGCCCGGGACCGCGAGATTGACAAGGTGCGGGGCCTCGAACTCGGGGCCGACGACTACATTGTGAAGCCCTTCGGGGCAGATGAGATGGCCGCCCGCATTCGCGCTGTGCTGCGGCGGACGGCAGGCGTAAGCGCCGAGCAGGTGGTCCACGCCGGCAGCGTCACCGTTGACCTCGGCAAACGTCTCGTCCATCGCAACGGCGAGCAGCTTTCCGTGACGCGCACCGAGTGGCAGCTTCTCCAACACCTCGCCGCAAACGCCGGGAAAGTGATCCTCAGCGGCGAACTTTTGAGCAAAGTCTGGGGCCCTGAGTACCGCGATGACCTACAGTATCTCCGCGTCTGGGTCTCGCGCCTGCGGCACAAGCTGGAAGACGAACCAAGTAACCCGAAGATCATTAAGACGCTCGCGGGGATCGGCTACATGTTCCAGCCGGACGTGGATCCGCCAACGCCGGTCTAGCAGGGCGAGACCTCACTTGGAAGGCCTCCCGGGATGTCTGCAACGCTTCTGCAAGCGAGCGGGGCGAGCGATCTGATCCCTCCGCAACCACCTGTCCCGGAGTATGCCTGAAGCAACAGATAAGGAAGGCTTCAGATGACAGCCGAACGTTCACTCCCCGTGGCGCCGCACCGCCCGGCCAGCGAGAATTCTCATGAATTCCGCGCGGAAGGCCGGTAGGCGAAGCTATGGCAGCCCCACAGTCATTCGTCACCGACATCAAGGCGATCCGTGCACGTGCTCGCGAGCACATGATGGACGGCGCGATCACGAGCGCCTACAAGGCCGATCGAGAGCGCGTTCTTGAAGTCCTGAACGAAGTGCTCGCTACGGAAATCGTCTGTACCCTGCGCTACAAGAGCCACTACTACCTGGCCACCGGCATGTACAAGGAGCCCGTAGCTGCGGAATTCCTCGAACATGCGGCCGAAGAACAGATTCATGCTGACCTGATCTGCGAGCGCATCACGCAGCTGGGCGGCGAGCCCAACCTCAACCCCGCTGGGCTGGCTGAGCGCAGCCATTCTGAATACCGGGGAGGCGAATCGTTGCGGGACCTCGTCAAAGAGGATCTGGTTGCCGAGCGCATCGCAGTTGAAACGTACTCAGAGATCATCCGCTGGCTGGGCGATGACGACCCCACCACGCGCCGCGTGATGGAAACCATCCTCTCCACTGAAGAGGAGCACGCCAACGACATGCTCGACCTGCTTGACCGAATGGAGAAAGACGAATGACCAATTTCAACGGCAACGGAATCCCCCGAAAGAACGCCGAGGGCGATACAGCCATCGCCGACAACCCATTGACTGAAGACGCCCTCGATCAAGTGATCGAGGACTCGTTCCCGGCCAGCGATCCGCCCTCGCACACACCGACGACTGGGATGGGGGCGCCCAAGGGCGTCGCCGAAGAGCCCGCCGCTGGCGGCCTGAACGCCAGGATTATGAAAATGGCTGCAATTGCTGCGGCGGCCCTCGTTGCCATCGCGGTTGTCGTCGCGTTCGCGTGGCGGCGCCGCTCGTAGTTCAAGCGTTGCCGCGGAGCCCGCGCGGACGGCGATCAGCGTCATCCGTAGCCTTGTAATGGCGAGCCTCGGCGCCGTCATTTTCCTCGCCCTCTGGCGCGCATTGAGCAGCCGGGCAGGGGGGCGGCACGCCGTTTGACTCAAGCTACAAAATTCGTCGAAGGCCCCTCGCTCGAGGGGCCTTCGCTCCGCCATGACGGGCACTCTAACTGCTCAGAACCTGCAATCGAACTGCAAGCGCAGCCACCACCCCAGATAGCTCCGCTGTAAGGCGTTCGCAGCGAACATCAAGGCCATAAGGCGGCTCACTCAAGGGCGTCTTAACGAAAGGAATACACCAATGAACGACGAGACTGAAAACAAGGCCAAGGGCAAGGGCAACCAGGCCGTGGGCGCCGCACGCGAAAAAGTCGGCGACGTCACCGGCAACGACGAAATGAAGGCGAAGGGCCGCAGCCAGCACATGAAGGGCGACTCGCAAGAGACGCTCGGCAAGGCTGAGGGTGCCGTGAAGGACGCGGCAGGTGCGGTCAAAGACGCCGCAGGCAACGCCGCGGACAAGGTCCGCGGAAAAGACTAAGGAAGCTACGCGCCACAACGGTGCGCTTCGCCCCCGCTTCGGCGGTCCCCGTCCCCCGAGGGCCGCCGGAGTCTTCCTCCAATACAAGGAGCCACCAATGTCGCAGGCCTCCGACATCCAAGACCTTCACGAGAAGTTCGCCGAAAGCGCTTTTGCGCCCGGTAGTATCATCGTCCCGCTCGATGGCTCGTCCGATAGCGAAGCGGCGCTCGCGATGGGTGCTTACTTCGCAGACGCATTCGGCGTCAGCCTGCGAATCGTCCACGCACTCGACGGTGAGGAGACTGACGCATCGGCAGCGGTCGCGACATTCGAAAGCTACGTCGCGGAACTGAACGCGAAATCACCGGCACGGGCCAAGCCATCCACGGAAGTGGTCTCCGGCTCGGCTTCGGACGTGATCCTCGATGCTGCCGGCGCGGGAGACCTGATAGTCATCGCCAGCCACGGCCGCGGCGGACTCAAGTCGGCACTCTTCGGCAGCGTGGCGGATAAAGTAGTGCGCGGTGCGCGCGGCCCCGTCGTGGTGGTACCGGTCAGCCAGAATCTGGTCTCGCCGCCGATCCACACGGTGCTGATCGCGGTGGACGAATCCGAGAGTGCAGCGTACGCGGCGGCGATCGGACGGTCGCTAGCCGCGCGCCTGGGCGCGACCGTTAGCCTTGTCAATTCGTACATGCCCGTGCCAGTCGCCTCTGGCTTCGAGACGCCTTATGTCCCGGCACAGACCGGCGAATTCGAACGAGAAGCGGCGAAGGAATTGGTGAGCGAAACCGCCGAACCCGGCGAACACGGCCACGTAGTCCTTGGCCCCACCGTTGAGGCTATCACCGACGTTGTGGAAGACCTTGGCGCGGGCCTCGTCGTTGCTGGGGCCAGCGGCAAGGGCTTCTTTGGGCGTCTGCTCACGGGCAGCGTCAGCGAAAGCCTGATGCACAAACTCGATCGCCCGCTGCTCATCGTCCCGGCGCCGCAGGACTAGCCCACTCGACTATTCGGGACCGATAAGGACGTCCTGCCAGCGCTCGATTTCGTGTTCATCGGCATCCAGCCAATCGCAGAGGACATCCTTGTTGTGTTCGCCCTTCCAAGGGGCGCCTCCGCGTACGCCGCTGTCCGCGTCCGAAAAGTGGTATGGCGATTGCACAACGGGGCGTGTGCCACCCGCGCGGTCATCCACCTGGATGATTGTGCGGCGGTGCTTCACGGTCGGTTGGTCGCGGATATCGGCGCTCTCGCGAACATGGCCCCAGGCGGTGTTCATACGGTCCATCACGGCGACAAAGGCCGCCTCGTCCGGCAAGTCCCTGAAGTACGCCTCGGCGATGGCGTGGCGCGCCTTCACCTTTTCTTTGAACGGAGCCGAGGCGGGCGAAGAATCCTGGACGCCGAACTGCGCGGTCAGCAGTTTCCAGAGGTGGCGGAAGTCGGCGGAGATCAGTACGCGGCCGCCCGGGGTATCCCAGACTTCGCTCGGCAGCAGCTTGGTGCGCTCAGAGTCTTCGAGCCCGAAGTGAAGCGCGTCGTCCGTTACGAGGGTGGCGTCGATCATCGCCATATCCACATGCTGCCCAAGGCCCGTACGGTCGCGCATTAACAACGCCGAAAGCACAGCAACGAGGCCGTGCAACCCGGCGTTTGTATCGGCCATCGAGACGGCGATATCCGAAGGGACGCCCTTGCCCCAGAGTGTCTGGCGAGCGATCAGCCCGGACTCGGCGTGGATGATCGGCGCGTAGGCCGCGCGCTCGGATTCCGGCCCACCCTGCCCGAACCCGGAGATCGAAAGCATCACAAGCCGCGGGTTCAACGTCTTCAGCACCGGGTAGTCGATGCCGTAGCGCGTCATGATTCCCGGCCGGAAGTTTTCGATCAGCACATCCGCGCGCGCCGCCAATGCCTTTATGAGCTCTGGCCCGTCCGGCCTCCCAAGGTCGATGCACACGTCTCGTTTGCCCACGTTCTGTTGGTGGTAGTAGCCAGGGTTGCCGCCAATGTCAGCCCCCCAGGAGCGGGTCACGTCGCCGTCTGGCGGTTCCACTTTGACTACGTCGGCGCCAAGGTCAGAGAGCATGCGGCCCGCAAATGGCCCGGCAAGCACGCGCGACATATCGAGCACACGGATGCCTTCGAGGGGATAGCTCATCTGGGGGTCTCCTGCGCTCTGGGGGTGTGAGCGCCCAGTGTAATGCAGCGCGTTTCGCGCCGCATTCGGGCCTACGCCCGTTGGACGCCGCCTACAACTGCCGCGCGGTCCATCGAAAGCGCGCCCTGGACGCTCAATCGCAAGCCCTCGAACTGAACGCTTTCGATCAGCCCATTGGAGTCCGGCAGGACGAGCACGTAGCTGGCACCTTCCAGCCGGAACCAGTCGATCGCCCCCTCGGCAACGCGCCAAACGATGTATTCGCCAACCCCGTTGCGTTCGTAAGCGGCCTTTTTCTGGTGCAGGTCACGCGAAGCGGAGGTGTTAGCAATCTCGACTACGAGTTCGGGCGCGCCCTTCAGGTAGCCGTCGTGGAATCGATCGTCGCGCATCCGGAAAAGCATTGCGTCCGGCTCGGGTTCGTTCTGGTCATCGAGGAGCACCGTTCCTGGGCCGGTATGGCGAAGGCCTGGAAGACCCAGCGTGTACGCCGCGAGCCACTCCATGAGCAGCGCCTGTGCGTCTGCGTAGCCCTCCACTTTGATCGGCGACGGCATGTAGACGACCCCTTCGACGAGTTCAATGCGGTGGAGCTCAGGACGGAACGCGTAGAGGCGATGGAACTCTTCGCGTGCCATTACCGCGCCGTTCTCAAGCCTGCCTGCATCCCGCACGAGCGTAGTCATTGGAGCCTCCTGAGACAGTGAAGACCACGCGCTTTCCCATCGCGGCCGCTCATTCGTTCTACTTCGCTCTACAATGGAGCGAACACCATGGCGTCTTCCACAATCTCCGAAAAAATCCGCAAGCAGCTCGCGGCCCTCCCCGCTCGTCCCGGTGTCTACATTATGCGCAACGAAAAAGGCGAAGTGATTTATGTCGGCAAGGCTGCGAAGCTGAAGGATCGCGTGCGTTCCTACTTCGGTTCGCCGAGGGGGATGGAGCCGAAGACACGGGCTCTTCGCGGCCACATCGAGGATTTCGAATACATCGTGGTGGGCAACGCCGGCGAGGCGTTGATCCTTGAGGCAACGCTGATCAAGCGCCATCAGCCGTTCTTCAACATCCGCCTGAAGGACGACAAGCGCTACCCGTATCTCAAAGTGGATGTCCAGAACCCGTGGCCGCGAGTCTACATCACGCGGCGCATCGAGAAGGACGGCGCGCGCTATTTCGGGCCGTACGCCAGCGCCGGGTCAGTGCGTCACACGCTGGACCTGACGAAGAAACTGTTCCCCTGGCGCTCCTGCACGAAGGAGATCACCGGCCGGGACGCCCGCCCCTGCCTCGATTTCTACATCAAGCGCTGCATCGCTCCGTGCACCGCTTTCTGCACAAAAGAGGAGTACGACGAAGTCATCGAGCAGGTGCTGCTCTTTCTCGAAGGGAAATCGGACGACGTGCTGCGGCGGCTGAAGCAGCAGATGGAAGACGCCTCGGCGAAAATGGAGTTCGAGCACGCGGCGATGCTCCGCGACCAGCTTCGTTCCATCGAGCGCACAGTCGAGCGGCAAATGATCTCGACGACCAAGAACGAAGACCTGGACGTTTTCGGCATCTCACGAAACGGCGACCAGGCGTGCATCCAGGTGTTCTTCGTGCGAGGCACGCAGATGATCGGACGCGACAACTTCGTAGTGGAGGGGACGACGGACGAAACCGAAGGCGCAGTGATCAGCAATTTCCTGTTGCAGTACTACGAAAGCGCGCAGTACATCCCCAAACTCATCGCCGTCCCCACCGATCCCGACGAGCGCGTCACGATCGAGGAGTTGCTTTCAGAAAAGCGCGGCTCGCTGGTTGAAGTGCGCATCCCCGAGCGCGGCGAGAAGAAGCGGCTGGTGGAACTGGCGGGGGAGAACGCCAAGGAGGCACTCGATATGATGCTCGTGCGCTGGATGGCGGACGCCGACAAGACCGAGACAGCGCTCGAGCAACTGCGCGAGGAACTTTCACTCCCGGAAGTGCCGCACCGCATAGAGTGTTACGACAACTCGAACATCCAGGGTACAAACCCCGTTTCTAGCATGGTCGTTTTCATCGATGGCAAGCCGGCGAACAACCAGTATCGCCGTTTCAAGGTGAAGACCGTCGTCGGCGCGGACGACTTTGCAACGATGGCGGAGATCATGAAGCGTCGCTTCAAGCGGGTGGATGTCATCTTGCCAGCGGAGCCGGCAGAGGACGGCGGCGACGAAGCGGCCATCGCCAGCCACGAGCGTTCGGCGCCCGAAGACGCCTGGGACTCGCCGGACCTGGTGATCATCGACGGCGGCAAAGGGCAGCTTGGCGCGGCTGCCCAGGCGATGCGCGAAATGGGGGTGCATCACATCCCGGTGGTTGGGTTGGCCAAACGCTTCGAA
This sequence comes from Tepidiformales bacterium, assembly GCA_038323265.1. Classification (GTDB taxonomy): domain Bacteria; phylum Chloroflexota; class Dehalococcoidia; order Tepidiformales; family Tepidiformaceae; genus PNKC01. Next base: position 9,803 of record JBBQGT010000101.1, read on the forward strand.
GAACTGTTTGTGCCGGACGAAGACGAGCCGATCGTGTTGCCGAGGGGCTCCGAGGCGCTGTACATGGTCCAGCGCATCCGCGACGAGGCGCACCGTTTTGCGATCACGTTCCACCGCCAGTTACGCGCGAAATCATCCATTCAGAGCGCGCTGGACACGATCCCGGGCATCGGTCCAAAGCGGAAGAAGGCGCTGCTTAAGAAGTTCGGCAGCGTGAAAACGATCCGCGAGGCGGAAGTCGAAGAGATCGCCAGCACGCTCGGTTTCACCCGGGCGCTCGCCGAAAAGGTGAAAGCCGAACTCTAGGCCGGGGTGAACGTCGCGAGCTGGGCCAGCGTAGTGGAGGGCGTGAGACATTCCCTCCTACTCTTGCTCTGTTCATTGCTGGTAATCGCCGGCTGCGCGGACAGCAGCGATGATGCAGCGGTGTCGAGCACCAGCAACAGCCAGCGATTCCTCGCGCTGGGCGATTCGTACACCATCGGCGAGAGCGTCCCGGTGGCTCAGCGTTGGCCGGTCCAGCTGGCTGCGCTGTTGGCGGCAGAAGGCATCAGTCTCTCGCCGCCCGAGTTAATTGCTACAACGGGCTGGACGACTGGCGACTTGGCCGCGGGCATCAGCCGCGCCAAGCTGACCGGCGAGTACGCTCTTGTCTCCCTGTTGATTGGCGTCAACAACCAGTATCGCGGCCTTCCTGCGGCCGCCTACCGCACCGAGTTTCGCGGCCTGCTAAACCAGGCGATTGGCTTCGCTGGTGGCGAGGCGTCACGCGTAATCGTCCTCAACATTCCGGACTGGGGAGTAACGCCTTACGCCGAAGGCCGTGATCGCACGAAGATCGGCCGCGAAATTGACGCCTTCAACGCCATCAACCGCGAGGAAACGCTGAGCGCCGGTGCGCGTTATGTGGACATTGCGGCTGCTTCACGCGAGGCGGCGACCAACCCGGTGCTCACGGCAAAGGACGGGCTTCACCCCTCCGGCGAGCTCTATCAGCGCTGGGCGGCGCTGGCGCTACCGGAGGCCCGGTCCGCACTCCAGCGCTAGCTACTGAACAATGTCGGAAGAGTGCCCGGTGGCCGCGAGGAAGACGAACTCCAGCGCCGTACCCTCTTCGGCCGCGTGGATGTGCGCCTCGCCCTGCGGAATCCAGACCACCATGCCCGGGCGAAGCTGATGCGACTCGGTGGGAGTGCTGACGATTCCCGCGCCGCCGGTGACGATGATGTACTGATCGGAGTTGTGCGTGTGCAACACCGAGACAGTGCCCGGCTCGTAGCGCCCGCGCGAAAGGTGGTTATGGCCAAGCACGCGGTCGAAAATCGGCGAGAGGGTTGCCTTGCCGATGAGGAATGGCCGTGCCCGCGGCAGCGGAGGCTGGCGCGCCGAGGTGTAGGTGAACTTTGCGTGCTCCAGCCGCTCCTCAAGGTCACCCCGCCCGAGAGCGACGCACGTTTCGGGGTTGCTCTCAACTGCGATCTCTTCCTGCGCCATCTTCCAAACCCCTCGTCCGGCGAGCGCTTCGCCCACCTTCCACAAGATGTGAAATTATGCCCCGAACGGCGGTGTTCTGTCCGCCTCAAACCGCCGCTCACGCAAACGAAGCTGGTGACGCATCTCGGTAAACGATTCGCCATCGACGAACCCTCGCGAATCGCCTACTGTTGGTTCGGAGTAGACGAATGGCCGATAAGTTCGAACGCGAGATCGAAGAGATCCTGGCAAAGCTGGACAGCGATGCGCCACCGCCCGCGAGCGATCGGGAGCCTATTTCCATATCGTCTGTGCGCCGCAAGCCGAAGCCTAAGACG
>JBBQGT010000102.1:0-11595 GCA_038323265.1 Tepidiformales bacterium
GTGAGTGGCGGAGACCTCCGGCCGGACCCGGTCGCCGCTGGTTTGTCTTCGCCGCTCACAAGGGCTCGCCCATCGCTTCGAAACCGCCTCTCCATCCGGCTAGCGTTCGCCGTGCCTCGTTAGCCGGGATGAAGCGAACGGCCCGCCCAGACGCTCGACGCCCGCAAACCAACCCCCCCGGGATTGCATCAATGGTGGCGACGGCACGGCCAAAGGGTTATTGGACCAATTCCGGCTCGCCGCAGTCAATTGAGGGCAGAAGCCGCCGCCCGTCGAAGAGCACGAGGCGGAGCACGCTAGTTTCCGCCTGCTAATAGCAAGAGTGCGGGCGACGATCAGGCCTGATGCGCTTCGTGGAGTTCTTTGAACTCTTCGGTCAGCCTGTTGACCGCGCCATCATCCGCCTGCTCAACGTCGATTAACTCATTGCGGGCATCCCTTAGTGCCCGCACGATTTCGTCGAGCTTGAGGTGCATCGCCCGCGCGTCCCGGTTCTGCGTGTTCTGAATCAGAAAGACCATGAGGAAGGTGACGATCGTCGTCCCAGTGTTGATGACCAGTTGCCAGGTATCGGAAAACGCAAACAGTGGTCCGCTCGTCGCCCATGTGACGATGATCAGCACGGCGACGAGGAAGGCCCAGGACGTACCCATTGCCGAGGCGGTTGCCTGGGAGAATCGGCGGAAGACGCTGTTATGGCTGGTGGTCGGAGAGACCGCAACCGCATCGTCTTCGGAGCGGGTGCGATCGATAGCGTGCTCGAGATTACCCATCGGTGCCTCAGTGGAAGTTGGTCTGTTTGGCGATGGCATCAGCCGCCCTGACATAAGGCGAGTGATTTGGCCGGACCACGCGAACGAATGCGCCGACGGGCTGAGTTGTCGATGGCTGCCGGCGCCGCTGATAGCGGTGCAGATCCTCCGCCTTAAACGCCATCACCACCCTTTCGTTGTCCACCCAGAGGATGGACTCGATAGGCAGCCAAATACTGCGACGCAGGCGACGCTGCAGGCGTAGGTGCGGTCCGCGCACTTCGCTGATCGTCCCCAGCCGCGATTTATCGGCGGTGAGGACGATCTGCCCGAGGTACAGGGGAGGATGCTGAATCATGGCGCGAACCTCATGGAACTGTCAGAGCATTAGGGCGCATGCCTCAACGGCGGCGCATGACCGACCCGCCGCCGATAAGGCCGACGAGGAAAACGATCAGAACGCCCACGAAAAAGACTTTGGCAACGAACAGCCCCAGTCCACCGAACAGCAGAATCGCCAGGAGCAAAAGAAGTATGAGAAACACTTGCGTGACCTCCGAATTGGATGCTTTCGAAAGTACCGCGCGTTTAGTGAGCAAATCGCAACGGAGAGGGAGGGGTCGCTCGCGGATCCGTTGCAATTCGCGGTGGCACTACCTCGCTCCAGCGGCCGCGCTAGTACCCCAGTGTCACTGGGGTTAGCGCCAGGGCCCGGGGAGCTGGTAGCGGCCCCAGCCTTTGGCTGCGAACCAGACGCCGCCAACGCCTTCCCCTTTCGTAGGAAAATACGCCGCGGGGATCATGGGCCTTGAGCGTGCTTTACGTGGCCTGAGTAAGCTCCTCGACCAACGCCCATGAGCTGTGAAGCCGTCGCGTAATCCCCGGATCGCGGCATCCGAGATATTCCTGCAAGCAGAACGGCGCCAGAGTTATGGCGGTGTCATCGGCGCCCTCGCTACGTTGACTCCATGAGCAGCGCCCAGAGCGCGGCCCGAGGAGTAAAACAATGCAAGATCCCAAGTCCCCCGCTTCCAACCCCAACTCTGGCAATGAGAATCGCGCCGGTGGCGCCGCGACCGCGGACTTCTCGCGGGCCGCTGCCACCGGGATGCAGGAGAATTCCTCCGAATTCAAGGATGAGACAACAGGCAAGATGTCCGAATGGAAGGACGAGGCCTCGGAGAAGGCTTCCGAATTCAAAGAGGCTGCCACCGGTAAAGCAGCAGAGTACGGCTCGAAGCTGACCGAGACCGCGGACTCCGGCATCGACAAGGCTGCCGAGGGGCTCGAAAAAGCAGCGGTGCAACTTCGCTCGCACTCCGAAGATGGCGGAGTCCAGGGCCAGGTTGGCACGAGAGTGGCCGACGGCCTGGACAAGACTTCGCAGTACCTGCGCGATCACGAGGCCCAGGAGATCTGGTCGGATGTCGAGCAGTTCGTCAAGGATCACCCGCTGCAGGCCGCAGCTGGGGCAGCGGTCGCGGGCTACGTCGTCGCTAAGTTGATGAAGTAGGCACTCGATGCGCACTGAACTAGAGGCGATCCGTAGCGACTTGAGCGAGGGAAAGGGCGAGGTCCGAGACCTTGGTAGTGAGGTTTCCGAAATCGCTCAAGATCTGCGCACGTTGGTCCGCACCGAACTGTCGCTCGCAAAAGCAGAGACGAAGGAACAGGTGGGCTACCTCGTCAAAGTCGCGACGTGGGGCGGGATCGCACTGGCTGCGGCAGTCGTCACCCTCGTCTGGGTTGCATTGACTTCGACTTATGCGCTCAGCGGGGTGTTCCCCATGTGGCTTTCGGCTCTCATTGTCACGGTGGCCTTGGGTGTCGTCGCGGGCCTATCGGTCCTCGTCGCGAAGTCTCGCGCCGGAAAACTGAGCCTGGTGCCGCGGCGCACCGTAAACGCCGTCAAGGAGGATGTTTCGTGGGCCAAACAGCAACTGAAATCGAATTCGACCTCGAGCGGCAGCGCCACGCCCTGACAGCACGCGTCTCTCGCCTGAAACGGCGTGTCGGCGACGATATGGAGACGACACGGCATCGAGCGGCCGGCCATGTGCGGGACGTCAAGCACTCGATCACCTCCACAGGCGAGACGGCCGCTAAGAAGGTTGGGAGCGTCGCCGGAACGACCGCCGGGTCGGGGACGGCTGTCGCCGAGCATCCGAAGACGCTGGTCGGCGCCGCGGCAGCCGGAGGGTTCGCCTTGGGCCTGGTGCGCGGCGATTCCGAAGAGCAAGACCAGCGGCCGGAAGGGCGGCGTGGGCGCAACTCGGAGGGTAAAAAGCGCCACGGCCCCCATCTTGGTTCGCTCGCGGACGTCGCCCGCGGCTTCGTCGCAGCTCAGGCAGCACGCCTCGTGGACACAGCGATGGGCGCCGCCAAGAGCAGCCTGAAGTCGGCGGTCACCGGAAAGACGAACCCGGCTAAGGTTGACCAACCCGGGGATGGTCAGCAGGCAGCGCCTGCGCCGGATGTGCGTACGGAGCGCGCGCCGCAACTAAGCCGCGGCGATGTACCCATCATTCGCGACATGGACCAACCGCCGAGCGAATCTCGCGAGGCAATTGTTGATCCCTACACGGCCTGAGTCGCCGCGGGCGCTGGCCAATAGGTGCCTGCGATGACCGTTGGCGGCGTTGATCTTGTGCCCTACGGAAAGCGGGTGGCGAAGGAGTTCTCCGCGGATGACATCAGCGGGCTCGCAGCGGAACTCTCGTACCGCTTCTTCCTCGCGCTTTTTCCGTTTTTCATTTTCTTAGCTGCGCTCGGTGGGTTCGCCGCCGTCGCCCTATCTACGGATGACCCAACTGAGCGGCTCATGAACCAGATCGGTGATGCCCTCCCGGCAGACGCCCGCAGCATCCTCGAAGATCAGGTGCGTGGAGTGTTGGAGTCGCGTAGCGGCGGGCTGTTGTCGGTTGGCATCATCGGCGCTATCTGGGCCTCTTCAGGAGCCATGAAGGCGCTGATCAAGGCCCTCAACCGGGTTTACGACGTGCCAGAAACGCGCTCCTTTTGGAAGTCGACGAGTCTGGCCGTCGTGATGACGCTGGCTGGGAGTATCTGTATCCTCGGCTCATTTGCCCTGTTGCTCGCCACCCAGGCATTCGGAAACGATATAGCCGATGCGATCGGCGCCGGTGGAGCGTTCGAACTGACCGTCGCGCTGGCGCGCTGGCCAATCGTCATCGCCCTTGTGCTGCTAGCGGTAGCGTTGATCTACTGGATAGCGCCCAATATAGACGTCCCGTTCCGGCTGTTCAGCCCGGGGGGAGTCACCTTCACGGTGGTCTGGCTTGTCACCGCCATCGCCTTCGGCCTGTATGTTGCCAATTTCGGCTCCTATAACAAGACATACGGGACCCTCGGCGGGGTGGTTGTGCTGCTGACATGGCTCTACCTGAGCAATGTGACGCTGCTACTCGGCGCCGAGATCAACGCCACGCTGGCGGAGCAAAAACATCCGGAGGCTTTAGAATCGAGCCGCCAGGTGGTGTTGGAGCAGGCGGCCCTCAAACAGGCGCCTGACTCCACGGCGGCCGCGCGGCCCCCCACTGGCGTCCCCCCGGCCAACAGCAGGCAGCCTTAACAATTCGGAGTTTGCCCGCAATTTTGTTATTTTTTTGCAAGCCCCGCCCTGTTACCGTTCCCAAAGAGTTTTTTCCAGGAGGATTCTGACTTGCTTGCCACTTCCGAGTTCCCCTCGATTGACCTCCGGGCGATGGCCGACAACGCCCCCGTGGCATTGTGGATGAGCGACAGCGAAGGACGGTGCAGCTACGTAAACCGGCGCTGGCTGGAGTTCACCGGTCGTCCGTTGGAAGACGAGCTTGGCGATGGCTGGGCGGAAGGCATACACGAAGACGACGTAGAAACTGTGCTGGCCGCCTGGAAAAGAGCGTTCAACCTGCGGCAGATTTACTCCGCGAGCTACCGCAAACTGCGGAAAGATGGCGTCTGTCGCTGGCTGAAAGACGATGGTTCACCCCATTTCGACGCCCAAGGCCGTTTCGAGGGGTATATCGGCGTTTGTGTCGATGAAACCGAGCACCGCGAGGCGTTGGAGCGGGCGGGCCGGGTGGAGCGTGATCTGCGCGAAACCGAAGCCGCGCTCCTCGCCAGCGAAGGCCGATTCGAGAGTTTGCTCGACGCCATTCCCTGCAGCGTTTACGAAGTGGACAACGACGGGCGCGTCAGCTACGTCAACGAGCACTGGCTGGAGTACGCCGGGATGACCCGCGCCGAATCGCAATCGGATGTCAGCCGGGCGGTCATCCATCCGGATGAGCTGGAGCCCCTCTTGGAAAAGACGCGGGCTGCACGGCAGGCCGGTGTCCCGCACGAAAGTGAGATGCGTGTGCTCCGCCACGATGGTGCTTACCGATGGCACCTCGCGCGCACGGTCCCAGTAAGGGTGAACGGCCAGATCACGGGGTGGGTCGGCACGAACGTCGATATCGACGACCGCAAACGTCGAGAGGCTGTCAGCGATTTCCTCGCTGAGGCGGGCCGCGAGTTGGCCCAAACGCTTGAGCTGGATGCGACATTGACGAAGATCACCGAACTTGCCGTGCCGCGCCTCGCCGACTGGTGCAAGATTGACCTCGCGGATGAAAATGCTGGCTCCCGCTTAATCGCCTATTCGAACGCGGACCCGCGGCGCAAGGCGTTGGTCGACGACGCCCGCGATCTTTTTGGCGAACCACAGGACGAGCGCCCGCTCGACCGCGTGATGCGCACTGGCAAAAGCGAACTGCTGGAGTACGCCGAGCCGCTCGTCGCCGAATTTCTCGCGCAGCGACCAGACCTCAAGGGGTTACTGGCCGAACTTGATCTCAAGTCGTCCCTGGTAGTCGCGATCAAGCACAACGGCCCGCCGCTGGGGGCGCTCACGCTGGCGACCGCCGAATCTGGTCGGCGCCTCACTCACGACGACGTCGCGCTGGCCGAGGAGTTCGCTGGCCGCATCGCGTTGGCGATTGAGAACGCGAAACTCTACGGCAACCTGACCGCGGCGCTCCAGGCCAAGGATGACTTCCTCGGTCTCGTCTCGCACGAACTGCGCACCCCACTGACGACGCTAAAGGGAACCGCCAACGTCCTCCGCCGCCACGGCGACCTGATCCCGGTCGCTGACCGTGCGCAAGGCCTGAAGGACATCGAACTCGGCGCGGAGCAGCTGGCACGCATCGTGGAGAACATGCTGACGCTTGCGCACGCCGAAAAAAGCGGCGCGGCGGAGCTCGAACCGCAACTCCTTCGCCGATTGATCGAGGCCTTGCTCACCGAGCAGCGCGAGCAGTTCGCTGGGCACGAAGTCACACTAACCGCAAGCGAAGAGCTCTTGCCTGTGTACGCCAACGCCAGCTACGTGCGCCATATCGTGGGCAATCTCTTAAGCAACGCCCGGAAGTACAGCCCCGCCGGTGCACCCATTGACGTGACCATCGAACGGGACGGCGATTATGCGGCGGTAAGCGTGAGCGATAAGGGGATTGGCCTGAAGCAAGAACAGTTGGACGAGATCTTCGAGCCGTTCTTCCGCTCCAAAGAGGGAGCGGCGCGGGCGTCTGGGATCGGGCTTGGGTTAACCGTCTGCAAGCGCTTTGTGGAAATCCAGGGCGGGCAAATTAGCGCCGCGAGCCGGCCGGGTGGCGGGAGCATATTCCGCTTCACCCTCCCTCTCGCCATTGAGGTAGGAGAAAACCCCGAAGAATGACTAACTCGCGGCGGCGGTGCGGGAGGATTTCGCGAATCAGGTTCGCCGCTGCTGGTAAAACCGACCCACCTGGCCCACGGTAAACGGAACACGCCGACGACGATGACCAGGCCAACCACCTGTAGAGCTATGCCCTGCCAGAGTAGTCGATTTGGCATACGACTCGCCGTGATCGCGTTGCGAGTTGCGACCACGTACCAATCCCTGCGGGCGCCGCTGTTGCGACCCACTGCAACGGAACTGCCAGCCCGCAGTCGGCGGCATGTATGGGCCCAGGCGCTCGCCGCTGGCATCATCGCCACGATGAGCACGCCCATCGCCGTTGCGTCCGCTGTCCGCCGTGCCCAACGTGTGGGCAACCGATGGGCAGTCCCCGGCACGGATCTCTCCATACGGCAAGGCATCGAGCGGTTGTGGGCGCAGGTCAACAAAGATGCTGTACCTGCCCTCGCTGGGAATATCGCCTACCGTCTGATGTTCGCCTTCTTCCCCACGCTCATTTCGCTCCTCTGGCTGCTGAACGTCGTCAATGCTGGGCAATTCGTATCCGAAGTCTCGGACCTGGTGGGCACAGTGGTTCCAGGGGTTGCGAACGGTCCGCTGAAGGAGCAGATCCAGGACGCCCCGCAGTCCCAGGCGAGCGGTGAATTCACGCTCGGCGTCGGCATTTCGCTCATCGTCGCGCTCTGGGCGATCGCCGAAGCGTTTCGCGCGACCATGCACGCACTGAACGTGGTGTACGGAGTGAAAGAGAGCCGCAGCGCCCGGCGACGGCTACTGCTTTCGGTGCTCGTTTCTGTGGTCACGATGGCCCTGTTTGTGGCCGCGCTCGTAGTCATCCTCTCCAGCGCGCGGCTGACCGCAGCACTGAGTGAGTGGTCCGGGCTGGGCGTGAGTTACCAATGGCTGTGGTGGTTCAGCGCCTGGGTAGTGGTCGTCACGGCCGTGCTCGCCGCCTTTTCGCTGACCTACTACTTCGCACCCGATGTTGAACAAAGGCTTCGCTGGGTGCGCACCGGATCGCTGGGCGGAGTCGGGCTCTGGCTCATCTTCACTGCGCTCTTCGCGCTCTACGTAAACGTCTTTTCGCGGCCCACTGAAACCTACGGTGCGCTCGCAGGAATCGCCTTCTTCATGGTCTATCTCTACGCTTCGGCCTTCATCCTCTTGATCGGCGCCGAGTTCAACCAGGTGATTGAAAACTGGGAGCCCGAGGGCAAGAACACCGGCGAGCGCACACCGGACGACGCCTGACTTCCGCCTCCGCCATAGCCATCGCCAGAGTTCCCACGGAGCACCCCGAATGGACCTTCCCGGACATCAGTTAAAACGCCGCCTCCAGATCGGCCGGCTCCTGTTGAAGTACGGCCGCGCAGACCTTGTACAGGTGCTCGACCTTGACGAAGCAGCATTGAGCAGCGACCAGGATGACACCAGCAAGCTAACCACGGACCCGGACGAGTTCGCGCGCGACCTCGAGAATATGGGCCCAACGTTTATCAAGGTTGGCCAGCTGCTCTCCACTCGCCCTGACCTCCTCGCCCAGCCCTACCTGGACTCGCTATCCCGGCTGCAGGACAGCGTTGACCCCTTTAGCTACGCGGACGTGGAGGCGATAGTTGAAGACGAACTGAAGCTGCGCATTTCTAAGGGCTTCGCCTGCTTCGAATCGACGCCGCTCGGCGCTGCTTCGTTAGCGCAGGTACACCGCGCAGAACTGCGGGACGGCCGCCAGGTTGTCGTCAAAGTGCAGCGGCCCGAGATTCGCGAGCAGGTGATCGAAGATCTCGCCATCCTTGAAGGCATGGTGGGCCTCGTCGGGAAGCATAGCGACATGGGCCGCCGGTTCGCCGTTGATGCGATGTTCGGCGAATTTCGCCGATCGATGGTGCGCGAACTGGACTTCCGCCGCGAGGCAAAGAACCTCGAAACTATCGGGCGCCACCTCGAAGATTATCCGCTGTTGCTGGTGCCTCAGCCGGTAAATGACTATTCGACCTCGCGCGTGCTAACCATGGACCGCATCGAGGGCAAAAATGTCTCGTCGCTTACGCCGCTCGCCCGGCTCGAGTTGGACGGGGACGCCATGGCCGAATCGCTCATCAAAGGGTACCTCGAGCTGATCCTGATTCACGGCGTGTTCAGCGCGGATCCACACCCCGGGAACTTGCTCGTCACGCCCGACGGGCGGCTGGCGCTGATCGATATGGGGATGGTGGCCTATCTCACCCCTCAAACGCAGGACTACGCCCTCCGCCTGCTTGTCGCTGTGAGCGAAGGGAATAGCGACGAAGCGGCCGCCACCATTGCTGCAATGGGCGAACGGCTGGACGACTTCGATGAGGCGTCGTGCAAGCGCGATCTGGCCGACCTCATCCTGCCCAACCGCGACGCCTCAATGGCGGACCTCAACCTCGGACGTGCGGTGATGGAGATGGTCCGAATCGCAGGCCGTTGCGGCGTGCGCCCTTCCCCAGACCTGACGATGCTTGGCAAGACGCTCCTGAACCTGGATGAAGCCACCCGCCTTTTGGCGCCGGACATGCAGCCGAACGCCGTGATCCAGCATCACGCGGCGAGCTTGATGCAACGCCACCTGCTGCGCTCCGTCTCGCCCGGCAATCTGTTCAACACCGCGCTGGAACTCAACCAGTTCGTGCAGAAGCTGCCGGGCCGGATGAATACGATCTTCGACCGCGTCACCGACAGTCAGTTCGAAGTGAAGGTGCACGCGTTCGATGAAGAACGGCTCATCTCCAGCATGCAGAAGATCGCCAATCGCATCACGCTCGGGCTGGTGGTGGCCGCCCTCATCGTTGGGGCCGCGCTTCTCACCCGCGTGCCTACGGAGTTCGAGATCTTCGGCTACCCGGGCCTGGCGATTCTGCTATTCCTCAGCGCTGCGGCCGTTGGCTTCGCACTCGTCGTAGATATTGTGCTCACAGACCGGCGCGGCCGGGGCCACTAGCTGAGCCCCAGGCCGCCCGACGCCTGACCGCCGTCTCCGCGCTGGCCGAGATAAGCCTGGTGAGACCGCTGTGCGGTCGGGAGGCTGCCGCGAGGATGGGTGCCGCTTCCCTGCCCTCGCCCTACCACTTGCGTGGGAGACAGCCGCAACTTGTGGCCCTTGGTGCGCAGATGTGCCGTAGCCTTGGCTTCGCAATTTTTGCAAATACCGTGGGACGCTGGTAGTCCTCCCATCTGCATAAGCCGATGGCACCAGGCACAAACGATTCGTAGTCTCGCGGGCATTTCTCTACCTCCCGCGTTTCTCTGTATCCACCGCCAACTCTTTTTTGAAGAATTCGTCATCCTCAACGTCATGGATTCCATTGCAGTTATCCGAGAGCGTCGCAGTAGTACAGGCTTTCATTGTCGCGGACGGAAGAACGCTTTGGAGCGCGTCAGGGCGAGTGCAACAGACCCGTAACGGAAGCCGGGGGTTTCGAAACTCTTTGGCAGCATCGGCCCTGTGAGACTCGACCTGGACGAGCTCGCGCCCCTGGTCGGCGCGCGGGAGAGAATCTGTTTTGCACGGTCCCCAGTAGCCTTGGGTTGCCAGACGGTTTGACCTCCCGCGAATTCTCGTCCTAAATGTTGATGGTCGGGATTTCCCGATCGTTTGGGCAATTGCCGGGTCAGCCCTCACGCCGCGCTAATCGGCGTGGTTGCTCGTCCCGCGCGAGTTTAGGAGTCGAACATGGCCGCTCGATCGATTTGGCGAGGCACAATCAGCTTCGGGATGGTGAGCATCCCTGTGAAGCTGCTCACAGCGACGGAGAGCCAGGACATCTCCTTCCGCCAACTGCACGTGGAGGACAGCAGCCCGATCAAGCTGATCCGCCGCTGTGCAGCCGATGGCAAGGACCTCACGCAGGATGAAATCGTCAAGGGCTACGAATACACCAAGGACCGCTACGTCATCATCAGCGAGTCGGACCTTGAACAGCTTCCCGTGGCCAGTAAGCACACCATCGAATTGACGGCCTTCGTGAACGCTGCCGAGATCGACCCAATCTATTTCGAGAAGGCATACTTTTTGGAGGCCGAAGAGATTGGCCGGAAGCCGTTCGCCCTGCTGGTCAAGGCTCTGCAAGAACGCAACTTCCTCGCCGTGGGCAAAATCTCCATCCGCACCAAGGAGCGTCTCTGCGCGTTGCGCATTCACAACGACGGTCTCGTGTTGGAGACCCTCTACTACGCGGACGAAGTGCGCGCGCCCGAATCGGCGCTGCCGCCAGTCACCGTCTCGGCTGCCGAAATGAAGATTGCGAACGCGCTGATAGACCTGCTCGAAGCGAAATTCGACCCCACGGAGTACAAAGACGAGTACCGCGAAGCGATGATGGGCGTGATCACCGCCAAGCTCGAAGGTCAGGAATACGTGGCAGCGCCCGCGCCTGAGGCGCTCGCCCCGGCGGTCGACCTGATGGCTGCGCTGCGCGCAAGTGTGGAGGCGGCCAAGGCCCGCAAGGCAGGAGCCTCCGCGGCAAAGGGCGTTTCGAACGGGAAGCAGGAAGCCGAACTCGAACCCGCCGGCAAGCCCGCACCGAAGCGCCGGAAAACCGCCACACCGGCCTGATCGGGGGCTGAATGCCAGCCAAACGCCAATCGGGTGGCGACTATCGCGCCAAACGCGATTTCACCATCACGCCCGAGCCGCCGCCCGCAGAAGTTGGCCCAGGACAGGGCGCGCTCGTCTTCATGGTCCACAAGCATTCGGCCACCAACCTGCACTACGACTTGCGGCTCGAATTGGACGGCGTGCTCGTCAGTTGGGCCGTGCCCAAGGGGCCATCGAGCAACGTCGCCGACAAACACCTGGCGATGCACGTGGAAGATCACCCCTTCGCCTACGGTGCCTTCGAAGGCCTCATCCCCAAGGGACAGTATGGCGGCGGCCCGAGCCTTATCTGGGATGCCGGTACGTTTTCCCCGGACGAGGGCGGTCGGCTCTACTGGGAGGACCGCGAGGGCGCGCAGACCGAACTGCGCGATGGTCTCGCCGCCGGAAAGATCTCGGTCACCTTTCGTGGCAACAAGCTAAGGGGCTCCTGGACGCTTGTTAAGACGAAGCGCGGCAAGGATGAGTGGCTGCTCATCAAGCACAAAGATGCCTTC
>JBBQGT010000103.1:0-11395 GCA_038323265.1 Tepidiformales bacterium
CTTTGATTTCCATACGATGTACCTCCCGAAACGCCACGGCGGCCTCCTCTGGCCGACATCGTGACGAAGTTGCGTTCGGGTGGCTCAATAACTCCCGCGATCTGGCTCATTGATCCCCGCGATCCCCTGGCTCAATGTCTCACGCGATCACACCCGCAGGCGGATCAATAACTCATACGATTCACAGTGGCTGCCAGAAACTGGATGCCGAACTTCACCCGCCAGTCCACCGGCCGGAAGTCATCCCGAGCGCCCATGAGAAACACGAGTGCCCCGCAAACGCCTAGCGCGAGCAGCGCTGTCCAATCTTCGCGAACATAATGTCGAGCGTCTGTGGAGAAGATGGCGACGATGGCCGGCGCGGCAAAGAATGCCGTGAGTATGCTGAATCCGCCCACCCGCGGCACGGATTCGAAGCCCGCCCGGCGGTTGGGTCGAGTCTTCAACCGAAGCAGGGCTGTCAGCGGCACGGCGATGGAGAGCGCCGCGAGGGCCACTTGCAGTTCAAGCCTCATGAATGCACTCCCCTACGGCGCGCCCTTGCATCCTGCCCGCATCCTACGCCTCGACCACATTTTGGGAAGCGTCGTTTCGCGTTGCCTTTTGGCGTTGCATGCTCAAGGCGTGCTTGAACCGAATCCCCTCCAGGGCCCCGCTCAGACCGCCACGCCCCGCGCCAGCCTGGTGCTGGCCGCCGGAGAGTATGGTTCACGATCAAACATCTGGATGGGCGGAGCCCACAGCCATCGCGGCGACGAAATCCTCCATGAAGCGCTCGGCGAGTGCTGGCTGATCGACACGGCAGGCGATATGCCCGCCGAACATCGTGCTGCCGCGGCAAGAACTATCGCCTGCGTTTTCGTGGATACGGAAGGAATCCCATCGCCCTTTTGGCGCGTCGAACAGACAGTCGCGGATGCCGCCAGCGCCGCGCGTGGTGAATCCGGCTCGGCGCCCACAGACATCTACATCGTCTGCCAGCACGGCATGAACCGCAGCGGCCTGATCACCGGGTTGCTGCTGCAAGCCCTGGGATTAACGCCCGCCGCAGCGATTGAACGCATCCGAAGCCACCGGCCGGGGGCCCTTTCCAACCACACGTTCGAACGCCTTCTCCGCCACGGCGTGCCATAGTGCGGCCCCTTAGGGCGCATGCTCCCAATCGAGCATCATCACGTCGATCTCCTCTCCGGGACGCGCTTCGGGCGTTTCCTCGGGGATGATCGTCAGCGCATTTGCCGCACTCATGCTAGTCAGGATGCCGCTCCCTTGCGGACCTGTCAGGTCGGCGTAATAACGCCCGTCTTCGCCCAGGCTGACAATGCAGCGTGCGTAGAAGCGCCGTCCATCCGTGTTCTGAACCGAGTCGCGCGTGATTGCCCGCAAAACGGGCCGTTCCCAATCGCCGCGGCCCATCATTGTGAAGATCGCCGGCCGACCGAACAGTTCGAACGAGACCATCGAACTCACCGGGTTCCCGGGCAGCCCGAGGTGAGGAACCGTACGGCCAATTGGCGACTTGAACGCTCCGAAGGCGAGTGGCTTGCCCGGCTTCATCCGCACGGTCCAAAAGTCCACCTGGCCTTCGCGCGCCAAAACGTCCTTCACCACGTCGAAGTCCCCGCGCGAGACGCCGGCGCTGGTGACCAGCATATCGGCATCCAGCCCCTCGCGAATCTTCGCCGTCAGGTCCTCCACGGTGTCCTTGGCGATTCCCAGCAACCGCGGTAGCCCGCCGTACTTCGCCACCATCGCCGCGATGCCGTGCGCGTTCGCATCGTAAATCCGGCCAGGTAGCAGCGGCTTGCCAGGCTCGGTAATTTCGTCGCCTGTCGAAAGAATCGCCACCACCGGACGCCGGTACACTGGCACGTCCGTGAGGCCGATGCTCGCCAGCACGCCGATCTCCGATGCCCGCACCACGCGTCCCGCGGGGATCACAATAGAGCCGGCGGTCACGTCCTCGGCGCGATAGCGGATGTTCGCCCCCGGTTCGGCGCCCTTCAGCACTTGGACGTTCGCCGCTTTCCGCGCAGCTTCGTTCACACCCCGCAACGGTTCGTCGGTCTCTTCGAACGGCACGACGGAGTCCGCTCCCGGCGGCATTGGAGCGCCTGTCATGATGCGTACCGCCTCGCCCGTTCCAACCCGAGTTTCGAGGACGTAACCCGCCGCCAAGTCCGCGATAACTTTCAGGGTCTTCGGCGCCGATTCGCTCGCACCGGTTGTATCGCCAGAACGGACCGCGTAACCGTCCATCGCGGTGTTATCGAGCGGTGGAATATCAAACGGGGCGACGATGTCTTCGGCCAGCACCTGGCCAAGCGCCTCGAGCAACGGCTTGCGTTCGACTTCGAGTCGGTGAAAGAACGCCAAGATGCGTTCGCGCGCCTCTTCGACGCTGATCATGGAGCCGGCTGAAAAGGTCATGCGGTCAGGCACTCCGAAGGGCGGGCAGTCGCTTTAAGCGTACAGCCCGCGCGTTCCGGGGGCATGCGCCCGCAAAACTGGCTCTAAGCCAGGCGAACAGCGAGACAGGTGGTGGTGCGTTGGACCCCGTGGACCTTCTGGACAGCCTCGGTGATGGCATTCCCCAGGCAGTCCAGGTCATCCGCCTCAAGCTGCACCACCACGTCGTAAGGCCCTGTCACCGTGTCCACGACAACAACGCGCGCGCCAGGGTATTTGAACTCGTTGATGGCCGCGCCCACGGCCTTCGCCTTGCCGACATCCGTTTCGATCAGGACATAACCTCGAACGGCCATGTGCAGCCTCCAACCTGTTGGTTAAGCCGAATCATAGAGAGGGCGTGAACCGTGTCAAGAACTCAGGAATCGAAAACGGGCAACGCGTACGTAAGGGCGAGCTCGCCTTGCGACGATGCCGCGTCCACCTTGACGGGGAACGTAACCTCCAACTGGCCGATGAAACAGAGCGCCTCCTCGCCGCTCCTGCAGTAGTACACCGAGGCGGTCCCCGTGATCGTTGCCGTCCCAGCGGCCAACACCGCCGGCACTGGCAGCGAAACCGTCGCCTCGTCGCTCGACCACGAAAGCGCCGTTTCGCCAAGCTCCACAACCGCCGGATTAGAAGACGATAGCATCAGCTTCGATGGCGCCTGGCTGTTCAGGTGGTAGCCTGCCGGAGCGGTGAACGTCACTCGCAGGTTCGTAGCCCCCGGCGCCACTATTTGCGCGTCCGCCAGCACTTTTTCGGCCCGTCCCGGCGTAATGGCGGAGGCCACCGACAGGTTCGAAAGCGTCAGCGTTGAGACCTTTCCGCTGGCGACCTCCACTGCTCGGACCAGGTGATTGTTCGTATCGGCAACGTAAATCGTGCCGCCCGCGAAACCAAGGCCGCCAGGCTCGTCGAACATCGCAATCTGGCCCGGCCCGTCGCTCCACCCGCGCGAACCGGTGCCCGCGATAGTCGTCACCTCGAAGGTCGCGGCGTCCACCCGCCGCACCTCGTGGTTGTAGGTGTCGCCGACGAAAATGCTGCCGCCGGCGAAGACAACTCCCTGGGCATGTTGAAGTTTCGCGGCCTTGCCCTTCCCGTCCTCGTTCCCGTAGTCGAACAGCCCAGTCCCAACGATGGTTTCGACTTCACCGTCCCCGCTTAGCGCCGCCCGCCGCAGCGAACTCGACTCCGGGTCGACCCAGTAGAGGTAGTGCCCGTCAGCCGTGATGCCGCTTGGCTGGGCCAACGTCGCCTGGCTCTTGCGGTCGCCATCATCGATGCCCTCGCGGCTGGTACCCGCGAACACCGTGATGGTGCCCTGGGCTAGGTTCATCGCCCAGATCTGATGAATGCCGGCCATCGCTATGAACAGCCTGTCGCCCGATTGCACCAGATCCCAGGGCGACGCAAGCGCAGTCTCCCTGGCCTTCGATGCAGCGCCCGGCAGCTTTTCAAGCTGCTTGCCAGTGCCCGCGATCGTCGTCACCTCGTTTGTCGCCAGGTCAACCCGGCGCACCGCGTGGTTTCGCGTGTCCGCCACGTAGAGCGTTTTGCCATCCGGCGAAAGCGCGAGGCCCTGGGGCTGGCGGAACGTAGCCTCGTTCGCCGCGCCATCCGCGAATCCCTCGATGCCGCTCCCAATCGCCGTCTGCAGCCGTCCGGCGAGGTCCGAAATGAGGACGCGGTTGTGGCCCGAATCGGCGATGAATAGCCGTCCGCCGGCATCATCCGCCAGCACTTTGCCGGGGAATGAAAGCAGCGTCGCCGTAGCGGTCGATTGCAGCGAGAGCGGGATCGGAGTCTTGTCGATTCCGCCCTTCGCTCCAAATTCCTCAACAAGCGAGGCGACGATCGGCTGGAATAGCGGATAAACGCCTTCGCCCGCGTGCCCGCCCACCAGGTTGCCAGCGGGGTCGATCACCACAAGCGTGGGCCACGCACTCGCGCCGAACGTTTGCCAAACGTCGAACTCAGGGTCGTTAATCACCGGATGCTCGAGACCGTAGCGCTGGATCGCTTCGCGAATGCTGTCGTCGTCGTGCTCTGTTGAATACTTGCCAGAATGCACGCCGATCACCACGAGGGCGGCACCGAATTCAGCCTCTAGCTTCTTTAGGTCAGGGATGATGTGTTGGCAGTTGATACAGCCGAGCGTCCAGAAGTCGAGCAGCACGACCTTCCCCTTGAGCTGAGGGAGGGTCAGCGGCTTCTCGACGTTGAACCACGTGACGCCCGTCGGTATGGCGGGCGCGGCCTCTTTCCCGGCCCACGACTTGCGCTCAGCCGGCGTGCCCGATGTTGACGAAGGTTGACTCAAATCCCTGCCCCCTGCGGGTTGTTTTCCGCTGCCGCCGCAAGCGCCGGTGAGCGCCGCCAGCACCAGAAGGAACAACGCCCCCACTACAAGTGTAGATGGCCGCAACCACGACTGGCGTCTCCCCGGCGAAAATGCAGGCACGCAGCCATCGTACGGCCCTCCCCGCAAGGTTCGGTTACGTGTCGCTTACGCGGCTCGAGGCGCGACCCTCCCAGACGCTACCGCCGCCTGCTTTATACTCGTAGCTACCATGACCCAAACGCTCACCACGTTCGAGGCCCTTGAGGCCGACGCTCTCGCCGCGCTCGCCTCCGCCAACAGCGATGCGGCGCTCGAGGCGTGGCGCGTGCAGTGGCTCGGTCGCCAGGATGGCCGCCTGACTGCGCTCTTGCGATCCGTGCGCGAGCAGCCAGCGGAATCGCGCGGGCCATTCGGTGCAGCCGCTAACCGCTTAAAGCAGACGCTCGAAGAGGCGCTCGGCGCCCGCCACGAGGAGAACCGCGAGTCTGCCCTCCACGTGCTGAGCACTTCTGCCGCCATCGACGTTACGCTGCCCGGCCGCCCACAGGCGATCGGTCGCCTTCATCCGGTGACGCAGACCCAGCGCGACATCGTCCAGGCCTTCGAAGAGATGGGCTTTCGCGTTGCCGAAGGTCCAGAAGTGGAGTGGGATCGCTACAACTTCGATGCTGCGCGCATCCCCGAAGACCACCCCGCGCGCGACATGTGGGACACCATCTGGGTGAACAAGCTCATCGATGGCAAGCGCAGCATGCTCCTCCGCACGCACACCACGCCCAACCAGGTGCGCGTGATGGAGCGCACGCCCGAGCCGCCGATTCGGGTCATCGTGCCGGGCAAGTGCTACCGGCAGGAAGCCACTGACAACAGCCACGAGTGGATGCTCACCCAGATCGAGGGCCTCGCCGTGGGTGAAGGCGTGCGCATGAGCGACCTCAAGGGCGTGCTCTACGGCATGGCCCGGCGGCTTTTCGGCTCTGAGCGCAAGATCATCTTCCACCACAGCTATTTCCCATTCGTCGAACCGGGCGTGGAGATGGCGATGGACTGCTTCATCTGTCGCGGCAACGGTTCGGATTGCCGCACCTGCCATGGCACAGGCTGGATCGAGATCCTCGGCGCCGGCATGGTCCACCCGGAGATTATTGAAAACGCAGGCTACGATTCAACGAAGCACACGGGATTCGCCTTCGGCCTCGGCGTCGAACGCGTTGCGCTGCTGCGCTGGGGCATCGAAGACATTCGCCACTTCTACCAGAACGACCTGCGCTTCCTCAGCCAGTTCTAGGCCATTGGCTGTTGGCTATTGGCCATTGGCCCGAATCCGCCAGGAGGCGAGCATGCGACCGTCCAGACCAGCGCAGCTATTGGCTGTTGGCCATCGGCTATCGGCACGGATTCGCCAGGACCCGAGATGAGACCCTTCCGCGACCTCCACGTGTGGCGAGACTCGCATCAGCTGACGCTGGAGGTACACAAACTGACGCGCACCTTCCCGCGAGAAGAGGTCTATGCACTGACCAACCAGATGTGGCGCGCCGCGTATTCCGTACCTATGAACATCGCTGAGGGATCGGCAAGAAGTGACCGCGAATTCCACCAGGCTCTTCGCGTTGCGTTGGGTTCGGCGACTGAACTCGAGTACCAATTTCTTCTGGCCAAAGACCTCGGGTATATCTCTCTCGCCCAGCATCGAGAGTTGGATTCCGCCGTCGTCTCGGTAAAGCGCCAACTTGTAAGCTTCATGCAGAAGTTCAACGTTCAGGGAACCAATAGCCAACAGCCGAAAGCCAACAGCCTATGAAACTTTCCCTCAACTGGCTCCGCGACTTCGTCGACATCGAGCTCCCCGTCCCAGAACTGGCCCGGCTGCTCATCGACTGCACCGCGGAGGTCGAAAGCTGGGAAACGCTTGGCGCACAGTGGGACGCCGAGCGCATCCGCGTCGCAGAAGTGGTGGCCATCGAGCCGCACCCCGACGCAGACCGCCTGCGCCTTGCCACGGTGCAGACCGGCTCCGGCTTGCAACGGGTCGTCTGCGGCGCGCCCAACCTTGAGGTCGGTCAGAAGGTTGCGTTCGCCACCGAAGGCGCGGAACTGATCGACGGCCACACCGGCAAGCCCGCGAAGCTCAAGCTGCGCCCCATTCGCGGCGTCGAATCGGCCGGCATGGTGCTCAGCGAGAAGGAACTGGGACTAAGCGACGCCCACGATGGCATCCTCGTCCTGCCCGCGGATGCCATCGTGGGACGCCCTCTGGTGGAGCAACTTGGTGACGTCGTCTTCGATATCTCCACGTGGGCCAACCGCGCGGACTTGCTCGGCGTTCTCGGCTTTGGCCGGGAAGTCTCAGCACTTACCGGCGCCCCGCTTCGGGAGCCAGCAGGAGACCACGAGGAATCAAGCACACGCACGGCGGATTTGGTCTCGGTCTCGATCGAAGACCCGGATCTGTGCCTGCGATTCACCGCGTCGGTCATCCAGGACGTCACCATCGGGCCATCGCCCGCCTGGATGCGGGAGCGGCTCCAGCGGCTTGGCATGCGCCCGATCAACAACGTCGTGGACATCACCAACTACGTGATGCTCGAAACCGGCCAGCCCCTCCACGCCTTCGACTACGACCTCGTACGCGAGAAGCGCATCGTCGCTCGCCGCGCAGAGCCTGGCGAGCGGCTACTGACGCTCGATGGCGTAGATCGCGAACTCGACTCCGAAATGCTCGTCATCTGCGATGGAGGCGGGCCTGTCGGTATCGCAGGCATCATGGGCGGCGGCAAAAGCGAAGTGAGCGCCAACACAAGGAACGTGCTGCTCGAGGTAGCGAATTTCAAGCGCGGCTCGATCCGCCGCACCTCCGGCGCCCTCAAGCTTCGCACCGAGGCCTCGCTGCGCTTCGAAAAGGGCATCGGGCCGGGGATGGCAGAGTACGCACAGCACCGGGCATTGCACCTCTTCGAACAGTTGACCGGCGGAACGGTCACCAGCGGACTGGTCGACATCTACCCCGGCGAGCAGCCGCCGCGGACCATCGTCCTCGCCGCGGCGCGCATCGAGCAGGTACTCGGCATCGTCATACCCGCCGCCGAGGTCACCCGCATACTCACCGGGCTGGGCTTCCTGGTCGAAACACCGTCGGTCGGCGAATTCCGGGTTCAGCCGCCCGATTGGCGCCCAGACGTCGAAATCCCCGACGACGTGGTTGAGGACATCGGGCGCATCTACGGCTACGACAAGCTCCCCATCACCACGCTCGAAGGCAAGCTGCCGGAGGCGCCGCCGAACCCGCTGCGGGATCTGCGCGAACGCGTCCGTGACCTCGCAGCCGGGCTCGGCTTTCAGGAGGTCATCACCTACTCCCTCACCGAACTGCAGAAACTGCAACGGGTCGTGGACCCGGCTGACTCCCTCCGCCTCGCGCCCCTCAGCGTGGTTAACCCCGTCGCCTCGCAGTACACCTACCTTCGCACCAGCATGCGCGCGGGCCTGCTCGAAACGTACGCGGCCAACCGCCGGCATCACGAAGGCCCCCTGCGACTGTTCGAAATCGGCTTCGAATACCTGCCCACCGAGGCCGACCTCCCGCACGAGCGCACGATGCTCTGCGCCCTCGTCGGCGGCACGCGCGAAGCCCGTTGGGGGGGCGCCACCGGCGAACGCCTGGACTTCTTCGATGCAAAGGGCGCCGTCGAGGCGTTCTTTGATGCGCTCGGCGTCCCCGAAACCTACGTACCGGCGGTGCAGTTCGGCCTGCTCGAAGGGCACACTGCCGAGGTGCGCGCCGGGAAAGACACCGTGGGCGTCGTGGCCCAGGTGCACCCCGCGACAGCCGCCTCGTTCGAAATCGATGAACCGGTGTTCCTCGTTGAACTCTCGATCGAGGACATCGTTCACGTTTTGCCCGAACGGCCCGAGTACATGGCGCCCTCCCGCTTCCCAGAGGTCCGCCAGGACCTCGCACTCCTGGTGGACGCCTCCACTCCTGCGTCGCGCGTACTCGAAATCGTCCGCTCTCACCGCGCGAGCGGCGTGCGGCTGGGCGCTCAGGTGTTCGACGAGTATCGCGGCGAAGGCGTTCCGGCCGGACAGAAGTCGCTAGCCCTCCGTCTGCGCTACCAGGCCGATGACCATACCCTCACCGACGCAGACGTGGCGAAGATACAGGCCGGGCTCCTGAAAAGGCTGGAGAAAGACGCTGGCGCCACCCTCCGCGGGGGTTAGCCCCCATCGAAATTGCGAAACGCCCAGGTCGTTGCGAGACGGCCCTCAGTCGTCGCGCTCCTCAAGCGTGTGCACCACCAGCACCGGGGTGCCGCACCTGCGGATCACATCCTCAGCCACGCTGCCGATGAACAAGCGTTTGAGGCCACCGCGCGCGTGCGTAGCCATCACAATCAAGTCGGCGCCAACCGTCCGCGCCTGCTCGACGATTTCCTCGGCTGAGTCGCCTTCAGCGAGCACCGTCTCCCAGGCCGGCGTACCCCAGGTCTGGCGGATGCCTTCGAGGTAGGCGGCCACCACGTCCTCATTCGCCTCGGCAACGGCCGCCGCCGCGGCGACGGAGCCCGAGGAGCCAAACGACTCAGCAGCGGTCGCGCCCAGGATTGTGCCATAGCCAGCGGTCACCGAAAGCAGTACCACCGTGGAATCAAACTTCTTTGCCAGTTCGATGGCCGGGACGAGGGCGGCTTCGCATTCCGGGGTCCCGTCCAGGGGGATGAGGATCTTTGAAAACATGAAGGTTCCTTCCTTACCGGTGAGCGGGTGATGCCATTTTGCGCCGGGTCGGCCGAGCGCGCCTAATTTGCCTTCTGAATGGCCCGTCAGCGTTCCTGTTTCGAGCACCGATCGGCCTCAAACAATTGGGCATTGACCCTTGATCCAGCGAGGCTTACGTTCGCCCTGCGCCCTTCGGCGCATCCCCCCGCGCGCAAGCGCACTCAGCTCCGAAAAGGACACTTCGACGATGGCAGAAGACGTTGCTGCCCGCGATGTATTGGATGACGCCCGTGCGCTAGCCAGTGGCGGCGAGTGGTCCAAGCTTGTTGCCCTCGTTACTTCCCTCCACCCGGCAGACCTCGCTGAACTCGTCCTGCTCTTCGACGAGGACGAGCGCGTCCTGCTTTTGGACAAGCTGCCGACTGATGTCGTCGGCCAGCTGTTCGAATACGCGGAGGACGACGAACTTCGTAATCTGATCCGTGGCGTGGGCCTTCAGGACCTTCCCGCCGTCCTCGAAGACGTCGATGACGACGTAGCAGCCGACGTCATCCAGCAACTGCAACCGGCGGAGCAGGTCGAGACGCTCGCCGCCCTGGACCGCGGCGAGGAAGTCGCCGAGCTCATGCGCTACAACGACGAAACCGCCGGCGGCATCATGTCGCGCGGCTTCGTCGCCCTCAACGAAGGGATAAGCGTCCAGCAAGCAATCGATTACTTCCGCGTCCTGCGGCCCCCCACAGACCGCGCCTACTACCTCTACGTCATCGACGACGAGCGCCGGCTGCAGGGCACCGTCAGTGTGCGCGACCTGTTGGTTTCCTCGCCCCGCACCACTCTGAGCGAAATCACCCAGCGCGATGTGCATGCCGTCGCCGTCGGCACAGACCAGGAAGAAGTGGCGCGGACGCTGCAGAAGTACAACCTGATGGCTGTGCCGGTGGTCGATGACGACGGCCACCTGGAAGGTGTGACGACCGCTGACGACCTGATGGACGTCCTCCAGGAAGAGGCCACTGAGGACATGTTCCGCATGGTTGGCCTGGACGAAGAGGAGACCGGCTCGACGCCGATCGGGCAGACCATCCGGCTGCGCCTGCCGTGGCTGATCGTCAACCTCGGCACCGCGTTTGTGAGCACTGTGGTGCTTCTGCTGTTCCACGGCACGGTTTCCAAGGCCGGAGTCCTCATTGCGTTCGTCCCAGCGATTGCCAACCAGGCGGGCGTCACGGGCACGCAGACGGCGACCATCGCCGTCCGTTCTCTGGCCCTGCGCGAGCAGCGCCAGCCTCTGCGAAGGCTGCTTTCGCGTGAATGGGCAGTGGGCATCGTCAATGGACTGGTGGTGGGACTCATGCTGGCGACCGTCGCATTTGTGGTCGAAGGGAACTTGACGCTCAGTTTGATCCTGCTCGCCGCCATGATCGGCGCCACTTCGCTTGCCGCGCCGATCGGCCAGGTGGTCCCGCTCGTCCTCCGCCTGCTCCATTTCGACCCGGCACTGTCGTCCAGCATCTTCGTCACGATGTGTACGGACGGGTTGAGCTACCTGATCTCACTATCCCTTGCCGCCATCTTGATCAGCCAACTGACGTAACTCCGACCAGGATTTCACCGCCGACATTAACGAAAGCATGTTGCCGTCGGGGTCGCGAAAGAACGTCATCCACTCTTCCGTGCCGTCCTCGTGCTTGTGGATCAGGTGGGGCGCGCCTTCGAAGGGGACGCCCTTCGCGGCGAGCGAGTCCTGTGCGGCGTGGATATCGCCAACTTTGAAGTAGACCACCGAATTGCCCTTTCCCTGAGCTTCCGGGAGCGCATCCAGGAAGAGTCGCGTGCCGCCACAATCGAAAAAGGCCAACTGCCCGAAGGTGTACA
>JBBQGT010000104.1:0-11389 GCA_038323265.1 Tepidiformales bacterium
GGGGGCGTTCTCGATGGTGCGCGTACATAAGCGTGTTGGTAGGGTAATTACTCATGGCGTGGCAGCCGGGTACGCGCATCGGTAGCGCGGGAGGTTTTGGAATGAGCTGGATCACACGAAAATCGTTCGGGCTGGTGCTCGCGAGTTCCCTGGCGCTGGCAACTGTCCTCGGCGGATCGCTTGGCATCGCCTTCGCTAAACACTCTTCAACCGTCACGGGCGTCTGCGCAAACGGTTCGGCCGGCTGCAACGTCAACTTCGTCGGCGCTATCGGCGCGGGTGACGTTTCGCCCGCCCAGTTTACGAAGTGCCTGGTGGCCGGGACTTGGGAAGCGATCTACATCTGGGACGGCCCCAATCAGGAATGGCAGCATTACTTCAGTCCCTCGGTGCCGGCCTACGTGAACGGCCCGTCTGCGGGCGGCATCACAAGCATCCCGCGTTTCGCCGGCGTGGTGTTGATCATGAAGCTCGGCCAGCCTTCGCAGAACGTCACGCTGCTCGATGCGAACAGCGAGTCCTGCAGCTAGCAAGCAGCCTTCGGCTCCAGTTCTCCTACCGAAAACCCCTCGTCTGGCCACGGGGGGTTTTCTTTTTGCTGCGCTGGAGAGTTCTTGAGGCACGGACGGTTGGCGGGAAGTTCGGCTCCGAGACGCACGCGAGCCCGGCAACGCAGCCCTCACCCTAGCCCTCTCCCGGCCCGGCGGGAGAGGGAATATGATCGGTGTAGGAGCGACGTTCAAAGGTGGTCGCAGCCAAGCACGGCTCCCCTCGCCCGTCGCAATCGGGAGAGGGGTTGGGGGTGAGGTCCGCGTGCGTGGGATGCCTCTCCGGCACTCCGGCACTCCGGCACTCCGGCACTCCGGCACTCCGGCACTCCGGCACTCCGATACAATGCCACCATGACAATCGCCCTGCGGCTCCGCCGCGAGCATATCGATGCAATGATCGCCCACGCCCTTGAGGATGCGCCCGTGGAGTGCTGCGGCGTGTTGGCCGCTGTGGACGGCGTGGTGGCCGATGTGGTGCGTGCGCGGAACAAGGAAGCCAGCCCCTACCGCTTCACGATAGACCCATTGGAGTACGCCAAATTGGAGCGGGCAATGGACGACGCTGGTACGGCGCCAGCCGGCTTCTACCATTCGCACACCGGCAGCGACCCTATCCCCAGCCCGACCGACGTGCGCGCGATGGGCGCCTTCTTCGGCCCGCCGTACGTCCATTTCGTCATCGGCGTGAAGGACCGCGACAAGCCAGACGTGCGGATGTGGTTCATCCACGACGGTGACAAGACTGAACAAAAGTTCGAGATCATCGAATGAACGCGGGCGGGCGAGAGCACGCCACGGCCCTGGCCCGCAACTACCGCCACGCGAGCCTTGAAGTCCGCGGGCGCTGTTTCGCCTGGGGCGCGAAGACGTACGTGATGGCGATCATCAACGAGACGCCCGATTCCTTTAGCGGCGATGGTATCGCCGGCGACCTAACGGCGACCGTGGCGCTGGCCAAGCGCTTCGAAGCCGAAGGCGCGGACATCCTGGATATCGGTGGAGAGTCTTCGCGGCCCGGCGCCACGCCGCTCTCGGCGGACGAGGAGATCGCGCGCGTTGTGCCTGCGATCGCTGCCGTTCGCGGGCAGACCCGGCTCCCAATCTCCATCGACACCTACCACGCGGAGGTCGCGGAGGCCGCCCTGGAGGCCGGCGCGGATATGGTGAACGACATCTGGGGGCTGCGAAAGGACCCGGCGATGGCCGCGCTGGTAGCCCGTCGCGGTGTGCCGTTGGTGGCCATGCACAACCAGCGCGGGCGTACGTTCCACGACGTGGCGGGCGACGTGTTGGCGGGCTTCGAAGCGACGCTGGCCGTGGCGAAAAAGGCCGGCGTCGACCCGGCGCGGATCATCCTGGACCCCGGGTTCGGCTTCGGCTGGACACCCGAACAGAACCTGGAGATGCTGCGTCGCCTGCCTGAACTCTGGACGCTGGAGATGCCCCTGCTTGTGGGCACTTCGCGGAAATCGACGCTTGGGCTGGTGCTCGATGCGCCAGTCGATGAGCGGTTCGAAGGGACCGCAGCAAGCGTTGCACTCTCCATCGCAGGCGGCGCGGATATCGTGCGGGTGCACGAAGTGGCGGCCATGGCGCGCGTGGCCACGGTCGCCGATGCCATCGTGCGCGATAACTGGCAGGCCCCGGCGTGACGACCGTGGTGCTGGCCCTCGGCGCGAATCTCGGTGACCGGCTGGCGAATCTGCGCGCTGCCGCGGCGATGCTCGAAAAGGAAGGTCTGACCGTCACCGCCCGCTCGGACGTTTGGGAGACCGCCCCAGTGCCCGCCGACCAGCCGGCTTACCTCAACGCCGCGATTGTCGGTGAAACAGACCTCTGGCCCGCTGACCTGCTGGCCCTTGCGAAGCGCATCGAGCACGCGCTAGGCCGGAGGGCCGGGAGGCGCTGGGGTCCGCGCCAGGCGGACGTCGACATCCTCTTTTATGGGGAACTTGAAATGGAGAGCGAAGCGCTGACGATCCCTCATCCGCGCATCGCCGAGCGGGCGTTCGTGCTGGCGCCGCTCTCGGACGTATGGGAGGGGCCCCTGCCGGTGCTCGGCAAGACCGTTGCCGAACTGCTGGCGGTGGTGGGGCTCGAAAGCGCGTGGCGCACGGGAGAGCAGCTCTAAGCGGTCAGACCCAGGGGTGGTCGTCGAAGCGCTGGCCGCCGGTGAGGTGGATGGCCGCCGCCCAGACGGCCAGCAGGGCAGTCAGCCCGAAGACCGGCGCCACGATCACGCCGAGCACTGCGGCTTTCTGGAACACACCGATGAGCGCTGCGAGCGCGGCAACGGCAAGCGCCAACAGGGCGAGGCCGCGCACCAGCATCGGGCGTTCGGGGACCAGGCGTCGCGGTTCGGGCGGTGCGGGTTCGTGCGGCAGGCCGTGGCCTTCGGGAGGCTGCATCAGCCGCGCTGGTCCTTCGGGAGCATGTTCGGGATGCGGTCCGTGATGGGGTAGGTTTCGTTGCAGGCCGCGCAACGCAGTTCGCCCGTGACGATTTCGCCGTCCTCTTCGCGCTCCACGGTGAGCTGCAGATCGCCCTTGCAGATGGGGCAGACGAGGATCTCCATGAGTTGGTGCTGCATACGCTCATGGTACCAGCGATTCGGCGGGCGGGTAGGTTGAGCCTTGGCACCGGGTGTGGAACGGTGCGGAGGATGACGCCGCGAACCGATGCCGCCGCCCGATGAACTGGCTGGACATCGTGCTCATCGCCGCTATCGCGTTTGTGACCTGGCGGGCGTACGTTAACGGCTTCATTCGCGAGTTGGTCTCACTGAGCGTCGCTTTCCTCGCCATCCCGATCGCCGGCATCTTCTACGACGACATGTTCCCCAAAGTGAAGCCGATCGTGGACAACGACACGCTGGCGAAGCTCATTTCGTTCCTGGCCATCCTGATCGGCGTGATCGTCGCCGGGCAGGTGGCCGCACACCTGTTGAAGAAGACCGTGGCGATGCTCAATCTCGGTGCGCTGGACCACCTGGCGGGCGGCGCGTTTGGGTTCGTGAAGGCGGTGCTAGTGTCCCAGGTGGTGCTCATCGCGCTGGTCGTCTTCCCGAAGCCGGACCTCCAGCCAAGCATCGATGACTCGGCACTGGCGACAGCGCTGCTCGATGCCGCGCCTGCTGTGCTCGCCTTCCTGCCGCGAACGTTCGATAACGGGCTGGACGCCTTCCTCGGCGGCGCGGCGGAGATTAATGGCGCCCTGCCCGGCGCCAGCCCCTCGCCAAAGCCAAAGCCGACGCCGTAGGCGGAGCGCCGGAGTGCCGGAGTGCCATACTCCGCACCGATCGCAATCTCCCCTGTCCAGTACAATCGCCACATGAGTTTCGAACTTTCGGCCTCGGTCGTCCTCTGGCGTGGTGGCGAGATACTGGTGATGAAGCGCGGCGCGGGCGGATTCTCCGCGGGCGGCTGGTTCATCCCCGGCGGCCACGTGGAGCAGGGCGAACGCCCCACCGAAGCCTGTGCCCGCGAACTCTTCGAAGAGACATCCATCAGCATCCAGCCCGAAGCGCTCACCCTCGTTGATGTGATGACCTACGAGACCGGCCGGGCGACCGCCCATACGATCATCTACAGCGGCCCCTGCGAAGCGACCGCCGAAGCAGTGATCAACGACGAGCACGTGGCCACCCGCTGGATGACCCCGGAGGCGTACATCGCGCGGTTCCTGGACGAGGCCATGCTGCGCGAACGGGGCGTCCCCGAAGCAGCCATTGCCCTGGCCAACGAAGTGGCACGCGTCGTGCGTGCGGCGGCGAAGCTGCAATGCAACTCGTAAGCGTCAACATCGGCAAGCCCGAGCCGATTACTTCCAAAAGCGGCAAGAGCGGCATCTTCAAGCTGCCCGTTCCCGGGCCAGTGCAGATCGGGCCGCTTGGGCTCGAAGGCGACGCCATCGTCGATACCAAAAACCACGGCGGCCCAGACCAGGCGGTCTACATCTTCAGCACGCCCGATTACGTATGGTGGGCGAAGGAACTGGGGCGAGAACTACCACCCGGGATCTTCGGCGAAAACCTCACCGTCACCGAACTGGAGAGCGCTGCCTGCAACATCGGCGACCACTTTCGGTTCGACCAGGTGGTGCTCGAAGTGACCTCACCGCGCGTGCCGTGCGCAACCCTGGCCGCTCGCATGGGCGACCCAAAGTTCGTCAAGCGCTTCGTCCAGGGCGAGCGCTTCGGCGTCTATTGCCGAGTCATCCAGGCTGGCGCCGTGCAGGCGGGCGAGGCAGTGGTATTCGAACCCTATGCCGGCGAAACCGTCTCTGCGCTGGAGATGTTCCGCGCCTTCTATGCCCGCAGTTGGGACGAAGCGATGCTCCGCCGGGCGCTCAACAGCCCGATGCACCGCGGTTCGCGCGCAGAGTACGAGGCCCTGCTTCACGGACGCTGACTCGCAGCCACCGCGTGTCTTGACCGGTGTAGCGGCGAGCGCCACTATCCCCGCCATGGCAACTGCTGATATCTCCGCGGCGCTTATCGACGCCATGAACCCCATCTCCGGAACGCACCCCGGATTCCGCGCCGCGCACGCCCGCGGCATCGTCGTGGAAGGAGCCTTCACGGCCACGCCCGCCGCGGAGCTCTCCCGTTAACCTTGAATAGTGGAAGGCCTTATTCAAGGTTACTGATTAACATTGATCCCGAACACGTTCCTGAGCATTGTCTTCCCGCCAGCCGCCGTTAAAACCCTCGAAACACGCTAGGCTGGATCCATGGCCAATGCACTAAGAGTCGTCATCGTGGGCGCGGGGTTCGGCGGGCTTCAGTGCGCGAAGAAGCTGGCTGGCACGGATTGCCAGGTCACGATCCTCGATCAGCACAACTACCACCTCTTCACGCCGCTGCTCTACCAGGTCGCCAGTTCGCTGCTTAACCCGAGCGACATCGCCGCCCCCACGCGGACGATCTTGGGCGGCAAGCGTAACGTCCGCTTCCGCCAGGCGAAGGTAGTTGGCGTTGATTTTGAGCGTCGCGAAGTCCAAACCGAAGAGGCCGGCACGGTGCTTTACGACTACCTCGTCATCGCTGCCGGCAGCACCACCAACTACTTCGGCAGCCAATCGATTGAAGCCCATTCGAACGGCCTCAAGGACCTGAGCGAAGCGCTCGCCCTGCGCAACCACATCCTGCGCTGCCTGGAAACGGCGGCCCGTCTCACTCCGGCGGAATCGGCGCCGTGGCTCACCTTCGTGGTCGCGGGCGGCGGGCCAACCGGGGTGGAGTATGCAGGCGCCCTCTCCGAGCTCACGGGCCACGTCCTCCCGCGCGAGTATCCCGAACTGATGGCCCAGCAGCCGCGGATCATCCTTATAGAAGGCAGCGAAAGCCTGCTGCCGCCGTTCGCGCCAGACCTCCAGCGTTCGGCCAGGGATGAACTCGAACACAAAGGCGTGCAGGTCCGCCTTGGCGTCCTCGTCAAAGACTACGACGGCGATTCGGTACAGCTCGCCAACGGCGAAGAACTGCCGGCAAAAACGCTGGTCTGGGCCGCCGGCGTCAAACCGAACGGCCTCGCCGCCACCCTCGAAGCGCCGACGAACAAGCGCGGCCGGATCGAAGTCGATGGCGGCCTGCGCATCAAGGGCCGTACGCGCGAGTTCGCCATCGGCGACATCGCCGGCTTCGAACAGGACGGCCACGACGTGCCCATGCTCAGCGCTCCGGCCATGCAGCAGGGGCGGCTCGCGGCCGCCAACATCCTCGCCTCGATCGACGGCAAACGCCTGCGCCGCTTCCACTACCGCGACAAGGGCACGATGGCGACCGTCGGCAAGGGTGCTGCCGTGGCGCAGGTCGGCCGCCTACACCTGACCGGGTTCGCGGGCTGGTTGGCGTGGCTCGGGATCCACCTCTACTACATCATCGGATTCCGCAACCGGCTGCTGGTGCTGGCGGGCTGGGCCTGGAACTACTTCCGCAGCGACCGCCCGGTGAGAATCATCACCCGCGCGGGCCCGGACGGGTGAGCCGTTGGCCCGGCTTGGAAACTACGCTTGAATAGCAGCGGGTGCTTATTCAAGGTTCTGTGATAACCTTGAACAATGGCAAGCCTCATTCGTCGCCGATGGGAACCAGAACTAGCCTCTGGGCTCTCGCGCCGCGACCGCCAGGGATGCTCGTACGACGCCTACGTCCCCGACCCACTGCTGAACCGGATCCTGATGATCGACGGGCGCGTGGCGGCCGATGTCTCCGACGCCGAAGCGGCCGTCGTTCGCATGAACGTGGAAGCTGTCGCGCTCGTCGATTCCGAAGCACTCGCCCGCCTGCTGCTGCGTGCTGACGCGGTCGCTTCCTCACGCATCGAGGGGCTGGAGGTGGGGAGCCGCAGGCTTCTCCGCGCCGAGGCCGCCCGCGAACTGGGCGATAGCCCATCCGATGTGACCGCCGAAGAGGTCCTGGCGAACATCACCGCCATGGCCTGGGCCGTTGATTCGGTGGCCAGCGCCGAACGGATTACGCTTGACCACCTGCTCGAGATGCACCGCTTGTTGCTCGCCGGCACACGCCTCGAAGCGATGGGCGGCAAGGTCCGCGAGACGCAGAACTGGATCGGCGGCAGCAGTTTTAACCCCTGTGGTGCGGCATTCGTCCCGCCCCCTCCCCAGGAACTTCATGCTCTGCTCGAAGATCTCTGCGCCTTCTGCAACACGGAAGGCCTGTCGGCGCTCGTCCAGGCGGCGTTGGCCCACGCCCAGTTCGAGACGATCCACCCGTTTGGCGATGGCAACGGACGCACGGGCCGGGCGCTGATCCACGTCATCCTGCGGCGGCGCGGCCTCGCACCGCGCATCCTCCCGCCAATTTCGCTCGTGCTCGCCACATGGTCGAAGGAGTACGTCAACGGCCTGACGGCCACGCGCTATCCCGGCGCCCCGGCAGCCGAGTCCGCGCGCGAGGGCCTCAACCGTTGGCTCGGCCTGTTCGCCGCAGCCACCAGCCGCGCTGTCGCCGATGCGCACAGCTACGAAGAGCGGGTGCTCGAATTGCAAGCGCACTGGCAGGCGAAGGCTGGGAAGCTGCGCAGCGGTTCGGCGGCGGGGCTGTTGCTACACGCTCTGCCAGGGACGCCGGTGCTCACGGTTGGCGGGGCCGCGAAGCTCATCGGGCGCAGCTTCCAGGCCACGAACGCTGCCGTCGAACGCCTTGTGGCAGCCGAAGTTCTCCAGCCGGTTCGCATTGGCCGCCGCAACCGCGCCTTCGAGGCGCCCGAGCTGTTGGACGCCTTCACCGACCTCGAGCGTCGCCTTGCAAGCCCCATGGGCGACACCCGCGCTGCGCCGCCAGCGCGCCGCGTTGTGCGCCGAACCTAAAGCGTTGGTGGTCACGGCGTGGCTACTCGCCTTTGAACACCGGTGTGCGCTTCTCGGCGAGGGCCCGCGGGCCCTCTTTCGCGTCGTCTGTCTGGCCCACGATGTAGCGCATTGTGCTGGCCAGCGGCAGGGCGTCGGCGACCGGCCAGTCGCCCTGGCACGATACAACCCAGTCGTCATCCGGGCCGGGTTGACTTTCCGTGTCCGCTACTCCGGACAGAGTTGCAGGCTAAAGCCGAACTCCGAACCGCCGCCTTCGCGCGGGAGATACCAGATGTGGCCGCCCTGCGCATCGATAAGGCGTTTGCATACCGCGAGCCCGAGGCCGAGGCCGGCCGCCCGCCGGGCCGAGGCGTTCGCCCTGAAAAACGCTTCGAAAACGAGCTCTGTTTCGCCACTCGCCACCCCGTCTCCGCGATCGAACACGCGGGTAACCGCCATATCGCCCTCGCGGCAGACGGTAACGTCGATCGCACCGGACGACGGACCGTATTTTTCGGCGTTGCTTAACAGGTTGCTGGTCACCTGGAGGACGAAGGAAGGCATGCCGTCCACCACGCAGTCCTCGCCGCCCGCATCAAGCGTCATCTCGCGGTTCGGGAAGCGCCGCTGGTGGTCACTCACCGCTCCAGCCACCACCCGTTCGAGCAGTACAGGCTCCAGTTCGGCCCCTCGCTGCGAGTCCACCCGCGAGAGCGCCAGCATGTTTTCGACCACCTGTTGCAGGCGCACCGCTTCCGCCTGGATGTCGCGGTGGGCGGCCTCGATGTCCTCTTTCGAGAAAGCGACGCCGTGGCGCGCAAGCGATTCGGCGTTCCCCGCGATCGTCGTCAGCGGCGTACGCAGCTCGTGCGAGACAAGGCTTAGGAAATCGTCCTTCTGCCGCTCCAACTCCTTCATGTGCGTGATATCGGCAAAGGCAATGACGGCGCCCGTGATCTCCCCATCTTCGCCACGCAACGGCGCGCTGTTCTGGAGGAGCGGGATGCGGGTTCCCTCGGCCTTGTTTCCAACCAGCATCTGCTCGTTGTGAATCACCTCGCCCTTGAGCAAGCTGCGCGAATAGGCGATCTCGGTTGGCCCCAGCAACTCTCCATCGATCGACCAGAGACCGTATTCGACATACTCCTCCACTCCCCCGGCGACGGCATCCTAGCCCCAAATGCGCCGCGCCTCAGCATTCGATTGAATGATCGCCCCGCTTGCGTCGCCGATGGCGATGCCGAGCGGCAGCACGTCTAGCACCTGCTGCAGGTGGTCACTCTGTAGCCGCAAGTCACGCGCCAGCCGCTCAACCTCCTGGCGCGCAAGCACCTGCTTGGTCACGTCCGTGGCGTGGATGAAAATACCAGTCGACCCGCTACCCTGGTCGGTCATCGGCTGAAAAACGAAGTCGGCGTAGACGACTCGCGCGCTCTCTGACCGGGGGTCGCTGAACGCCAGCTCCGTTTCGCTGCCAACGAACGTTTCACCGCTCGCGAGGACTTGATCCAAAACGCCGACCCAGCCCTGAGTCGCCATCTCGGGTAAAACATCCTGAAGACGCTTGCCCAGCAACTCCTCCGCCGGGCGGCCAACAAGCGTGGCGTAACGGGGATTGACCAGTTCGAACACGTGGCCAGGCTCGCGGACCACCGCCATCCCAGCGGGCGCCTCGTTCATGAGGTGGAAGAGCAGTCGCGCGTCGTTAATCATTCGAAACTAGGCCACTATAGGTCGAAGGACACGTTTAATGTCTCATGCTGGACATAATACCCGCCACTGTGCCGATGACCTAACTGTTCGCCATCCCGGCCACCTCTACAAATTCCCCATCCTCTGAGTTCAGATGGTGACCAGCTGCTGCCAGGCCTCATCGGAAAACGCCTCGGCAGGGAGCATCTCCGGGCCGACCATGCCGGCAGCGCGTGCAATACCGAGTGCCGGGTTCGCCGCCGATTGCTCCCTGAAGCGCACCCTTCTCCCGAGCGCCTCATCGCCAAACTCGGCGTAAAGCAGGGACGAGGTGTTGCCCGCGAACCGCAGGCGTCGCATCCGTTCGGCCCGTTCTTCGGCATATGCCTGCAGGGTGGCCATTGACCAGTGATCGCTCGCCAGCAGCGCTTCGCTCACAATGCGCACATCGCGCATGGAGATCGACAGGCCCTGCCCGATGATTGGGTCGTTGAAGCCCGCGGCGTCGCCGATCAGCACCGCGCCTTCAGTCAGCGGCGACTCTGTCCAGGTGCTCTGGTTGGGCGCCGAGTGGCATGGCCCGGCGATGCGCGCATCGGCCACCTTCGCCATGTGGGGTACGTGCTCGCGCCGGAACGCCTCAAGAAACGTCGCCTCGCAATCGGCGCCCGCAAACCGCGTCTTCTGGCCGAATCCGTAGCCCAGATAGAGACGAAGGCGGCCGTTGCCCTGCGGGAAGATCAGGTAGTGAACGTCGTCCTCGGTGCCGATCAGTTGCGTATCTTCGGGCCAATCATCCGCGCCATCCACCAGCATCCCGGCGAAGAGGTGGTGCGGCGTGTCCTGGTGAAGTTCGATGCCCAACTGGCGCCGCACCTGCGAGTTGCGGCCATCCGCGCCAACCACCATCCGGCAGGTGGCCGTGCGGCTCTCGCCACCTAACGTGTAGCCAACCCGCGGCGAAGCGCCCGCCACTACGGTCACCCCGGTAACGTCGCGTACGGCGGTCACGCCAGCGGCGGTGGCGGCATCGAAAAGCGCCTGGCAGGCCTGCGGATGGCCAAGCGAAAGCGGCCCGGGGATGCCCGGCAGCATCGTAGTCAGGTTCAGCCGCGCGGCCATCGCCTCATCGTTCGTCATGCTGTCGCCAAACGTCACCTGGTAGGTGATGTGATGATCGTTCGCGCCAGTCAGCACGTCGTACAGACTGGTGCGTTGCGCCTCGACCACGCCCCATGGCGCCAGCCATTCGCCGCGCACCACGTCCTTAAACACCGCCGACTTTTCGAGCAGCAAGACAGCCTTACCGGCCCGCGCCATCACCGTCGCCAACCCGCTCCCGGCGATCCCGCCGCCAACAATCACCTGGTCGTATTCCGGGTTCATACAACGCCTCCGCGCGGATTCTAGCGCGCGGCTGTCTGCGCGCACTACCATTGAGCCGTGCCCGACCTCAGGTTCGATCCCGCGACTCGCAGCCGGAACATGGCGGCCCTCCGCAGCACGGACACTTCAATCGAGATGACTGTCCGGCGGGCACTGCACGCTGCCGGGTTCCGCTTTCGCCTCCACCGCGAAGACCTGCCGGGCCGCCCTGACATCGTGTTGCCGAAGTACCGGACGGTCGCATTCGTGCACGGCTGCTTCTGGCACGGGCACGAATGCATCGAAGGGCACACACCGAAGTCGAACACCGGTTACTGGGGCCCGAAGATCACGCGGAACATAGAGCGAGATTCAATCCACGAATCCAAGCTGAAGTCGATGGGCTGGGAAGTCCATGCAATCGCCGAGTGCCGAATCGCGAGCGACCTCGCGAGGCTCGTAGACCG
>JBBQGT010000105.1:0-11274 GCA_038323265.1 Tepidiformales bacterium
CTCGCCTTTCTTCGTGCCGATGAGCGAGGCGAAGCGGGCGCGGCTCTGTTTCGAGGGGTGGCCAACGATGTCGTTCCCGCGCGACTGTGGAGGGGAGCGCCGAATGGCAAATGGGGTGGGGGCCCCGTTTGGAAGTATCGGAGTATCGGAGTTTCGGGGCGTCGCATTGTCGGAGAGCGTGACGTGGCGCTTGAGGACCGTGCATGGGCCGGCAAGCGCTCGCCGACGGTCGCGGTGCAGATTCAGGGGCTCTGCGCGCTGCCGTTTGCGCCGGTAAGATGGCCGGACATAGAGGGGGCACACATGCCACATCCGCTGCGAGGCGCCGCTGCAATTACTGGCCTTGGGATGACGCCTATGGGCCGCATCTACGGGAAATCCACTTCTGAACTGGCGGCCGACGCCGTGCGCACGGCGATCACTGACTCTGGCCTGGCGAAGAGCGATATCGATGGCCTACTGATCAACGCTGGCATCACCGGGACGACGGGCGGCGGGCTGACGCTCGGGCTGCAGAACTACCTGGGACTCGAAAACTTGCGGCTGATGAACCATATGAACGCCGCCGGTTCGACGGCCGCCCAGATGGTGCAGTACGCCACGATGGCCATCGCCGCGGGGATGGTGAATAACGTGGTCTGCGTGTTTGCCGATGCGCCGTTGAAGGAGAACAGCTCGGCGGGCGCGGCCTATGGGTCGGCGGCGCGCAGCCCTTCGCGGCCAAAA
Source organism: Tepidiformales bacterium (assembly GCA_038323265.1). Taxonomy (GTDB): domain Bacteria; phylum Chloroflexota; class Dehalococcoidia; order Tepidiformales; family Tepidiformaceae; genus PNKC01. Next base: position 727 of record JBBQGT010000105.1, read on the forward strand.
GGGATGGCCGGTCTGTACGCAGCGGCGGGGTACTTCGGCGCGAACACGGGCTACGCGCTGGCTGCCCGACGGCACATGTCGCTGTACGGCACGACGCAGGATCAGCTGGGTCAGATCGCTGTTGACCAGCGTACATGGGCGGTGATGAACCCCCTGGCCCAGATGCGCGAGCCGATCACGATGGAGGACTACCACGCCTCGCGCTGGATCATCGAGCCGCTGCACCTGCTGGACTGCTGCCTTGTCTCGAACGGGGCCGTTGCGGTCATTGTGAGCGGCGCGGACCGGGCGAAATCGATGGCCCAGCCGCCGGTCTACATCCACGGCATGGGGCAGGGGCACCCCGGCGACCACGCTCGCGCGGGGAGCGATTGGGAGACGGAGACGGGCGGCAAGATCGCGGCGAAGACGGCGTTCGCCATGGCTGGCTGCACCTCGGATGAGATCGACGTCTGCGAGCTGTACGACTGCTACACCTACACCGTGATCGTGACGCTGGAGGACTACGGCTTCTGCAAGAAGGGCGAGGGAGGCCCGTTCGTGGCCGATGGCAAGCTGGGGCCGGGCGGCGCACTCCCGACGAACACGGGTGGCGGCGAGCTTTCGGCGTACTACATGTGGGGCATGACGCCGCTCAGCGAAGCGATCATCCAGGGTCGCGGCCAGGGCGGCGAGCGCCAGGTGGCGAAGCACGACCGCATTCTCTGCACGGGCAACGGCGGGAGCCTGAGCTACCACGCGGCCCTCATCCTCAGCCCGCACGCCGATTAGGAGCGCACGAATGACCCAGGACCAGAAGACCTCAAAGCCGTTGCCCGAAGCCGACGATTCCTCGCGGCCCTTCTTTGAAGCGGCGATGAAGGGTGAGTTGCTGCTGATGAAGTGCTCGCACTGCGGCGCATTCCGGCTGCCTTCGCGGACGCACTGCGACGACTGCCTGTCGCCCGATTCTGCGTGGGTTGAGGCGAGCGGGCGCGGGACGGTGCGGACTTTCGGGGTGATGCACCAGAAGTACCACCCGGGCTTCGAACTGCCGTATAACGTGAGCATCGTGGAGTTGGAGGAGGGGCCTCGCATCACGACGAATGTGGTGGGCATCGCGAACTCCGAGATCCGCGTGGGCATGCCGGTGGTGGTCGAATGGGAGCGGCATGAAGACGTGTCGCTGCCGAAATTCCGGCCGGCGTAACACAGATTTAGCATCGAGGTGGCGCGAATTCACGAGGGCCATCGAGTTATGTGCAGCTGTGGTCTTGACACTTGACCGTTGGTTATAGCGGCGTTGTCGGGCCATAGTTGTAGGAATGAGTGACTCCGGATTTGGCCTGGTGCTGTGGGCGACCGACGTATTCGCGCTGGCGGATTTCCTTGAACGGGTGGCCGGCGCCACGGTCTCGGGGCGACACCCGGGCTTCGCTGAACTGAGCGCTGGGCCGGTCCCGATCATGATCCATGCGGACGAGGCGTATCGCGGGCACCCCTGGTTCAACGCGGTGACCCGCGAAGGCGTCGCGCGCGGCATCGGTGCCGAGATGCGCTTCGCGGTCGCGGACGTGGACGCGGCCTATCGCGAGGCTCTGAAGCTTGGGGGGCAGGGCATCGCGGCCCCGTACGAAATCGACGGCGGGAGCGAGTGCACAGTGATGGGGCCCGACGGGTATCTGCTAAGCCTCTACCAATAGCGAGATAGACACGTTCGATACCAACTCGGCATGAGACGGTCATCATAACGGCTTAACTGTGGTATATTGTGAAAAGAGTAACAATCAAAGGAGGGCAACGATGTATATCGACCCACAGCATCTCAACCCTGCCATCGAACCGACGCCAGCCATGCTTCACCTTGAGGAATACCTCAACGAGCAGAAATTGGCAACGAAAAAGAGCGCGAAGCTTCCTACTGCACCGACAACTGACCCACGACTGCTGCGAGCGCAGGTAGTGGAGCGAGTTGGCCGGTTCCTTCGTTTCGCCTAAACCAGTCAGATACGACCAAGTAGCGAGAAAGGCGCGACGTGAGTCGCGCCTTTCTGTTGTCCGGAGCTGGCGCCGGGCGGACTACTCGTAGCGGAGCGCTTCGGCCACCGGTACGCGTGACGCGCTGCGGGCTGGCAGGTAGGTCATGATCATCGATGCGCCAAAGGCGATCGCGCAGATGACCGCGAGGTTCAGCCACGGAACGACGAAGGTCGCGCCCTCGGACTCGGTGCCGATTTCGCCTTGCGTGAACAGCACCCAGGCCAGCGACAGGCCTAATGTGAGGCCTAGTAGGATTCCCGAAAGGGCGATGAATCCCGATTCGAAGAGGAAGCTGAGCGCTACCATCCCGCGCTGGTAACCGATCGCGCGCAGCATGCCGATCTGCTGCCGGCGCTCGACGACGGCGCGGGACGCGACCACTGCCAGCGCAGCAATGCCCACGATGAGCCCAAGCCCCATGAACCCCTGGAAGACCAGCAGGAATCCGCTCTGCAGGGCCTGCTGGTCGTCGAGCAGTTTTTGAAGGGAATCTGCTGAAGCCTGCACCAGGCCTGACTCCAGTTGTTTGGCGTAAGCCTTGCCGTCCGTGCCCGGCTTCAGGGCGAGGTAGAAGCGCTGCCCTCGGGAGTCCGGATACGTGTCCAGCAGCGTCTGCTTTGAGGTCACGAGCCCGCCGGTGCCGGCGCCGTTCGGGTCTCCGAGAGAGAAGAAGGTGTCGCCGGACTCCTTCATGACGCCGATGACGGTCACGGTGGAACTGGTCCCGGCACCTGGGTCGCGGAGTTTCAACGTGAATGTTGCGAACTTGTCCTTCACGGGGTTCAACTCGAGCAAGTCTTGGCTTCCGCCGCCGAAACCGTTTTGCGGGGCGATCAGCGAGGCTGGAATAACGGCCAGTTTCCCGTCATTCGCCAGTGCGTCCCAAACAGCGCGATCCGTTTCGTAGCCGGTAGCGCGGAACTTCATCGGCAGCGTGGTCGCCTGAAAGAAGCCCTGGTCCGCGCCGAAGATGGTGTACCGGCTGAACGCTGGCACTTCGCCGTCCTTCTTCTTCTTGTCTTTGTTCTCCACTTCCGCCTCGAACGGATAGGCCACTCGCAGTTCGGCGGTCGCACGGATTGGCGAGGTATCCGTCCCCGACTTGGCGATGGCATCGCTGATGTTGTCAATTCGGTTGTTGTCGTTGACCTGCAACACGTCATCGAAGCCGCCTTTGACGTCGTCGTTCAGGAACACCTGGGCGAAGTTCGTGTTGAGCGTCGCCATCATGACGAGGGAGAACATGATCAACCCGATCATGATCATCGTCATGCCTGTACGGAAACGGGCCGTCAACGGGTAGGCCACCCCGGTCTTAAGGGCCGGCAAAATTCGTCCGAACCGGGAACCGAGGCGGGCGATGAGGGGCAGCACGATGTCCGCGTTGTAGACAATGATGAAGACACCACAGGTGACCATCACCATTCCGCTGAGGAAGAACATTTCGATGTCGCCGTTAAGTTCGCCGAAGATCGGCTCGTAGACCTTGCTGGGCAGGTACCAGAGTACGAGCAAAAGTGCGCTTGTGGCGGTGAACGATGCCCGCTCATTTCGGCCGAAGTAGCGGAGCGTGACCGCCACCCAGAGGAAGAGCAGGGAAACGCCGAGGAAGAAGAAGAAGGAGCTGTCGCGGTCGAGGCCGGTGAAGGTGAGGACGCCGCCAGCGACACCGAAAGCAAAGGCTACGCCAGCACTCCAGGCGATTCGCGTCCGGGCGTGCTGCAGCAGTACGAGGACGAATCCGAAGGGCGGGACGATGATGCCAGCGGGAGGCATCCAACTTGCCATCCCGGCGGGCTTGCGGTCCCGCACGATGACTACCAGGAGCAGCGCTAAGAAATACCACGGCAGAATCAAGACCCAGCCGATGACGGGCAACGCGAGGCCAAGGATCCACGGCCATTTTGGCGGGTCTTCTGCCAGCCGGAGTTCACGCGGGAGCGCCACGTTCGACCCTCGCAACAGATAGACCCACGGGCTCACGAGGCCCATGAGGACCAACGGGAGCCCGAGCAACATTCCGACGCTTCCGAGCAGAAACAGCGTAAGGCCAACGGGCAGCGCAAGAACGACCATGCCGTTCAACGCGGCACGGAAGTAGCCCATCCAGGTTGCAGCCTCCGGGTTGATCGGTTTCGTCTCCGGGAGGTCGCGGATTGCGGACGTGATGTTGAGGCGGCTCGCCCTCCAGGACGAGATAAAGATGACGAGGAAGGTGGCCATTACGCCAAGGCAGAAGGCAACGATCATGCTACGCGGTGTGAAGGTGACCGAGAGGTTCAGGCCCAGGTTATCGCCCGCAGCGGACTTGATTATCTGGATCATGGCGAGGGTCACGCCCATGCCGGCCACGAGCCCCACGACGGCCGCACCGAGGTCATAGCCCATGCCTTCGGCGAGGAACGACTCAACAAGCTGCCGCCGCTTCGCACCAACGGCCCGGGCCATGCCCATCTCTGGTTTTCGTTCGGCCGCCAGCATCACGAAGATCAGAAAAATAAGCAGCACGCCAGCCGAGATGGAGAACAGGCCGAAGACGATGAAGATCGTGGTGAAGGCGTTGCCGACCAGTTCGGCGAGCCTGATGCCGTCTTGCTTGAAGGTTTCCACCTTGTAGGGGGTACCGCTGAGCGCCTGTTCGAGCTTTGCCTTCGCTGCGTCGGAACGATCCATCCCGCTCTTAACGCCGCCACGGTTCGAAACGAAGATGCCGTCGGCGCGGTCTGTCTTGCCTGTGAGCGAGGCCAACACGGAGTAGTCCACCGCTGCGCCTTCACGGTCGCCGGTGCTAAACGTGCCGCCGAGCAGCGTGTTCGGCACAATCGCCTTCACGGTGAACTCCGTGGAGGCGCCCTGGTAGAACGTGAGGAGCTTGTCGCCGACTTGAGCATCGATGGCTTCGGCGAGTTTTTCGTTGACGGCGATTTCATTGCCGGCCAGCGAAACTTCGTTGCCTCTGGTGTCGCGGAGGCCTCCGAGTGCTTTGGCGTCGTCCGTGCGAAAGGCGACGATTCGTGGCGAGGCCTCATTCAGCTTCGTCCGCTGATCCTGCAACGACAGCTCTTCGCTCAGAAACGGGACGAACGCCTGAATGTCAGGGTCGTTCGGAAACTGGTTCCGCAGCATGTCCACGGTTGCGAGCGGAATCGTCTGCTCGTTGACGGGCTTCGGTTCCTTGCCGGTGTCCCAGGAGATCACTTCGTCCGCCCGTCCGAGGATCGTGTAGACCTCAGAGGTGACGCTGCTGGTCAGCGTGTCGCCGGTGCCAAAGGCTGCCGACATGATCAGCGTCGAAAGCATGAGCCCAACCACGATCAGCGCGGTCTGGGCCTTGCGACGCGGAATGTTGCGAAGCCCCATCTTGAACATCACGGGGTTGCGCACAGCAATAAAGCCCACGAAAAGCAGGATCGCAAGGGTCACCGCGACGCAGCCGATTGCGATGTAGGTCATGGAAAGTCCGAACAGTTCGTTCATGAGTGTCCCTAACGTCCTGCCGCCACAGCGACCATTTCGGCCTGGCTGTTCTCACGCACGATGAGGCCGTCGGCCATGTGAATGGTGCGGTGGCAACGGGCAGCCACTTTCGGGTCGTGCGTCACAATTACGCATGTCTGATGAGCGGTGGAGTTGAGGTCCACGATGAGGTCCATGATTTCGGTCGCGGTCGTGGAATCGAGCGCGCCGGTGGGTTCGTCCGCCCAGACGATCGCTGGTTTGTTCACGAGCGCCCGCGCCACCGTCACCCGCTGGCGCTGGCCACCAGAGAGCTGCGACGGACGTTGGCCCGCTTTGTCCAGCAGCCCCACGCGCTCCAGGGAGGCAAGCGCCTGTTCGCGAGCAAGCTTCGGTTTCGTTCCTGAAACGATCAGGGGCAGTTCGATGTTCTCTACTGACGTCAGTACCGGCAGGAGGTTGTACGTCTGGAAGACGAAGCCCATGTCCTTCGCCCGGAACTCGGTCTTGCGGTCGTCCGGCATGCGCGAAAGGTCGTTTCCTTCGATCAGCACCATACCGGAATCGAAATCGTCGAGGCCGGAGAGGCTGTTCAGGAGGGTGGTTTTGCCGCAGCCCGAAGGGCCCATGATCGCCAACATCTCGCCGCGGGGCACCTGCAGCGACACGCCTCGCAGGGCGTAGACTTTCACCGAGCCGGTGTCGTACGTCTTTTGGACGTCGCGCGCCTCGATAACGATATTGGTCGCGGCGGCGCTTGTGCCGTTGTTGGTCATTCGTTACTCCTGCTATAGGTCGCCCGTTTCCGCATCGTCGCCCGCAATCCAGACTAGGTCATCCGCCTTTTGGGTGACATACGCTCTTCACCGTTTTTTCACATCGCTGAATCATTCCGGCACCGTCACTTCCAACTCGAGCGAGGTTCCATCGCGGTCGAAACCCCATGCTTGCCAACGGCGCGCTTCCGCAGGAAGCGCCTCACGGTCGTAGGCGTAGAACGGCCGCTCGGCAAGGTCCAGGTCTGCTACGCCGGTTCGGCCGCCTTGCACCAAGCGGGAGTGCGTGGCCTGAGCTGCCGTGGCGATGGCCTCGACATCGAAGCCCATCGCTCCTTCGGGCCGGTATGGCGCCAGATAGCCCATCCCGGTCCGCAGCAGACGTTCGGCCCCGACAAAGTTTGCCTTGCGCAGATGAACGAAAGCAGCGGCCAACTGGATCAAACCTTTGTAGAGGTCGCGAACATCGCCCTGCTCCTCCTGCCAGATCTCCTCAAACCACTCGTGGCATTCGAAGAACCGGCCCTCGTTGAAGTCGCGGCAAGCTTTGTCGAAGTTCCCGGGGACAGTAATCGTCTTGGTGATCAACCGGCGTCGCGGACGGGAAGGCTCGGTCATCATCACAGGCTAGCAGCGATGTGCGCGCAACGGGGCTCCGCAGGACAATGCATGGAAGCTTAGAAGAGGCAGACGAATGGCCGATACGCATCCCGCCCCCCAATCCGCCCTTGCGCCCGCCCACGAGGCGGAACACCACGTTTCTCAGGCGACTGTTGACCCCAACGCGGCTCCGTTGCGCGCGGACGTGCGCGAGACGTTCAGCCGGGGCGCGGTAATCTATTGCGCAATTCTGGGCGCGGCGGCAGTGATCGGCGGGACGATCGCTGGCCTTACGATCGTGCACAATTAACCATCAGGGTTTTCCCCGACTTCACGTAACGCGCCCGTTCGGGAGCACCGGCGTGTGTATGATTCGTTAATGCAGCTTCCACGCACCCCGACGGCCACTCCGGGATCGCGCGTACTGCTCCGGGCCACGAAGTACGACGGCGCAGCCCACTGGATCCAGCCCTTCCGGGTCCTTTCCGACGATGGCACGCTGATCATCGCTCAATACCGTGCGCGCACTCCGATTTACACCAGCCGAGGCGAGTTTCGCTCGCCGTACGACAGCCTCGTCTACTTCTGGCGGAACCGCTGGTACAACGTTTTCCGGCTTTCGCGACCCGGCTGCTCTCTCGCGTTGTGGTACTGCAATATCACCACGCCTCCCTCGTTTGATGGCTGCCAGATCGGCTACGTTGATCTGGACCTCGACGTTACCGTACGGCCCAACGGCTGCATCGATGTGATCGACGTCGATGAGTTCGAACGGCACCGGGTTCACTACGCCTATCCCATGGACGTGATCGAAAACGCCGAGCAGGCTGCCCGCGATGTTGCGGACTTGGCCCGAGGGGGCGGCTATCCATTCAGCGAGCGCTGAAACGCCGCCCTTCACCAATCAGGGCTAAGCACCTAACCTGTATCCTTCATGCCAGACACGCGCGACATTCGCCTTTACGTTGAGGGCCTGCTCTCCCAGGCCGTTCGCTCCGCCATCGATGCCGGCGAGCTGCCAGACGTTGCCGTGCCGGGCACCGCCATCGAGCGTCCGAAAGACACGGCGAACGGCGATTTCGCGAGCACACTCCCATTGCGGCTCGCCCGCGCGGCGATGAAGCCGCCGTTGGAGATCGCAAAGGTGATTGCGCGGCATATGCCAGCGGACGCCACTATCGACCCTCCGGCCGTAGCGCCGCCGGGGTTTATCAACATCCGCATCTCGACTCCCTTTCTGCAGCAGCAGGTGGAGCACGTCATCACCAGCGGTCCCGGCTACGCGGATATCGCGCTGGGCGTGGGCAAACGGGCACAGGTGGAGTTTGTCTCGGCGAACCCGACGGGACCATTACACGTTGGGAATGGCCGGGGCGCAGCAATCGGCGACGCGCTCGCCTCGGCCCTTGGCGCGGCTGGCTACGATGTCGAGCGCGAGTACTACGTGAACGACGCGGGTACGCAGACCGACACCTTTTCGGACACGCTCTACGCACGATACCAGCAACTTTTCGGTCGCGAAGTGGAGATCCCGAAGGACGGCTATCCCGGCGAGTACATGATCGACCTCGCTCGCGAGGTCAAAGACGAGGCGGGCGAGCAGTTCCTGCGACCGGCAGGGGAATCCGGCCCTGCTGAGCTTGGCATGCTCGGCATCGAAGTGATGGTCCGCCACATTCGGGCCACGCTTGGCGCATTCGGCGTGCATTACGACCAGTGGTTCAGTGAAAAGTCGCTATACGGGCCCGAAGGACGCTTCGAAAAGACGATGGCGCTGCTTCGCGAAAACGGTCAGGTGGTGGAACGCGAGGGCGCGCTCTGGTTCGCTTCCAGCGAGCTTGGCGAAGACAAAGACAACGTGGTCATCCGCTCGGATGGGCGGCCCACTTACTATGCCAGCGACATCGCCTACCACTACGACAAGTTTATCGCGCGGGGGTTCGACCTCGTGATTGACGTTTGGGGAGCGGACCATCACGGCCACGTTTCGCGATTGAAGACGGCCTCGCGGGCTGTAGGTGCAGACCCGGACGCCCTTCAGGTGCTGCTGTATCAGCTAGTCACGCTAAAACGGGGCGGCGAAGTGGTTCGCCTTTCGAAGCGCGGCGGAGAGATCATCACCCTCGACGAACTGATCGACGAAGTAGGCGCGGATGCCGCACGATTCTTCTTCCTGCTGCGGTCACCGGGGGCCCAGATGGAGTTCGACCTGGACCTCGCAAAGAAGCAGTCGAGCGAGAACCCTGTGTTTTATGTGCAATACGCCCACGCGCGCCTCGCTTCGATGTTGGACCGGGCGGCCGAGCAGGGCCTGTCGCCCGAGGGGGGCGATGTCGCACTGCTGACGCAGCCATCGGAACTGGCGCTCATCCGGGAGATGATGCGGCTCACCGATGTGATCGAAACGGTAGCGCAGACGTATGAGCCGCAGCACCTGCCGTACTACGCGATGGAGCTGGCGAACGCCTTCCACGGCTTCAACGACGCCTTCAAGCAGCGGAATGACCCGAACCTGAAGGTGATCACCCGGGATGTGGCGCTTACCAAGGCCCGCCTCCGGCTGGTGCTTTCCGCCAAGGTAGCGCTGGCACGAGTGCTGAATCTCATGGGCATGACGGCCCCTGAACGGATGTAGGGACGATGACACCTGAACTTGAATCGCTCAGCTCGGCGCTGCTGACCAAGCTCGACGAAATTGTGGGCGCGCTGGACGGACTGAGCGAAGACGAACTGAACCAGGCGCCAGACGTGGCAGGCGCGAACTCGTGCTTCGTCATTGCTACTCACGCCTTTGGCAACATGCGCGCCTCGGTGTTGGGCATCGCCTGCGGCCTCGACATCCACCGGACGCGTTCGGACGAATTTCGATCGCGCGGCACGTTTGCCGACCTCCGGGCATCTGCCGGAAACATTCAGTCGGAGATTCAGGCAGCGCTCGCCGCCCTCGATTCGGGCCTGCTGAATGAACGTTTCGTGCCCTCGCAAGAGCTGTGGGGCGATGGCATTCCGCACGAGGAATCACGCCGGGAAGCGATCATTCACCCGATCGAACACGCCGGCATCCACCTCGGCCAGATCATGCTGACCGTCGATCTCCTGAGGCAGAGCCGCTAGGCGACGAGGTGAGGAACTACGATGCAGCCGTGGTCGTTGCATCCAAAGACCTGGAAGCCCGTCGCTCCGTGCTTCCAGCAATGGTAGGCGATGTAGGCGCAGGTGACTGCGTCTAGCCGGTCCTCAAGGTTCTTGAGAGCTTTGCCTTTGGCCAACGTGGCGTCAGGGTGAAGCACTTCTCGGACCAGGGGCGCCGCTAAGACTAGCGGCACCTCCTTGGCCAGTAAGGTGCGCAGGTGGTCTTGATAGTGGCCGAGCGCCTTTCGGCGGCAGGCCACGTGGCCCTTCTTGTACTTGAGCGCCTTCTGCAGGCCGAAAAGCGCAACGTGCGCCGGGTGCGGGAACACCTCGAGTGCGAAGCGGCCCGCGGCGTACGTGGTCAGTTTGCCCGGATTCAGTTCGAATTCGGCCGCCTTGAGCAGTTTCGCGAGGTGAGGGCCGGCAAGGCCGTTCATATAGGTCAGGAACGGCAAGTTCGCGGAGTACGCGCATGCATGGTATTTGCCGTATGCGCTGCCCAGTTGGGATTCTGCGCGGCGTTCAGGCTGCACGATCAACGGGGCATCGATTGCCACGACAACGT
>JBBQGT010000106.1:0-10874 GCA_038323265.1 Tepidiformales bacterium
GCTGCCGCCAGCGTTCGTCTCACCAGGAATGGGTGAATCGCGTAGAAGAAGAGCTCGCAAGAAAGGGACCAGGAGGCTGGGTTGCCCGCGAAATACGTGCTCACCGTTGGCACCCAGGCATGCAACAAGAACACGGAGAGGATGACACCTGTCCAATCCATCGGGACGTCGCGCCACATATAGAACACCGGGATCGCCAGCAGCGTCGTCACAAAATGGAGCGGCCAGACGCGGGCAAACCGCCGCCAATAGAACCGCGGCGCCGTATCGGTCGGCACGAACGACCACGTCAGCACGAAGCCCGAGAGCACAAAGAAGAAGCTGACGCCCGTTGTCCCGAATCCCGCCCACCGCCAGATCAGCGGCAACTGGGCGAAGTTGGTGAAATGGTGGATCAGCACCAAAAACGCCGCGAAAAATCGCAACCCCGTGAGCGAATCCAAACGCGGGAAGTTCGCCGGCCGTTCCAGCAGGGATGCCCTCGGGGCCATCGTCGCGGTCGCTGCTGCCATCCTCCGGAGTGTACCAGCGCCCCGGCGACGAAACAGCGCCTCTCCAATTCTTCGCGTAAGGCGCGCGTGGCCGCTAAAGTCTCCGTCCATGGCTACCGCGATTCACGGCCACTGCGACCCGCGCTTCCTCGCCGCCCGCGAGGCATTCGAACGCTGCTTCGAAGACCTCGGCGACACCGGCGCGGCAACCTGCATCTACCTGGATGGCCGGCCGGTAGTCGACCTCTGGGGCGGCATCGCCGATGCCCAATCGGGTGCTCCCTGGCAGCAAGATACGCTGGTCCACGTCTATTCCGTCACCAAGCCGTTCGCCGCCGCCTGCCTGCTCCTCCTCATCGACCGCCGCCAGGTGGACCTCGATGCCCCCGTCGCGCGCTACTGGCCCGAATTCGCCCAGGAGGGCAAAGCCCACATCCCCGTTCGCTGGCTGCTCACCCACCAGGCGGGTCTGGTCGCACTCCGTGAGTCACAGGCGCGCCGAAGTGATCTTCGATTGGCAACGCATGACCGCCCTCCTCGCCGCCGAAGCGCCCTGGTGGGAGCCCGGGACACAGCACGGAGAGCACGCCTATTTCTACGGCCACCTCGTCGGCGAAATCGTCAGCCGCGTGGACGGCCGCAGCCTCGGCAGATTCTTCCGCGAAGAGATCGCCGCGTCCTGGGGCCTCGATTTCCAGATCGGCCTCACGCCCGCGGAAGAAGCGCGCTGCGCCGCGGTCGCGGGCATCAATCAGGGGTGGGTCGAAGGATTTGGCGCAGTTCCCGGGTCGCTCAAACTGCAATCGCTCAACAACCCGCCTGCCGCCCTCGAGGGCGACGTGATAAACAGCTCCGCCTGGCGCCGAGCCGAAGTGCCGGCCATCAATGGCCACGGCACAGCCCGCGCCATCGCCCGCTTCCACGCAGGCTTCGCTGCCGGCGGCGGCCTGGACGGCGTCCGCCTTTTCTCCGAATCCCTCGTCCAGCAGGCCATTTCCGCCCAAAGCACCGGCCGCGACGTCCTCCTCGGGGACGAACGCTCGTGGGGCTTTGGCTTCGTCGTGGGGAGTGACGGCTTCGGCATGGGCGGGCTGGGTGGCGCCCTCGGCTGGGGCAACGCGGCGCACCGATTCGCCTTTGCCTACGTCACCCGCCAGATGGCCAACCACGACCGCGCCTCGGCAGTGCTCGGCGCCGCTGCCGCCGCCATTGGGCTGCGACTGGAGGATTAGGGCTGCGCTTGCCTTGCCCAAACTGCGAGCAAGTTGGCATCCCCCGGGCAGCCGTTGTTGCTCAGGTATCTCTCGCGGACGCTACCGTTTCGTAAGAGGCGCGAATATGTCACCAACCGTTGTCCCCAGAGCAACACGCTCGTGGTTCGATCCGCCGCTTTCGCCGCTGGGCGCATACGGCGCGGCGGCAGAGCCGATTTGCGTCGCCGCAGCCTTTCGTGATCTTGCGAGATCAGGTGCCCTGAGACTTCCCGCCCCCGGGTCCGGACGCTCAATGGAGCGTTTCCGCGACCTCGCCGAGATCGCCGCTGTGGATCTCTCCCTTGGGCGGCTCGCTGAGGGCCATGCAGACGCGCTCACGATCATTGAGGAGGCCGGCGAGCAAGCCTACCCCGCCATCTACGGTGTATGGGTGGCCGGGCCTCCATTCGCCCTCCTATCGTCAGGCGCCTTCTCCGGCACTCGCGAATTCTGTTCTGGAGCCGGCACCGTCGAACGTGCCTTGGTCACCGCGCGGGAGGGGGAGGCCACCTGGCTCTTCGAAGTGGACTTCGCCAGCCCCGACCTGAAGGTCATCGCTGGCTCCTGGCAGACCGTCGGGATGGCCGATTCAGCGAGCTTCAGCGTCAACTTCGATTGTGCTCGTGCCCTTCGGCGCATCGGTCCTGCGAACTTCTACGAATCTCGGCCAGGCTTCTGGTGGGGATCGCTGAATGTCGCCGCCTGCTGGTTCGGCGGCAGCCTGGGGCTCGCCCGCGCTGCGGTCGCCTCCCTGTCGCGCGATGCCCAGGCGGAAAAGCTGGTCCTGGCCGCGGAGTTGGACGTCGCCATTCGAACCATGGAAGTGGTGATCTCTCACGCTGCAGCTGAGGTTGATTCGAGCCCCGATGAGCCTGCCACGGATCGTGAAGCGCGGGCCCTTCGCGTCAGACACTTTGTCTACGCCGGTTGCCAGGCGGTGCTCCGCACCGCCGCCGAGCTCGGCGGCACACGCGGCGCCACCAGGGATATCGCCCAGGCCCGCCGCTTCGCTGACCTGCCCGTCTACCTTCGCCAACACCATCCCGGCCCCGACCTCCAGCGTCTCGGTGAACTGCTGGGCCGCCGGGGTGACAACTAGATGCTCGAATACGAATCCGTCCAGGTCCCCGCCGACATCGCAGCCACCGGCCGCGTCGTCATCGTTGCACCCCATCCCGATGACGAAGTGTTCGCCCTCGGCGGCCTGATGGCCCTGCTCGAATGGTCCGGCATTGAAGTGGAAATCGTGGCGGTCTCGGACGGTGAGGCCTCCCACGCTTCGTCCACGCTGATCAGCGCCTTCCAGCTGCGCGAAGTGCGGAGTGGCGAGACGCAGCGCGCCTACGAGCTTCTCGGTGTTCACCCGCAGCGCTATCGCCTCGGGCTGCCCGATTCGAACATCTCCGCCCACGCCCAGACTTTGACGGAGCTCCTCTCCGTCCGATGCCAGGGTGCGGCCGCCATTTTCGCCCCCCTCGAAACCGACGGCCACCCGGATCACGATGCATGCGGCGCGGCTTCCATCGCCGCCTCGCGCGAGACTGGGGTTCCGCTCTGGCAATACTCCGTCTGGTCCCGCCTGCACCCCGAAAGGATCGTCCAGGGCACTCCTTGCCGGGTCCGCTTGCCCAGCGAAGTGCGTTCGCGAAAGGACCAGGCGGTGCGGGTCTACACCAGCCAGCTCGCGCCACTGGGCCCCCTCCCTCAAGACGGCCCGGTCCTGCCTCCACACTTCTTGGAGTACTTTTTGGAACCATGGGAGTTGCTATGGCGGACCAACTGACCATCAGCCGGGAGTATTTCGAAGAGATCTACAAAGACACGGATGACCCGTGGCAGTTCGAGAGCTCTTGGTACGAAGCTCGCAAATTCAACCTCACGCTGGCGGCGCTCACCAGGCCACGCTACCGTCGGGTTTTCGAGCCCGGTTGCGCGATAGGTGTGCTATCGGCTCAGCTCGCCCATCGTTGCGACGAGCTTGTTTGCCTCGAATGGATGCCGCGTATCGCCGCGCTCGCTCGCGAACGCCTCCGCACGTACCCTCACGCTCGCGTTCAAGAGGGCGCCATCCCGAATGCTTGGCCGTCCGGGACCTTCGACCTCGTGGTGTTCAGCGAGGTCCTCTACTACCTGACTGAAACCGGCCTCTCCTCCGCGCTCGAACTGCTTGAGCGCAGTCTCGCGCCCGCCGGCGAGGTGATCTCCGTGCACTACAACCCGGAAACGAACTACCCGCTCTCGGGGGGTCAGGTGCAAACGGCCCTCACCGCCTGCGAGTGGCTCGTCCCTGTCAGTTCGTACTCAGAAGAGAAATTCTCGCTTGCCGTGTTCCGCCGATGACTATTACGCACATCGCCGTCGTCATCCCCGCTCGCAACGAGGGCCATCTGATAGAGCGCTGCCTTGCTTCGGTGATCGCCGCTGCGAAAGCCCTGCCCACAAGTGCCAGCATTGTAGTGGTTGACGATGGTAGCACCGATGGCACCGCCCACCGTGCCAAAGCAGCATTCGCCGGATTCCCCAGTATCGTCCTCTCCATCGCCGGGGCCAATGTCGGCGCAGCCCGCCGTGCCGGGGTGGACCACGTCCTCAGCGAGAACCACAACGTAGCGCCCGCGGATCTCTGGCTCGCCTTCACAGATGCTGACACCCACGTCCCTCCAACCTGGCTTACCTGCCATCTGGAGCACGCGAACCGGGGCGCGGACGGTGTGGCAGGTATTGTCGAATTGGACACTGCAGACCCGTCTCTTCTGGCGCGATTCCAAACTACCTATCTGGCCGGCCCGCCAGCCACAACGCATCGCCATGTCCACGGCGCGAACCTCGGCATCCGAGCATCCGCGTACCGCGAGATTGGCGGATTCGAACGGCTGAAATGCGGCGAAGACCGCGACCTCTGGTCCCGACTGATCGCCCGAAGCTACGGCCTCGTAAGTGACCCTCAACTCGTCGTCACCACCAGCGCTCGTCTGCGCAGCCGCACCCGCGGTGGATTCGCAACGGACCTCAGCGCCCTCCTCCGCCCGGCGTAGCCGGCGTTGAAGATGGTCCCTGGCCCGCCACATTGACGCTTCTCTCCACGCCCCATAAATTAAACGGACGCTGAATTCTCCCTCACCCCCGCCCCGGCGCGCCGGACGCCGCCCCGGCCAGAGCGAGACGCGTGCTCAGATCCTGACCGCCGCGCGCTCAGCTTTCGGCCGCGAAAGCTATGAGCGCGCCACCATCCGCTCTATCGCCGCCGCCGCTAGCGTGGACCCGGCGCTGCTCATTCACTTCTTCAAGTCCAAGGCAGGACTTTTCAATGCCGCCATGGAGCTTCCGTACGTGCCCGCCGAGGCCTTCACCGCACTCATCCGAGGCGAACCTGCCGAACTCGGCGCCCGTTTCGCTCGTTTCTTCGTCGAGCTTTCGGAATCCGAGCCGGCGCGCGGGCGCTTCCTTGGCCTCATCCGCTCGGCCGTCTCCGAAGAGGCCGCCGTCGCCATGCTGCGCGACTACATCGTGACGGAAGTCTTCGGACCATTGACCAGTTTGCTGCGTCTGCCGATGCCCGAACTGCGCGCCGCGCTCGTCGCCTCGCAGTTTGTGGGGCTGATCTTCGAACGGGACATCCTAGGCGTCGAAGCCCTCACCGCCACCGACCGCGAAGCGCTCATCACCCTGCTCGCGCCAACCTTCCAGGGCTACCTCTCACAGCCCCTTACGGCGTGACCTCGAAAGCCCAGGCGACGACCTGCTTCGGTTTGGACGCCGGGTTCCGCGGGTCCTGCACGGAAAGCGCAGCCGAATGCTTGCCGGCTGTGAATCCTTCGACCGGGGCATAGCAGACTTTCCCGTCCTTAGGGTCTGTCTTGCTTGCCACGATCCAGGTGAGCTTCTCGGTCACCTCTTTGTCATCGAAGGCAACGCGGAACCACTGGGCGTTCTCAGGCAGGCCATCGAACGTCACCTCGGCGCACAGGCCATGCGGCACCTCGGCGCTCGGGCTGCGGGTGGTGGCCTGCTTCACAAGCGCGGCGTGGGCGGGGCTAATCGTCTTCACGTTGCCGCCCAGGGTTGGCGCCGGCCCGAAATCCGCCGGGATTGGAGGGCGCGTGGGCGAACTGCTTGCCGCGGTGGACGTCGCGTCTGCTGCCTTGGTTGGCCCGTCGCCGCAAGCCGCGTTCACACACAGCAATACCGCAAAGGCGGGCAGCAGGAACAACTTTCGTATTTCCATCGACGAATCTGAGGCTACCACCCGGATTCCGAGCGGGCGAGTGACATCTGCCCCTTCGCTTTACACGACACGCCGCCCAGCTTGGTTCGAACGACGAAGCCACCTGGAGGTTGCTGATGAACGACGAACCTTTGACCCACGACGACACTTTCGAAGAAAGTGCGGCAGACACGGGCCCCACCGTGTCTGACGAAAACGCGGCTGAAGTCGCCGCTCTGCGCTCCCAATTATCTGACCGCGAGGCGCGCGAAAAGGCCGCCCTTGACCAGTTCCGCGCGGCCCTGCTTCTCACTCAGCCGGAGATGGACCCCGCGCTCGTCACCGGCGATTCGTTCGAGACGATCCACGCAAGCTTCGGTGCCGCTCGTGCCAGCCTTGCCCGGGTGCGCGAAGCGCTTCGCTTGGAAGCTGCGGGCCAGATCCCGATGGGCGCTCCCGGCCGCACGCGCGAACGCTACCGCAGCCCCCTGCAGAAGATTCGCGACGGGCTAAGCGAGGCTTGAATCAGGGAGCCGGTCGCCGTGTCAGCCGGAACGGCAGCGACCGCGAAACATCGCCGGCGCCCGCCACAATGCGCACGCGGTAGCCGCCAAAAGTAGGCAGCGTCAGTTGCAGGCTGATCGCAATCTGCGCGAGCTGGGTCGAACCCGGCGTCAACTCCGCCGGGCGGCCCACCTGCACCGAGCCGTTCACGCGCACCAACTCCTGGGCATCGTCATCGTGCACGGTCATCTCTACGGGGATGGCCGTGTTCGTTTCTTCCCAGTCCAGGCGCACGCCCACCGCCACGGCCATGCGGATCCCGGCGGGTGCCTCGGGCGCAGTGGTGTTGTCCCAACCGCCGCCCATCACATAGAGCTTGCCCGCCACAATCTCGGCGTAATCAGCGATCAGTGCATATTCGATGTCCATAGTAAGGAGATGGTACCAGCCACTCCTTTCGCTGCGCGTGTCGGCCACGATCGGGAGCCGCTGTTTCCGAGGGGTCAGGGCGTTTCCCGCGACCAGTTGGCCCTTCCCCCAGCGGGCGGGCCGCTTTACCGTTCTCCCTATGCCGCGATTTGGGAAGCCAGGCGAGCGCATCGGCTACAAGGTCTATCCGCAAGAAGGCGCCTCGCCGATCGTGCTCGTCCACGGCTTTACCGCCAGCTCGACCTCCTTCGCCGCCAACGTCCCGGAGCTGAACAAGCGCTTCGAAGTGATCAGCGTCGATCTTCTGGGCCACGGCGAATCCGAAGCCCCCTCGGACGCCGCGCCCTACGCCCCGGACGCCGCCGTCGCCCGCATCCTCGCTCTCCTCGATGACCTGGGCCACCAAAAAGTGCTTCTCTGCGGTCATTCCCTTGGCGCCGCCCTCTGCCTGCGGTTGGCCCTGGATGCCCCGCAACGGCTCAGCGGACTGATCCTCATCAACAGCATGTCCGCCGCGGGCACACCCGAATGGCGCGAGGATGCGCGCCCCGGCATGGTTACCATGGCCGCCCGCTTGCGCGCTGAAGGCAGCGATTTCCTCCGCCAGACGCGCCTCTATCCGGCCCACAGCAAACGCCTGGATCCCGATTCGCGCGCACTGCTCATGAGCGCCTTCGATGCCACCGCGCCTAGCGGTCTCGCCGGCACCGCCGAGGGGCTCGTCATCGACGTCAACAGCTACGAACGGCTCGGCGAACTGGCTGTCCCGACACTCGTCGTGGTCGGCGACCTCGATAAGCCGTTCGCCGCCGCCGCGCCCGATTTCATCGCCCGCATGCCGCCCGGCATGGTGCGCGAAGTCCACCTCGAAGAAGCCGGCCACGCTGCAAACATCGAGCAGCCACGCGCCTTCGAGGCCGCCGTCGTTGCGTTCGCCGAAAACCTGCGTTACCTCCAGCCCGCGGACGCCGCACCGCTGTCCGCGCCGCTCAAGACCGCTAGCCGCCGAGGGAACATGCTCACGGCAGTGGGCAGCGCACTCGTCGTCGGAGGGCTGGCAATGCTCGCGGGGGCTTTCTTTGTCGCTCGCGGCGACGGCGATTCCAGCCCCATTGTTGCGTCGGCCGCAAACAGCGCCACCAGCACACCGACGAACTTGAGCCTGGTTGCCGGAACACGTTCGGCCAGCCCCGCGCCAGCGGCCACCACCAGCAGCAACCCCCAGGAAACGCCGGTCCCGGCGACGAGCCCAACCGCAGCCCCAGAAGCAGCGGCGACTGCACTTCCGCCGTCGCCAACCTTTGCGGCAACCGCAACCGCAACCGCAACCGCAACGGCGCGGCCCACTTCGACCCCCACCGGCACCCCCCAGGCTACCGCCACGGCGACTCCAATCCCGCCTACCTCGACCGCGACGGCGGTCCCGCCAACGCCCACGCCAAGCGGCCCGAGAGTAGCGATCAGCGGGCCCGGTGCGGCGTCGGTCGGCTCACCCGTGAGCTTCGTCGCCAGCGCCGCAGGCGGGACGATCATCGGCCAGCCAAAGTGGTTCGCGGCTAACGGCAGCATCGCCACCGCCAACCCCTACGCGCCGGTCATCACCTTCTCGCAGCCGGGCTGCCAATCCGTCACCGTCACATTCCTCTTCGCCGGCGGCGTCTCAAAGACTGCTGCAACGTCCGTGCCAGTCGGTGGCGCGGCCTGCTAGGGGTCGACGATCAGTCGAGCGCTGCTCCGCCCGCGAGGGCGCAAGCACGGACAGGGGCGCGCCCAACGCGCCCTCTCAATCGCCGTTTTCGTGTGGTTCTACAACACCGCCCGGCTCAAACCCGCCCAACGTTACCAGGCCGCTACACGCTCCCCGAAGCGCGCCCTGATCGCCCCCGCCGCGTCGCTGCTAATGAGGTCTCCGAAGTACTTCAGCCTCAACTCCAAATAGCCGAACGCCGCCTCCGCGCTCGTCACGTCGTCGCTCGCTGACGCTTCGAGGAAGAGTTGATCCGCCAGCTGCGCGGGGCGCGCGGAAACGGTCGCGCGGGCGGCTCCTTCGGTTTCGAGCGATGACTTGAGGATGCGCGAAAGCTGGACGAGGCGTGGGTCCAAATGGTCCTCCACGCCTCGCAGTTTACGTCACCGGTTAGGGGTCAGCTGTCTAGCTCTGGGCTTCAACTTCGCGCGGCTTGATCTTGCTGTAGCAGGCGCTGCAGTAGACCGGCCGTTCGCCGCGAGGGTCGAAGGGCACTTCCGTCATCTGGCCGCAATCAGCGCAGGATGCCGGGTGCATCTGGCGTGGCGTCTTGCCGCCGAAGCTGGCGAAGTTGCCATAACGAACGTAACCGTCGTTCTGTTCGAGGGTGCTCTGGGTCGCGCGCCGTGACGAGCGGCACGTTTGGCAACGAGTGGGCTCGTTCATGAGCCCCTTGTTCGCGTAGAACTCCTGCTCGCCACCAGTAAATACAAAGTTGGTACCGCAGTCGCGGCAAGCGATCTGCTTATCAGCAAAGGCCAAGGGAAAAGGACTCCTGTTATCCGCACCATGCGGGACTACATTTATGGTAGCAGACGCGGCAAGGGCCCGCCGGGACGGGTTCGAAGCCGTGTAAGTGGAGACACAATGAAAACCATCCGCTTGAGGGCGGACAAGGATGCCCTCGCCGCCGCCGTGGCCCGCGCGGTCTCCGGACGTACTACGATTGAGGCGGAATTCGTGGCTGGCTGGCCGAATACGCCCGCGCTGCTCAGGACGCCGATGTCCCCCGCGCCAAACCCCAGGCGGAGAGAATCACACCGCTCCTCAACGACATGCAAGCGTATGTGAACAGCGGCGGCCGCAAATTCACCCGTGACGAACTGAAGAGCGCTGACTACCTTCAGGCAAACACATCGCCTCCATCCGGTGGGGTAATTCGCGTCCGCCACTGATACCCTGGTACCTTCACCCGAGACACAGGCCAGGTCGCCGTTTACCCGTAGACAAACTCCGCCCCATCAAGATCGATCGCTGGCAATTCGTCTTTTTCGCGCCAGTAGTCCTGTGAATGCTGCCATTCCGGTTTCTCGCCGCGCTTTGGCAGAAGGTGCATCGAGCGCATGAGGTAGCCGGGATTGAAGTTCTCGGGATCGATCCAGGGTAGGAGCTTCATCTCTTTGTCTTCCGGGCGCAGGGCGACTTCGACGCGCTGCGCACCCTTGCTTTCCATGTGCGCCAACAAGCGGCAGACGAAGTCCGCCAGCAGGTCGGCGCGCAGCGTCCAGCTGGCACGGAAGTAGCCAAACACCCAGACCATGTTCGGTACGCCGGTGAACATCATCCCCCGGTAGGTCACGGTGTCCGAAAAGACGAGTGGCTGGCCATCGATTTCGAATGCGATGTCGCCGAGCACGTTGAGGTTGAAGCCGGTGGCAGTGATCACGATGTCCGCTTCGAGCTCTTCGCCCGATTTCAGCAGGATGCCTCTTTCCGTGAACGTCTCGATCTCTCCGGTCACCATCGATGCCTGCCCGGACTTCACGCCGCGGAAAATGTCGCCGTCTGGCACGAAGGCGATGCGCTGGCGCCACGGCCGGTAGCTCGGTGTGAAATGCGTTTCGATGTCGAAATCGGGGCCGAGGTAGGCGCGCACGCCAGCGATCAGTTCGCGCTTCACCTCGTCGGGCTGCTCTAACGAACGCCGAGTGAAAGCCGCCTGGTCGAATAAGATCTTGCGCCGCACGATCTCATGGATCCAGGTTTCATCGATCTGCAGTTCGCGCAGCGTGTCGGCCAGGTCGTTCTGGTTCCGGCCGGGAATGAAATAGGTGGGCGAACGCTGCAGCAACGTCACGTGGCCGCAATCCGCTGCAATCGCGGGGACGAGCGTCGCCGCCGTCGCCCCCGAGCCGATGACCAAGACCTTCTTGCCTGCGTACTCCAGGTCTTCAGGCCAGGACTGTGGATGCACGAGCTGGCCCTTGTACCGCTCCATGCCGGGCCACTCCGGTGTGTAACCTTCC
>JBBQGT010000107.1:0-10864 GCA_038323265.1 Tepidiformales bacterium
TCGCTGGAGGACGCGCTGAGCTACTACGCGGCGTTGCCCAAGAGTTAACCGGAGACTGCTCCGACCGCGTTGCCATCGGCCTGGAACCCGAGGACTCCCACGCCAGCAAGTTCGGCCATCTGTAGTGCTGTCTCGCCGCCGATGAGCACCGCCTTCGCCCAACACTCGGCTTGCCAGGTTTGCGCGTGCCATGCCGAGACCTGCACGAAGGGCGTCTGCGCGGGTAGTCCGGTGCGCGGGTCGATGAGGTGGTGCGCATCCGCGCCCGAGGCCGTCTTCCAGCGCCGCTTGAGCGTCGTTGACGTGGCCAGCGCGCCGCGGATCAGGCCCTCCCACGCATCCGATTCCGAACCCGGCCTGGCAATGCTCACGAGCCAGCCGTCGTGGTCTTCTTCTGTGCCGGCGCAGCGCAGATCGCCGCCAGCATTTACCAGCACGTTGGCTTCGGAGCGGGCGAGCATCTCCACCGCGAGGTCAACGGTCCATCCTTTGACGATCCCCCCGAGGTCCACCCTCGCTCCGTTAAGACTGACGACTGAGCCGTCGACCGACAGGCAGTGCGAAGGCTGGGGCACCCGGGATGGTGCGAGTTCGCCGCTTGTACCTACTTCATTGAACGTACGGGCATACCCGGCCCGCTCCAGCGATTGGAGCACCAGCGGGTTGAACAGCCCGCCCGTGAAGCGGTGAGCTTCAAGCGCCAAGCGGCAGCCCGCGGCCAGCCACGCATCGTCGACGGTCTCCTCCGCGTTCAAACGCGAAACGAGGCTCGACGGTCGAAAGCGCGAGAAACGCTCCTCTTGCTGTTCGAACAGGACCCGAACGCTGGCGAAGAGAGCTAACGGCCGAACCGCGGACTCCGATTCGATGAGGACATCAATGTCCGTATCCATCGCCCGAAAGCTGTCCTCGTGGCGCATAGCTAGCCGAGCGGGTTGTTGCCGATTTGCAGCTCTGCAACCACCGCGCCATTCCCAAGGTCCTCAGCGATCACCCGTCTGAGTGCTGCCGGACCAAGCCCGCCGTACCAGGTCCCCTCCGGATAGACCACCGCCACGGGCCCTGAGGTGCAGACTCGCAGGCAGCCCACCTTCGTGCGGTAGATGCGCCCGGCGTCGCCCGGTCCATTCAGCCTGGCGACGCCGCTCTTCAGCGCCGACCACGCGGCCGCTCCCTCCTCGGGGGTGCAGCAATCGGGTCCCACACAGAGAAAGATGTGCCGCTCATACATCCCGACGCCGCGGCGCTCAGCCTCCATCCGCGCTTCATCCAACGTACCTCTAGATTCACTCATCCGTTCGAGTCTACGTCCCAGCACGAAACCCGGCACGGAACGGCCTCGCCACCGAACACCGCGCAACCCGCAGCGCCACGGAGTATTATCCGCTCCGCTATCTCAGCGAGGAGTATCCAATGAAAGCCGCCGTGTTCCACGGGCCACATCAGCCCCTGACCATCGAGAACATCGACATCGACGAGCCAAAGGGCCACGAAGTCCTGATTAAGACTATGGCGACCGGCGTCTGCCACAGCGACCTGCATTTCGTCGACGGCCTTTACCCATTGCCCGCGCCCGCGATCCTCGGCCACGAACCGGCCGGCATCGTCGAAGCTGTTGGCGACCAGGTGAGCTACGTGAAGCCCGGCGACCATGTGATCTGCTGCCTGTCGGTGTTCTGTGGGCAGTGCGAAATGTGCATCAGCGGCCGGCCGAACCTTTGCCGCGCGCCCGAACTGCGCCGCGGCCCAAACGAAAAGCCGCGCCTTTCCTGGAACGGCAGCCCTGTCGGCCAGTTCGCGAACCTTGGCAGCTATGCCGAGAAGATGCTGCTCCACGAACACGCTGTCGTGAAAGTCCGCGAAGACGTCCCGTTTGACCGCCTCGCGCTCATCGGCTGCGGCGTGACCACCGGCGTTGGCGCCGTCCTCAACACAGCGCGCATCGAGGCTGGCTCATCGGTGGCCGTCTTTGGCTGCGGCGGCGTGGGGCTAAGCGCCATCCAGGGCGCGCGCATTGGCGGAGCCCGCATGATCATCGCCGTCGATACGGTTGAATCGAAGCTCGCCACGGCGAAGGAGATGGGCGCCACGCATGTCGTCGATGCCTCATCGCACGATCCAGTGCAGGCGATCCGCGATATCACCGGCGGCGGCGGCGTCGAATACTCATTCGAAGCGATCGGCAACAAGCGCGCCGCCGAGCAGTCTTACGAATGCCTGGACCGCGGCGGCACTGCGACGATCATCGGGATGATCCCGGTGGGTCAGAAGATTGAACTTGATGGGCCGTCGTTCCTGGGCGAGAAGCGCATCCAGGGCTCGAGCATGGGCTCCAACCGCTTCCGCAAGGACATGCCGCGCTACATCGACTTCTACCTGCAAGGGCGTCTGAAGCTGGACGAAATGATCACTCGCCGGGGCAAGCTGGAAGATGTGAACGAAGCCTTCCGGGCGATGAAGGCCGGCGAAGTGGCCCGCACTGTGTTGACCTTCGACTAATCCGCGACACCACCGGCGCCGCGGTGAATGCATCGGCGCCTTCGTGGCCCGCACCGCTTCCAAATCGCCGCGACAACGGCGTTGGCGCGCATCGCTGCGCAGAAGGAATCTTGATGAACCGAATCGAAATCGAATCCAAGCTCAATACCGACCGGACGTGGCTGCTGGGCACGCTCGCTGCGATGTCGCCCGAAGAACTGATCGCCCCGCGCACGCCGAGCGAACACGACGCCAGTAAGACCTGGTCCTACGCAGACCACTTTGTCCACACATCGCTTATCGAGCAGAACTGGAACGCTATGTTTCGCCGCCACATCGCGGGCGAAGCAGGGATGGCTCCGCGGGTCAACCAGGACGGTACGCCGCAGACCCGCGACGAAGTGATGGCTGGCGTCCACCAGTGGACTGAAGCGTGGGCCGAAAAGCATCGCGGAAAGTCACTGGACGAACTCGTCAGCGTTGGTCTGGCGGTGCGCTCCGACACGCTTAAGCTGCTTTCAGAACTGACGGACGAGCAGCTCGAATCGAAGATCCCTGGGACTCCGTGGGCAGATAGCACGGTGGGTGGGATCATGGCCGCCAACGCGGATCACGGGCGCATGCACTTCAATTGGGCGAAAGCGGGAACCGACACGGCCTAAAGGCTCACCGGTCAGCCGATGAAGGCTTCGCTGCCAACAGGGCTGGAAAGCGGCTGGCTCATAGCCATTCGCCGCACCTCCCGCCGTGAGACGAGCGGAAGGAAGCAGTGCGCGCAGTTTCGAGGCCGGGGAAACTCCACGGGGACGAGCGTCTTGTGGGCCCCGTGTTCCGCGCATACCAGCTCGAACTCGATCACGTCGACTTTCATCAGCATCCTCGGCCGGGCGTAGTCACCCCGGAGGATCAAAGTACCGCGGCTGCTCGGGAAGTCCAGCAAAAGTTTACCCGCGAATATCAAGAAATCATTTCAGATCCATCTACTGCCCTCCGCCAGCAGGTTACTGGTCGAGGCTCTTGATGAACGAAATGAGCGCCGAATTGACGGCTTCGGGGTTTTCTTGCTGCGTCCAATGGCCCACACCTGGGATGCTGATGCTACCGCGCAGGTTGGGCACGTTCTCCTTGAGCGCCGCTACGCCAGCGCCAGCGAAGGTCAGCACCGGGTCGCGGTCGCCAGTGATGAACAGAGCGGGAATGGTCACTTTCGCGCCGTCCCAGGCGGCCATCAGCTCCCACGTGCGGTCCATGTTGCGGTACCAGTTCAAGCCACCGCGGAACCCGGTGCGCTCGAACTCAGCGGTGAAGTAGTCGAGGTCAGCCGCTGTTAGCCAGGCGGGAAGTTCGGGCGGGTCGGTCATCGTCGAAAGGAAGCCAGTGCCGGCTTTCGGCAGCGGCGTGGGCGTGGTCGTTGGAGCGGGGATGCTGCCTGATGCCGAGTAGAGCGTTTTGCGCATCGTCGTCCGCACGTTGGCTTCCAGTTCGGACTCCGCCCTCCCAAGTTCCTGGAAGTAGAGGATGTAGAAGAAGAAGTCGCCGAAGATCGCCTTGAACGTCGGCGTTGGGGCTGCGGCCCCACGCGGTGTGTACGGCACGCTGAGGGCCGCCACTCCGCGGAAGCGGTCAGGGCGGAGGAGCGCCGTGTTCCAGGCCACCGGAGCGCCCCAATCGTGGCCCACGACTACCGCCGTCTCCTCCCCCAAGGCGTCGAGCAGCCCAACGATATCGCCCACCAGGTGCAGCTGCGTGTACTGGTCGATTGACTCGGGCTTGTCCGTCTGGCCGTAGCCGCGCTGGTCGGGCGCCACCGCGTGGTAGCCGGCATCGGCGAGCGCCTTCAGTTGGTGCCGCCATGAATACCAGGATTCCGGGAACCCGTGGCAGAGCACGACCAAGGGCCCTTCGCCCTGCTCGGCGATGTGCATTTTGATGCCGTTGGTGGAGACAAACCGGTGCTTCAGTTCGGACATGGGGACGATCCTCGGCGGGCGCAATACGCGCAGGAGCCAGAGTCTACACAGCCAGCGGCCGGTGGTCGCGGTGACCTGGCGGCACAACAATCGGTCGATTGGCCGTTGACAGCGTGGCTGAGGAGCCCAATCCTGTCTCATCAGTTACGGGCTTGGCCCAAGGGGAGACGCAAGATGACTATCGCCAACACCACGTTCCGCCTATCGACGCGCCTCCAACTGGCTGCCTGAGTTTCCTCCTCATCCCGGGAACGCCGCGCAAGCCGCCGTTTTTGAGGCGAAGGCCGCGCCACGCTGTTGGCGCCATTCTGCCGGAGTTGCCCTGTGTCTCTCGTTTCTGAAGGCCCCGAGCCTTCGCGCTTCGCGAACCGCGAATCCGATCGCTCGGATATGGCTGCGATCCAGGAGTTCCTGGACGCCGCCCTAATTACCGAAGTCCTCAACGTCGTCAAAAGCGGCAAGGAGGCAACGGTCTATCGCTGCCGCGCGCACAAGTCGTTGGGCGTCCGCTACGCCATCGCCAAGGTCTACCATTCGCACGCCCACCGCGGGTTTCAGCGCGGTGCGATGTACGAAGAGGGCCGCGTGATCCTCAATGGCCAGGTGCGTCGTGCCGTGGGCGCTCGCACGGAGTTTGGCCGCAACGCACAGTCCGCCATGTGGGTGGACCACGAGTTCGACCTGCTCAGTTCGCTCAACTACGCGGGCGCCGATGTGCCCACGCCATTCGTCTGTAACGAACGCGCCATCCTCATGGAGGAAGTGGGCGATGACAATGGCCCGGCCATCCAGCTCCAGCAGGCGCGGCTGGAGCCCGAGGAAGCGCAGCCGCTGCTCGACCGCCTGCTCTGGAACGTCGAATTGATGATGAAAGAGAATGTCGTGCACGGCGACCTCTCGCCCTTCAACATCCTCTATAGCGCCGGGCGATGCATCATCATCGACCTGCCCCAGGCGGTGGACCCGCGCCAGAACTCGCAAGCCGAAAAGCTGCTCGAGCGGGACCTCTCGAACATCGTGCGGTACTTCGCGCGGCATAAGGTGGAAGAGATGGACCCCGCGCGGATGGCGCACAACCTGTTCGAACTCTGGCGGCACGGAGATTTGTAAGGAACCGCCCGCCGCCTCTAGATTCCGACGAGGAGTAATCGCCGCGCTGATGAAGTACCTTCTCTTTTACGATTACATCGAAGGCGTCGTGGAGCGGCGGGCGCCGTTGCGTGAGGGCCACTTAGGCATCGCCAAGCGGTACCTCGAGCGCGGCGAGCTTCTGCTCGCGGGGGCCTTGAACGACCCGACCGATGGGGCGGTGCTTGTCTTCAACGACCGCGCATCGGCAGAGGCATTTGCCCGCGAAGACCCATACGTGCTGAATGGCCTGGTAACGAGCCACCATATCCGGGAGTGGAACGTGGTGGTCGGCGGGTAGCCGTCAAGACTCCTCCAGGGGGAAGGCCGGGCAATCGCAGCCTTCAGCTAAGCAGCGGCCTTCGGTCTGTTGGCCTTCGCCCCACGCCGACTCGGTGTCGGCGTGTTCGGCCGCCCGTGTCCACAGAAGCAACCCTCTTCGCGCAGTTCGGCGATTCCATCAATCCGGCTTCTTTCGGCGCTTGCTGGGCTGCACGCGCGCGGGTTCGCCTTCGGCTTTGGGAAAGTGCGGGGGGTAGGCTGCGTCGCCGAGACCTTCGGCCTCTTGTTTGGCCACCAATTCGAGCAGCGGCTCCAGGGAGAACGCCTGATCATCGATGCCTGCACCGAGGTCGCCGCGTTCGCCATAGCGCTTGGGGACCGTGCGGATGGTGAAATCGGCGAGCTCAACGTGCGGCACTTCGTCCCATTCCAGCGGGCAAGAGACGCGCGCATCGGGCGTTGGGCGAACCGAATAGGCCGACGCCACCGTCCGGTCGCGTGCGTTCTGGTTGTAATCGAAGAACACGCCGTGCCGTTCTTCCTTCCACCATTTCGTGGTGGCAATTTTCGGTGCACGGCGTTCGACTTCGCGGCCAAGAGCGAGAGCGGAGCGGCGCACTTCGGTGAAGCCCCACTTCGGTTCGATGCGCACGTTGATGTGAATGCCGCGCGAGCCGGAAGTCTTCGGGAAGCCCTTGTAGCCGAAATCCTCGAGCACTTCGCGGCAGACCAACGCCAGCTCGCGCACCATCGGGAAACCAGCTTCTGGCGTTGGGTCCAGGTCGATTCGCAGCTCGTCCGGGCGATCCACGTCGCTGGCGCGCACCGCCCAGGGATTCAAGTCGAGACAGCCGAGGTTGATCACCCATGCGAGGTCCGGCACTTCGTCGCAGACCACGAGGTCGGCGCTTCGGCCACTGGGGAAGGTGATATGCGCCGTTTCGATGCCCTGTGGGAGGTTGTTCGGGGCGCGCTTCTGGAAGAATGGTTCCTTATCGGCGCCGTTCACGAATCGCTTCAGCACCATCGGCCGGCGCATCACCCCACGCAGGGCGCCATCGGCCACCGCCAGGTAGTACTGCACGATGTCCATCTTGGTGTACCCGGTCTCGGGAAAGAACACCTTCTCCGGGTTCGTGATAGTGACCTTTCGGCCACCAACCTCAATTTCAACCGACGGGTCTGGCATCCGCCGATTGAACCACAGATCGGCACCGCGTGAACACCGCGCCACCTCCTCCTGTCGCGCCAATGACGGGCGCGGTAAAGTTAATGCGGCGGGTAGGCTGGAGGGTTCTTTGCGACAGTTCGTAGCGTTTGGCGGCATCCACCGCCCCGAAACCCAGCAGCAGCGGCTCATCGCGTTCATCGTTCGCTGGCTGATTACCGCTGTCGCCGTCTGGGCCGCGGCGCAACTCGTAGATGGCATTCACCTTGTGGGCTGGAAGAGCACGCTGATCGTGGCGCTCGTCCTCGGCCTGCTCAACGCGTACCTCAAACCGCTCCTCACGCTTGGCTCGATCATCTTCGTCGTGCTGACGGCCGGACTGTTCCTGATCATCATCAACACCGTCTTGCTGGCGATCACTGCCTGGTTCCTGGGCAAGTTCGATAGCATCCACTTCGCGATCGATGGCTTCTGGGATGCTTTCTTCGGCGCGGTGATCATCAGCGTTGTGAGCTTCCTCCTCACGCGCCTGGTCGATCCCAGGAAGATCGCCCGCAACTTCGGCTAAGGAGTTGACCGACGCGATTTTTGAACCACAGAGACACCGAGGTTGGTGCGGAAAGGCGTACGCGCGCCATAACCCCTCTTCCCGGTGAATCTTCGATTTCGATCACCCACCCTCTCAATTCTTCGTGCGACAATGGGAAACCGGGTTGCTCAGCGCTCGGAACTCGGAACTCGGAACTCACGCATGACCATCCAGGTGATCCTCCTCTCGCACTCCCCCGAGCCGATGCGGTCGCTCTACATGGCCTACCGCACCTGTTACAGCCAGCTCACGCCGCGTCAGATTTCCAATCGCATCGAAGATGACCGCATCACGGACCAGCAGATGCGCGACTTCATCGACGAGCGCCTGAAGACGGGCCACGCGAGCCCGCTGGAACAGGTCGCCTTCGAATTCGGCATCTCGGGCGTTTCGCGTGCCTTCAGCCATCAGTTCGTGCGCCATCGCGTGGGCATTTCTTTCGAACAGCAGAGCCAACGTTACGTCACGTACAAGGATGGCGAGTTTCCGTTTACAGTGCCAGCCACGGTCGAGAAGGCCGGTAAGACCGAACGCTTCAACGAGATCATGGAGCAGATCGGCGCGGGCTACGAAGAACTGGTCGAAGCGGGCGTGCCCGCCGAAGACGCGCGCTTCCTGTTGCCCAACGCGACGAACACAAACTTCAAGATCACGGTCAATTTTCAGTCTCTGCTGCACATCTGCGACCTGCGGCTGTGCACGCGTGCCCAGTGGGAGTTCCGGAAAGTGGCGGCGCTCATGCGCTCCGAAGTGAACAAGGTAGTGCCGGAACTGGGCCGCTTCCTTCAGCCGAAGTGCGGGGAACTGCGCATGGGCTATTGCGACGAATCGGAAAAAGACTGGGCCGCCTGCCCCATCGGTCGCGTTCGCCCGCATAAAGATGTTCTGTTCCGCATCTATGAGTCGTACCGCAAGGGCGAGCTGCAGCCGCTGCGAGACGAAGACTGGGACACGATCGAGGAGCGGGAGACCGCAGCGGCCTCGGAGCCGTACTAGGGCCAAAGGCCGAGTTCGGCAGACAGCGAGCACTTTCGGAAGCGACTCAATCTGCCGTCCTTCTAGACATGGACTTCGACGAACTCGAACCCCTGTCGCCGACTGAGCCGGAACTTGAAGAATTCGTGGGGCACGATACCGAAGCGGAGTTCCTGTTCGTGCGCCGCGATTGGGACGAAACACCCACCGGCCCGTTGGCCGAGCCTGGCGGGGCGATTCCACATCTGCCGGTCTGGGAAGAGCCGGGCGACGCTCCGCTTCACGCCTACCGATTACTTCCGAATTCGCCGCTCCGGTTGGTCGGCCGCCAGAGCGAGTTCTCGTCGGCACCTTCCGTGGCTTCGCTCACCCTGCGCGCCACGGTATCGCTGAGCGAGTGCGCGAAGCTCCGCGCGCAGCTTTCGCACGAGTGGCGAACCAGCAGCCTCGTGCCCACGGTTGAGGATGTGGTCGTTCGTGCCGCCGCCCGCGCCTTTCGCGAGGTCTGGGGCGCAGAAGCGCGCATCGGCCTGCGTCGAATCGATGGCAGTTCCGAGCAAATTGCACTAGTCCCAATTTCACACGGGCAGTCGTTCCGTGCGGCAGTCGAGGCGTTGGCCGCGAGCCCGAGGAGGGACTCCGCCGCCGACCTGGTTGTCACTTCGTTCCTGGCAACAGCCGTCCAACAGGCAGACCCACGGCTGGATGCTGCCCTCTTCGCACTCACCCTCGGGGCCGAGCGAGAGGCGCTGAACGGTACAGCTACCATGCTTTCGCTGGCCTACGCCCCGGAAAGCGTCCCCGACGGGGTGGCGGCTGCGCTCCTATGCCGCATTCGCGAATTGGTGGAGGCGCCGTACGCGCTCCTCGCGGGCTAGACTGGGCACATGGCCAGCTCCGTCCGAGGCACAGAAACTGTCGCCGCGCTGCAAACAGGGAACCCCCAGCGCAGCATCCGCGTCTACGACCTCGGCAAGACTGACTACACGGCGGTCCTCGCGCTTCAACGGCGCCTGCAGGCAGGGCGCAGAGGGCCGAACCGCGAGGATACTCTCCTCCTCACCGAGCACGGCCCGGTCTTCACACTCGGCCGCGCGCATCCAGAGCCAGACCTCCGTGTCGCCACGGCAGTCGTCCGGGCCGCTGGCATCGAATTCGTGCAGACGGAGCGCGGCGGCGACATTACGTACCACGGCCCTGGCCAGCTTGTCATCTATGGCGTCATCGATCTGCGCGAGTGGGCGATCGGCGTGGTCGATTACCTGGCGGGGCTCGAAGACGCCATCATCGGCACGCTCGGCGACTTCGGAGTGCGCGGCGATCGAAGCCCGCTTGGCCGAGGCGTCTGGGTTGGCGAGCGCAAGATCGCGTCAGTTGGACTGAACGTCAGGCGGGGAGTAACGATGCACGGCGCGGCCTTCAACGTGGCCCCCAATATGGCCCACTTCGAACTGATAAACGCGTGCGGCATGCCGGGCGTACAGATGACCAGCCTCGCAGCGGCACTCGGCGCGGACAGCGTCCTCGTGGCACAGGTTCGCGACGCGTTCGTGGGACACTTCGCCAAGACGTTCGGCTGCGCAACCTCGCCCGGCGATACTGATCAGCTGGCCAGCCGGGCTTAGTCCAACGCTCCGGCGACGATCAACGCGGTGATCTCGTCGTCGTCCATGCGGAGGATCTCGCGCAGCACGAAGTCGTTGTCCTGGCCGAGAGTGGGGCCTGGCCGCGAAACGGTTGCGGGCGTCTCTGAGAAACGCATGCGCGAATCCTCGATCAGCACGGGCCCGTGTTCGGGGTGGGCCACTTCGATGAAGTGGCCTCGCGCCGTCAACTGAGGGTCGGCCAGCAGCTCTGGGCTGCCGCTGATGCGGTGACAGGGCACGCCCACGTACTGGAGGACGCGCTCTACCTCCTCTGCTTCGCGGCTCTCCGTCCAACGCCCAACCCAGGCGTCCAGCGCCCCACGGTTCGCCAGCCGTCCGGCTGCGGCGCCGAGGCTTGCACCGGCCTGTGAGGGGGGGTCGCCGAGCACGGAGCAGAGTCCTTGCCACTGCTCATCGTTGGTCACCGCGACGGCCACCCAGCTGTCGGCCCCTGCGACCGGGTAGACGCCGTGGGGCGCATGCTGCGCCGAGGCGTTGCCGTTGCGCGATTGGACGTGCCCGTTGACGAAGTAGTCGAGCAGCGCGGGCGCGAGGAAGTGGGCGGAGGCTTCGCCCTGAGAGAGGTCGATGTACTGGCCCTCGCCGGTGCGCCTCCGGTGATCGAGGG
>JBBQGT010000108.1:0-10647 GCA_038323265.1 Tepidiformales bacterium
ATCGGCGCCGTTGGTGCGCGCGCGGCCACGGCCGCCGCGGGAGCCGCGGCGCGTGGGGCGCTTCTTCGGCTCGTCGCCGTTCTCGAGGTTGATTTCGAGGCTTTCCATCACTTCCGGTGAGGGTTCGGGTAGCGTTGCTACTGATTCTTTGGCGGAGTCCGTTTCCGGCTTCTTCCCGCGGGGGAAAATATTCAAGACCATCTGGGTTTAAACACCCATCCTTTGCAAAACGCTGATTCGGGCAGCGACGTTGCGCGCGATTCGCGCGATAGCCACCGCCGAGGTTGATTCTGGTGCGCCGTAAGTTACGGGGACGCCCTTATCCGCTCCTTCGCGCACCGCTGGTTCGATGGGGATCTCTCCGAGGAAATCGATCCCGAGTTCGTCGGCGGCCGCTGCCGCCCCGCCATGTCCGAAAATGTCGTACTGCTTGCCCGTATCCGGGGCGATGAAGTAGCTCATGTTTTCGATCATTCCGAACACCGGGATGTCCAATTTTTCGAACATCGCGACCGCTTTCATCGCGTCTTCGACTGAGACATCCTGGGGTGTTGAGACAATTACAGCGCCGGTGATCGGCGCTTCCTGGGCCATGCTCATGGAGGCATCGCTGGTGCCAGGCGGCAGGTCAATAATCAGGTAGTCGAGTTCGCCCCACGGCACATCGTGCAGCAGTTGGCGAACGGCGCTGCCGATCATCGGGCCGCGCCACACGACGGGCGTGCCTTTCGGCAGGAGGAAGCCCATGGAAACGACTTTGACGCCGAACTTGTCGACTGGCCGCAAGCCATCCGTTGAGCCTGCCTGGAGCCCATTGGCGAGGCCGAACATCGTTGGCACGTTAGGCCCCGTGATATCGGCGTCCATCAGACCCACTGCTGCGCCAGTCGCCGCGAGGGCCACCGCGAGATTGGCGGCAATTGTCGATTTGCCAACGCCGCCCTTGTTGCTGGCCACCGCGATGATGTTTCGCACCCCTTCAATCGCCTTTTGGCCTTCCTTGGGCGACGAAGATCGGACGTTCGCGCCCCACTCAATGGCGACCGCGGTGATGCCCGCGAGAGGCTCGACGGCGGCGCGAATGTCTGTTTCGATGGTTTCTTTGAGCGGGCAAGCCGGGGTGGTGAGCTCCACCTTGATGGAGACCGAGCCGCCATCGAGGGCGAGATCCTTCACCATTCCTAGGCGGACGATGCTGGCGTGGAGTTCGGGGTCTTGGACCTTATCGAGCGCCGCCATCACGTCGTCGCGGCTCACTACTTGGGCACTGGTCATCAGGAAGGAGTTGCCTTTCGTGGACGATCCACGTGGTTGGGATCGGCGAAGGTTGCGAAGTTGAAGGCGCGGGTCGCAACGCGAGCGGCGGCGCTTGAAGCTGCCAGGCCTGCAGGGTTTCCCGTGGATTCACGACAGGCGGGCCGAAATTCTTGGGCTCGCTGGTTTGCTGTCGCACCCGTCCCGCAAAGGATACTCCGGAAGCTGCGTCGCGGCAAGCCGTTTACCCGTGCTTTCGCATACGGCGGCTAGCGTGAGGGAGTCCGCTAAGCGTGTGGTACACTGTCCCTACCGACCGGTAAAGCTCAGCAAGGAGACCTTATGACTCAAGTGAATGCTCTCGAGAAGACGAACAGTTCGGCGGCCTGCCGCCACCACTGGGTGATTGATACGCCGAATGGCGCGGTTAGCGGCGGGACTTGCAAGCGCTGCGGCGTAGACAAGGAGTTTCGCAACTCTTCGGAAGACCTGATGTGGGACAGCGATAGCTTCAGCCTGAACGGTTCGCGCTATCGCGGACGCCGCGGAGCCCAGACCACTTCCTGACCAGACTCGCCCTCAACAATTCTCTGCGGCCGGGCTTCCCCGGCCGTTTTGCTGCCCGAAATCTCGTTCGGCGGAGACGCCTCCAGTACACTGGACACCATGCCCGTCACACTTCAAGTCGATCTTGCTCCCGGCCAAAAGACGAGCCTTCTTCTCCGCAATCCGGTGATGCCCGCCTCGGGAACGTTCAGCTGGGGTCTCGAATTCGCGCGCCACTATGACATAAATGCGCTCGGCGCGGTTGTCTCCAAGGGCGTCACGATGGAAGTGCGGCAAGGGAACGCCCAGCCGCGGGTGGCGGAAACCCCGGCTGGCATGCTTAATTCCATCGGCCTGCAGAACATCGGCATCCACAAGTGCATCAATGAGATGGCGCCGCTGTGGGCGAAGTGGGACGTGCCGGTCATCGTGAACATCGCTGGAGACACGCCCGAGGAGTTCGGCGAGATGGCGCGGACGCTCGATGGGGTGCCCGGCATTGCCGCCCTCGAACTGAACATCAGCTGCCCGAACGTGGACGTCGGCGGAATTGAAATCGGGCAAAACGCGGAGGCCGCTGGCCGGGCCGTGCGCTCTGCCGTGCGCAACACGGACCTGCCGGTGATAGTCAAACTCACCCCCAACGTCACCGACCCGGTTGCACTGGCAGTTGCCTGCGAGGCTCAAGGCGCCGCTGCAATTTGCGCGATAAACACCGTGCTTGGGCTTGCCATCGATACGCGAAAGCGCAGGGCGATTCTGCCCCGCGCCCGCGGCGGATTGAGCGGGCCGGCGATCAAACCGATTGCTTTGCGAATCGTTTACGACGTAGCGAAAGCGGTACGCATCCCGGTCATCGGCTGTGGGGGCATTAGCACGGGCGAGGACGCGATCGAATTCCTGATGGCTGGGGCCAGCGCGGTACAGGTGGGCACGGCCACGTTTGCCAACCCGCGCGCTCCGCTGGACGTGCTCGAAGGTCTTGAGCGCTGGCTGCTGGAGAACGGCGTGAGCGATGTACACGAGATCATTGGTTGCGCGCTTCCGCAGCCCGTGGCGTAGGCGCCTATTGCCTGTTGGGTGCACTTTATTGCTTACTGGTAATGGTCGCGGGGTGTAGCTCAGCCTGGTAGAGCGCTGCGTTTGGGACGCAGAGGCCCACAGTTCAAATCTGTGCACCCCGACCAAAGTCCTTGTGGCTTGCATGCATTTGAATAATTAGCCCGAGGCACACGTTCGACTTGCGTTGTTTCATGGCATGGCTAGAATGCCGAATGCTTCGTTCACTGCTTGCCGCTACTGTCTTCTCCGCCCTGCTTCTTGCTGCCTGCGGAGGCGGCGACTCGGGCGCCAAGACCGAGAGCGGCGGGACCGCGGGCGGCGCGAGAGCGCTGGCCGCCTCGATGGAAACCGAACTCGGGACGTTGAAGCAGTGCTTCCAGGATGAGAAGGATGGCAAGGCTCCCTGCGGCACTGACCTCCTTTCGAATCGCATGACCCTCCTGTGCAGCGATGTGCGCACCGGCAAGAAGAACGATGAATTCGGAGTGACCAATTTCAAGGCTTTCGAGCCGGTATGCGCATCCTGGGGTGGGATCCTTTCGACGCCCCTGGCCGAGCGCCCAGACGCGCTCGCGTCGATGATCGACAAGGCGAAAGCGATCAACTAAGCGCGGCATCCTGACGGCCGTTTGACCAATTGTGCGCTCTGCCCCGTCGTGTCTTTGCGCGCCGCTGAACGCTGCCCTACCATCGGTGCGAACCCCCATGATCAAACCCCCGGGCCAGCGCGATGAGTGACGAATTCGGTGTTGACCTCGATGAGGTCTTCAAAGTGATCGACGCTGCCGAAGTGCTCGTCGTGCGCTTTCACCTGGTTGAGAAGCGTCTGATGGTGGACTTTCGCACCAAAAACGGCCTGAAACCCCTGATCCTCACCGTGGCGCGGGCGGAGTCGGTCGAGGACCGGTTCAAATCGATTAAGAAGCTGCGGCCGGAGTTTCCCTACCCCGAAAAGGTGATGTCGTTTCACTGGCCGCGCTCGATGAGCGTGATCCTTGGCAGCGGTGTCTGGCAGCACCTCGTGGATCGCATCAGTGCGCTTGGGGATGACGACACGACGGAACAGTGCGGCCGCGTGATGGAAGAGCTTATGGCCCTCGAACGATTCGAAATTGCCGGCGCCATCCGCGGCGCGGATCACTACCAGACGCTCTGGGAAAGGCCCCGCCGATGAACCGTATAATCGACCTTCGAAGCGACACAGTGAGCAAGCCCGGCCCGGATATGCGCCGGGCGATGTACGAGGCCGAAGTCGGCGACGACGTCTTCGGCGACGACCCCACAGTCAATCGCCTCGAAGAGCGAGCAGCGGAGCTGACGGGCAAGCAGGCGGCACTGTTTGTGCCCAGCGGCACAATGGCAAACCTTATCGCCCTGCTCAGTCACACTCAGCCGGGCAACGAGATCATCCTTGGCGACGAATCGCACATCTTCAACTACGAAGTGGCGGGGAGCGCGCGGATTGCCAACGTGCAGACTCACGCGCTGCGTAACAATCCGGATGGCACGCTCGACGGCGAGGAAGTTGCGGCGGCGGTGCGGGGTCCCAATATCCATGCACCCGTTGATTCGCTGCTCTGCCTCGAGAACACCCACAACCGTTGCGGCGGGGCAACGCTCCCGGTAGGCGCGATGGACGAGTTGACTGGCATCGCGCACGGCGCCGGGATGAGCGTGCACCTCGATGGCGCGCGGATTTTCAATGCCCAGGCGGCGCTGGGCGAACCCGCGGCGCGCATTGCGCGCGACTGCGACAGCGTCTCGTTCTGCCTGTCGAAGGGACTTGGCTGCCCGGTTGGCTCACTCCTCTGCGGCACGAGCGACTTTGTCCACGAAGCACGCCGACACCGCAAGATGCTCGGCGGCGGTATGCGCCAGGTGGGCATCCTCGCGGCAGCGGGGCTGTTCGCCTTCCAACACAACATCGCGCGCATGAGCGACGACCACGTCAACGCCAAGAGTCTGGCCGACGGACTGCGACGCTTTGAAGCGTTCGCACCGAACACACCGCAGACGAACATCGTGGTCGCCGACGTTATACGCGGCCAAATCTCGAGTTGGCTGGCGGCGTTCGAACAGGAGGGCCTCCTGGCGGTTGCGTTTGGACCGAAGCGCATGCGCATGGTGACGCACATCAACGTCTCCAACGCGGACATCGACGAGGCGCTGACGCGCATTGGACGGGCAGTCGCTGCGGTCCCCGTTTCGTGAGGCGTTGGGCGCTATTCGGCGTCTCGGCGGCTGTCCTGGCAATAGGATTGATTGCATGCAGTTCGAGCGAAGAGAACCCGGCGAACCCGCCGATCTTTACGACCGCGCCGTGGAAGGGCGAGGAGTCGTACACCTACAACCTGAAGACGCGCGCCGATGATTCGGCTGGGACTTGTACCCTGGTGACCGGCGCGGCCGATGGGGGGCGGCTGAAACTCAGCCGCCTCTGCGGCAAAGACCAGTTCCGCGACGACGGCACGGTGACTGTTGATGAAAAGTCGTTGATGCCTTCGCAATCCGTCCGCGTGTTCACCGATTCGAAGCAGAACAAGCGCTCGACCTACACGAACGACTACACGGGCTCTGAGGTGACCTTTCAGGCCGACGTGAACGGAAGCTCGAACAAAACAACGCGCGACCTTCCTTCGGCCACTGACAAGGTTTCGCAGCCCGCCTGGTATGACGATGAAGAGGTACTCTGGCTGGCGCGCGGGCTCAACCTGGCGTCTGGCGCGAAGGTTGACTACACGCTGGTTATCAACGCCGGCCAACCGAGCATTCACACCGTGAATGTGCGAGTGGACCCGGCCGAGCGGGTGAGCGTGCCCGCGGGCGAGTTCCAGGCCTGGAAGGTGCGGCTCAGCCGGGGCGGCAATGTGAACTACGTGTGGGTAGAAGCGTCCGGCGCTCAGCGGGTGGTGAAAGCCCAAATTGAGGACGTTACGTACGAACTGACGGGCACGAAATGACGCTAATTTTGCGTTTTCGCCAAACCACACCAACTAATTCCAAGTCCTGAAAGGTAATCTCGGGTAGTGTAGGCAGATGCCCGTTCGCGGGATCGCGGATTGCGTGGTCACTCTCGGCGGCTGCGGCGAGAAGTTCACGCGCTTATGTTTGAGGGGGCCTGATCAATGCTTGACACCGTTCCTGCACGTCACCAAGATGCTGGAACCTCCCCCGCAAGAGAGACCGTCAACCGCAGCATGACATCCGTTTTCGTAATCAGCCGCGAACCCCGCATGCGCACCTCGGTCACCGACTACCTGAGGGAGCGCGGGTATGACACCGCAACCGCGGGGACGTACGACACGGCGATGGAATCGCTCAACCAGGACCGTTTCGACGCCGTTGTGACGGACGTCCAGGGGCTGCCGCGTGGCGAGGATGGGGTGAACTTCAGCCAGTTCAACCAGTGGCTTTCGCACACCTACGATGGCAGCGCGCCGGTGATGGTCTATCTCTTGCACAAAGGCG
This sequence comes from Tepidiformales bacterium, assembly GCA_038323265.1. GTDB lineage: Bacteria > Chloroflexota > Dehalococcoidia > Tepidiformales > Tepidiformaceae > PNKC01. The sequence goes on from JBBQGT010000108.1 coordinate 6,331, forward strand.
CTCGCAAACCACACTTCAAGATCGACGGCGCGGTGATCAAGAAGCCCTTCCCGATCGAAGCGCTCGGCGAAGCGCTGCGCGAGCGGCTGGGCCATCCCCGCAAGGAAGGCCACTCGGCGGGCATCAACTTGGACCTGAAAACGAACACCCTGAGGGGCGAGGAGCGCGAAGCGCACCTGACGCATATCGAAGCCACGCTGCTCGCATACTTGATGGAGCACGAAGGCGAGATCCTCCACCCTCGCGAACTACTCGTTGATGTGTGGCAGTACCACGATGCGGCAGGCGCCAGCACCCTCGTCCGCGCACATGTCAGCAATCTGCGGCGCAAGCTGCGCGATGTTTTAGGGACCGCGGACCAGATTCAAACAATCCGCGGTAAGGGCTACCGATTTGTCGCTTAGCTTAGGCTAGCGCTCGCCGCATCTCGCGATTGGGACAGCTCACGCTAGAATGGGCGGGCGAGGTGGGCAGATGAAGCTGGCGATCAACATTGGCTATTCGGGCGCGCAGATGCGCCTTCCCCTGGAACTGGTGCTGAACGTTGAGCGGATGGGCTACGACTCCGTTTGGACGGCAGAGGCGTACGGATCGGACGCCGTCACTCCGCTCGCCTACCTGGCTGCCAAGACAACCCGGATCAAGCTCGGCACCGGCATCATGCAGATCCCGGGCCGCACGCCAGCGATGTGTGCGATGACGATGTCCACGCTAGATGCGCTCTCGGGCGGGCGGGCGCTGGTGGGGCTCGGGCTTTCGGGGCCGCAGGTGGTTGAGGGCTGGCACGGCGTCCCCTACGGCAAACCGGCTGCGCGCACCCGCGAATACGTCGAAATTCTGCGCAAGATTTGGGCGCGCGATGAGCCCGTGGCGTACGACGGCACCGAGTACCAGTTGCCGTACAAGGGCCCGGGCGCGACTGGGCTGGGAAAGCCGCTGAAGAGCATCCTTCATGGCCGCCAGTTGCCGGTCTACCTGGCGACGATGGGCCCGGTGAACATCCGGAACACCGCAGAACTGGCCGATGGCTGGCTGCCGATCTGGTTCTCGCCGAAGCAGATGCATCTCTTCCAGCCCGCGCTCGACGAAGGCTTCAAGCGTGCAGGGAACGGGAAATCGATGAAGGACTTCGACATCGCCGCCGGCTGCACTGTGGCGGTCGGTGATGACGTAAAAGCGCTGCTGGCGGCAATGAAGCCAAACCTTGCGCTCTACATGGGCGGGATGGGCGCGAAGGACAAGAACTTCCACAACGAGATGGCCGTGAAGTACGGGTACGTTGAGGCTGCCGCGCGCATCCAAGAGTTGTACCTCGCGGGCCGCAAGCAGGAGGCGACGGACGCTGTCCCCGACGAGCTCTGCGACGAGATGTCGCTGGTTGGGCCGGAAGCGCGCATCCGCGAGCGGTTCAGGGCGTGGGAGGACGCGGGCGTGAGCACGATGCTCGTGCAGGCAACACAGCCCCAGGCACTTGAACTGATGGCGGAAATCACGGGCGCAAGTAAGGGTGCAGCCGCAGCGGTCTAGGCGCGGTTCACGGACTGGCGAAGCCGATGATGTGGCTGCGACCGGGTACCTCGCCTACGCCATTAGCTGATGGCCCGGCTCGCTCTCCCACATCGGCGGGAGCTGATGGTAGCCGCCGCCAGCCGTCCAGCCGCCGTCGACGTAGAGGATGTGGCCGGTGATGAAGCGCGCGGCATCGGAGGCGAGGAAGACGACGGCGCCTTCGAGGTCTTCCGGCTGCCCGAGGCGGCCCATCGGTGTGCGCGAAATCGAGTATTCGCGCGTGGCCGGTGCCGATTCGAAGACTTTGTCCATCAACTCGGTGCCATCGAAGTACGACGGCGCAATGGCGTTCACGCGGATGCCTTCGCGGGCGTATTCGATCGCCAGCACGCGGGTAAGGGCATCCACACCGCCCTTGGCTGCGTGATAGGCGGCCGCGCGGAACTCACTGCCCACCTTCCCGAGGATGGAGCTGACGTTGATGATCGTTCCTCGGCTCTCCTGCTTGAGCATCTGCTCGCCCGCCAGGCGGCAGCCATTCACGGTCGCCACCAGGTCCAGTTCGATGACTGACCGCATGCGCTTCATCGTGCCGAGGTCGTGGCGTAGCCCCGAGCGGTCCGTGTATCCGGCGTTGTTCACGAGGATGTCGATCTGGCCGTACTCTGCGACAGTTTTTGCAAATACGCCTTCGAACTGGGCGTCGTCTGTGATATCTGCCGCGAAGGCACTGGCCTTTACGTTGTAGCCGCGGAGCATGGCAGCCGTCTCGTCGATTAATTGCTGGCGACGGGCGGTGACCACGACGTTGGCGCCCGCCCGCGCCAAGCCGCGCGCAAAAGCGACGCCAAGCCCACTTGATCCGCCGGTGACGAGGGCCGTTTTGCCCTCAAGGCTAAAGAGTTTGCCGAACGCCGGGTCCATTCGCCGCCTCCACTGGTGGTGAGGGGCGATCCTACGGTGCGAGGGCAGTCCTGAACATTGCCATCAGCTAGTTGCACGGAGGCGGGGCACGGGCCGCCGGGGATTCTGGCGTTCGCGCTCGATGATCGCTTCGATCTCTTCGACTGCCGCGTCGAGGGCGCCGTGGCGGTTATGGACGATGTAGTCGTTGTTTTTCATGTCGGCGATCTCTTCGTCGATCTCGGCGAGACGGCGGTCCAAAGAGTCGACCGTTTCGCTCTCACGGCCGATCAGCCGCTCGCGCAACGTCTCGCGGTCTTCGGCCATGAGAAAAATGAAGACCGCACCGTCAAGCTTTTCGCGCCAGGTGCGTGCGCCCTGGACGTCCGTACGGATGATCATGTCTTCACAGGCATCCATCAGCCGGGTCACCTCACGGCCGTAGACGCCTTTGTAGTCGTCATACACGGTGGCGTACTCCACGAAGTCCCCGTTCTTAACGCCCAGTTCGAATTCATCGCGGCTGAGGAAGAAGTAATCGCGTTCGTGCTTTTCGCCTTTGCGCGGCTTTCGAGTGGTCGCGCTGGTCGCGCGCTTTACGCCCGTTCGCGCGGTTAGCTTTTCGATCACGCTGTCTTTTCCCGCGCCAGCGGGGCCGTGGAGGACGATGACGACCGGCTTCTTGTTCACGACGAACCGGAACCAGAAGCGCCCGCGAGATCGACCCAGAAAGCCGGGTAGGAGACCTCGACGGCGCCGTTGTCGATGCGCGTCTGTCCGTCCGCCAATGCTCCTGCGACGGCGCCGAGCATACCGATGCGGTGGTCGCCCAGGGCATCGATGCGCCCGCCGTGCATGCCGGCTACCGGCCCATGGATGACGAACCCGTCGTCGTGACCCGTGATCCTCGCGCCTACGCGCGAGAGCGCCTGGACCGTCGACTCGACGCGGTTGGATTCCTTCACGACCAGTTCCGAGGCATCTTTGATGACGGTTTCGCCTTCCGCGAAGCAAGCCATCAGGGCGACGAGCGGGAGCTCATCGATCGCCCGTGGGATGAGGCCGCCGCTGACCGTGGTGCCCGTGAGTCTGGAGGTGCGGACGATGATATCGGCCACCGGTTCGCCCCCGCTGGTGCGCTCTTCCAGGGTTTCGATCTGGGCGCCCATGGCTCGCATGATATCAAGCAAGCCTGTACGCGTGGGGTTGGTGTTCACTCCCTGGATGATGATCTCAGCGTCCGGGTGGCAGGCGCCGAGGACGAGCCACGGGGCGGCGCTCGAAATGTCGCCCGGGACGCGGAGGGAGAGCGGGGCGAGCCGCTGGGCGGCCGAAATGCTCACACTGCCCTCGTCCGTGCTGAGCGGTGCGCCCATCGAGGCGAGCATTCGTTCGGTGTGGTCGCGGGATTGGGCTGGCTCGGTCACCCGGGTCTCGCCCTCGGCGTAGAGGCCAGCGAGGAGAACAGCGGATTTCACCTGGGCGCTTGCGACGGTGCTGCGGAAATCGATGCCCGTGAGCCCGCCGCCCTTGATGACGATCGGCGCCTGCGTGTCTCCGGTGCGGGCGTTGATGTGTGCCCCCATGCGGCGCAAAGGACCGATGATGCGTGCCATTGGGCGGCGCCGAAGCATCGCGTCGCCAGTGAGAATGCTGAGGAGCGGGTGGCCGCTGAGCAGTCCCGCGAGGAGGCGCATCGTCGTCCCGCTGTTGCCGCAGTCCAGCACGTCGTCGCTTTCGAAGAGGCCGTGCAGGCCTTTTCCGCTGATGCGCGCGGTGCTCGAATGTTCGGGCCAGTCGATTTCCACGCCGAGCGCCGAAAGGCAGCGGGCCGTGGAGCGCACGTCCTCCGAATCGAGCATGCGTTCGATGGTTGCGGGGCCATCGGCGATGGCGTTGAAGATC
>JBBQGT010000109.1:0-10523 GCA_038323265.1 Tepidiformales bacterium
GATCAGCGGCCCGATGCTCGGCAACCTCTCGACCGCATTGCAGGCGGCGAATATCGATAGCAGCGTACGCGTAGTCATCCTCACCGGCGCGGGGCGTGGCTTCTGCGCTGGCCTGGATCTGAAGGCGCAAAACTCGGGCGAAGACACGGTTGGCTCTCGCGGCTACAACCTGTTCGACCTGCACAATTCGCCGCCGATCGTCATCAACCGCATGGATAAGCCAATCGTTTGTGCATTGAACGGGCCGGCGGCGGGATACGGGATGGACCTCGCGCTGGGATGCGACATCCGCATCGCCAGTGAGCACGCCAAGATGGGCGCCGTCTTCGCAAAGCGCGGCGTGCTGCCGGAGAGCGGCGGCTGTTGGTACCTGCCACGCCTGCTTGGTTGGGCGAAAGCGGCCGAGGTGGCCTTTCTGGGCGACGTGTTGGACGCCAACCGTTCGCTCGAACTGGGCCTCGTCAACCGCGTGGTCAAACACGACGACCTGATGACCGAAGCGAAGAAGGTGGCCACGCAGATTGCGAACAACGCACCGCTCAGCGTGCAATCCACCAAGCGCATGATGCGCCTCGGAATGGAAGAGAGCTTCGAAGCGGCGGTCGATCACATCTACCTGCAGCTTCTGCCGCTCTTCCAGAGCGAGGACTTTAAAGAAGGCCTCTCTTCGTTTGCCGAGCGCCGGGAGCCAAACTTCAAGGGCCGTTAGCCGCCCACACAGACCCGAGTCGTGGAAGCCGGGCGCTCGTTGCGCCGGGCTTCTTGACATCACATCCGCGACTTCAGCGTCTCGCCTATGTCGTCCGGAATCTCGGAGACGGGCTCTGTGGCCTGCGCAATAATGATGTCGAACAGGTCGCCCCAGGCCGCATCGTAGTAGTCGCCTGGGCCTTCGTTTTCGGCCTCCCAGACAACGACGACCTGTGGCTGGTCCTCGGGGGCGTTCACCCAGTACTCGCCCAGGACCGTGGCGTGCTCCGGGTGTTCGAAGGTTTTCCGCCGTTCGAACGCTTCCAGCCCTTGCAGCACGTTCGTGCCGGGCTTGAACTTGAAGTAGGCCACGTAAAGCGTCATCGAGGCGATTATAGCTGGCGCTTAGCGGTCAGCGCCGCGTAACAGGTCCTCGGCGGCCGCAACGTTCGCCGCGCTTACGCCGCCGAACATCGCGGCCAATTCCCGCACGCGCTCGTTTCCGCTCACCACAGTCACCGCCGAGGACGTGCGTCCGCCGTCGGTCGTTTTCGAAACGACGAAATGGCGCTCGCCGAAAGCTGCGACCTGAGGCAGATGCGTGACGCAGAGCACCTGATGGCGCCCAGCGAGCCGCAACAGCGCTTCGCCGACAAGTGCGCCCGCCCGGCCTCCCACGCCTTCATCCACCTCATCAAGCACCTCCAGGCGCGCCTCGCTGGCGTTGCCGAGCACGGTCGTCAGAGCCAGGAGGAAACGCGACGTCTCGCCGCCGCTGGCGACGGCCGAGAGCGGGCGTGGGGATTCGCCTGGATTGAAGGACGCGAGAAACTCCACACGATCGATGCCGGTCTCATTGAAGGCCCGCGGATGGACTTCTCCCTCACCAGCGAGCGGGGAGCTCGTGAGGACGATCTCGTAGTCCGGCAGCGAGGCGGGCGGGCCTTCGGCGTCGTCCTCGCAGGCGAAGCCCACAGAGAGCGTGGCCTCGCCCATGCCGAGATGCTCGAGCTCAGAGGCGATTGCACGCACGAGGTCGCCGGCGCGCGCCCGTCGAGCCCGCGAGAGTTCGGAAGCGGAATCTGCGAGCCGTGTCAACAGGTCCGTCTCCCTGGCTTCCAGGGCTTCGAGCGAGAACTCGGCGCCGGTGAGCACCGCCAGCCGTTCCGCGCTCGCCTGACCGTAGGCGATGACCTCGGGCAGCGTTTCGCCGTATTTGCGGCAGAGCCGCGCCATGCGGTCTAGCCGTTCCTGCACCACTGCCAGACGCTCGGGATCCTCCTCGATTGCGTCGCGGTAGCGCCGCAAGTCGCGTGCCAGGTCGGTGACGGTCGCCTCCACGCTCTCAGCGAGGGCGAGCAGGTCCAAAGCAGAGGCGTCTCGCGCACCGATGCCGCGCACCGCCTCCACGGCCTCACCCCAGGCCGCGCCGTCCAGTGCATCAAGGGCCCGCGCGGCGTCTTCGATCAACCGCCGCGCCCCGCCGAGGCGCGCCTGCTCCACGCGCAGGACGTCGTCTTCGCCCTGTTCAAGTTCAGCCGAGGCGATTTCTTCGGTCTCGAAGCGAAGCTGGTCTACAAGCCGCTCCCGTTCGCGTGCGTCCGTTGCCAGCGTGCGAATTTCCCCGCGGACTTCGCGCAGAGAGCGAACAAGTTGGCCGACTGTATCGCGGTCACGGTGCAGGCCGGCGAACGCATCGAGCACGCTCAGCTGCACGGCCGGGCGGAGGATCGCCAGTTGCTCGGACTGTCCATGGATGTCGATTAGGCCGTCGGCGAGTGCGCGCAACTGTTCAACGGTAGCGGCATCTCCATCGATTCGAGCGTAGGCCCGCCCGCTGTTGGCGATCGTGCGTTCCACCGTCACCCGCCGTGCGCCAAGCAAGAGCGTGGCGGCGACCGTCGCCCGCTCCGCACCGGTGGCGATCACTTCGCGGCCGCGCCGTCCGCCAAACAGAAAGACAAGCGCATCCACCACCAGCGATTTGCCAGCGCCCGTCTCACCCGTGAAAACATTGAGTCCGGGCCCCGGCTCGATGAGCACGGAGCGGGCGACCGCAAAATCCGTTATGTGGACCCGTTCAAGCACGCTGCTGATTCATGGTGCTCGACATCTGGAACTCGAGCTTCTCAGCGAGGTCCGAGTAGAACGAGGACGCTTCGCGGAAGCGGACGAAACGCGTCGCGTGCTCGCTAGCCCGCACACTCACGCGCACGCCGGTGCTCACGGGTACGTCTTCCTGGCCATCGACGCTGACGATGGCGCCGTGGTCCGAGGTCACTTCCATATCGACCACTGAATCCGGTTGGAGGACGAGCGAGCGCCCCATCGCGAGGTGAGCCGAGACGGGCGTCATCACCAGGTGATGTTCGGTGGGCGCAAGAATCGGTCCTCCCGCGGCAAGCGAATAGCCGGTGCTGCCCGTGGGCGTGGAAACGATGATGCCGTCACAACGGTAGAGAGCGAGGCGAGCGCGATCGACGCGCACTTCGACGTAGATCGGCCGTCCGGGCGATTGGCGGCTGATCACGATGTCGTTTAGGCCGTGATAGATCGCCACGGGCGCGCGCTGGCCATCGGCCACTTCACCGCGCACCATCATTCGCTCCTCAAGCCGCCAATCCTCCGCCACGATCCTCTCGACGTGATTGAAACAGTCTCGCGGGCTCATATCCGTCAGGAATCCAAGGCGGCCCATGTTTACGCCGAGGATGGGCACGCGGTGAGGCACCGTGATGCGCGCGGCACGCAGTACCGTGCCATCGCCGCCGATGCAGATCACAAGCCCGGCACCCTCAACGTTGCAGTCGCTGATATCGCCCCAGGCATCTGCAACCACGGCGTCCACGCCCTGCCGGCCAAGCTCCAACGAGAGCTGGTTGGCGAACACCGCCGCGCCCTCGCTTGAGGGGTGGTGAACGAGCACGGCCCGCTTCAGCATGGTTGTTCGCCGACTGGGGTAATCAGATGCACAAGGAACTCCACATTGCCATCGCCCCCGCGAATTGGCGACGCAATGATGCCACAGATCGTCCACGCGTCGCCCGTCGCCCACGCGACAAATTCGTCGCAAACGTGCTGGTGGACGCGTGAGTCCTTGATTACGCCGCCGCGCGGCACGGCGGCGGGGCCAGCTTCGAACTGCGGCTTCAGCAGCACCACTCCGGGAGTATTGCGCGCCAACCGCCCGGCGACCGCTGGCAACACCTTTCGCAGCGAAATAAACGAGAGATCGGCGACGAAGAAGGCGATCGGGCCAACCTCGGGGAGATCGCGCGCGTTCGTGCCTTCGAGCAGCGTCACGCGCGGGTCGTCGCGCAGCTTCGAATGCAGCTGTGCCCGGCCGACGTCAACCGCGAGCACGCTAGCGGCACCGCGCTGTAACAAACAATCCGTGAACCCGCCGGTGGAAGCGCCGAGGTCCATGCAGGCCAGAGCGCGAACGTCCACCCCGAACTGGTCGAGCGCGGCATCGAGCTTCAGGCCGCCGCGGCTGACGAAACGCTCCGGTTCCGTGATCACGATTTGCGCGTCTTCGGCGAGCAACGTGGCGGCCTTCACAAGCGTGAGTGTGCCAACGCGCGCACGGCCGGCCATGATCAGGCGCTGGGCGGCCTCACGACTTTCGGCCAGGCCTTTTTTCACCATCAACACGTCTGCGCGCAATTTCGTCACGTTGGAACGGTAGCAGGTCGAGCATTCATATCCGCCCCGAATCTGACGGGTTCTCCTTAGGCCTTACGCCGCCGCCCCTGTACGCTAGCGCCGTGTCTCCCCAGGATCGTGTGCGCGCCGCCCTCCGCGAACTTGGCCTCCCCGGCGAGGTGACCGAAATGGAAGGCAGCACGCGGACCGCACAGGACGCCGCGAACGCTTGCGGCTGCGAACTCGGCCAGATCGTGAAGACGCTCTTCTTCTTCGCCGATGGACGGCCAACGGTTGTGCTGGCCGCAGGCGACCGCCAGGTAGATACGGCGCTGCTGGCTCAGCTGATCGGGGTGGGCCGCAAGAAGCTGAAGATGGGCACCCCGGATGAGGTGCTCGGACACACCGGTTACCCAGTCGGCGGCGTCTCGCCGGTGGGCCAACTGAACCCCAGCGACGTGGTGGTGGACGACAGCTTGAGGCGCTTCGAAAACGTGTGGGCGGCGGCCGGGGCTGGAAATGCTGTCTTCCCCGTCGCAACCGGTGAGCTGGTTTCAGCCGTGAACGGCCAGTGGGCCACGGTGACCCGGTCGCCGGAATGAGAGAGGCGAGCGGCAAGCGGAATCCGGCGCTCTCGCTGCTCGTGGCGATGCGCCCGTACCAATGGCCGAAGAACGGCATCGTTTTTGCCGCTCTCGTTTTTTCCGCAGGCGATGCCTGGCGATTCAGCGATGCGAACAGTTGGTGGCCGCTGCTATGGCGAACGTGCGCGCTGTTCGGTCTCTGGTGCCTCGTCTCCAGCGCCATCTACCTGTTGAACGACATCCTGGACGTTGACCTGGACCGTCAGCACCCTCGCAAGCGCTTCCGCCCGATTGCGGCGGGCGAAGTTTCGCCGCGCGTCGCGGCGATCACCGCGACCGTTCTCGTCGCTGTCGCAACGCCTCTCGCGTTCTGGCTGGATACGGCGAGCGGTGCGGTGCTGGCAGGCTACGCCGTGGTGATGATCGCCTATTCGAGTGGGCTTAAATCGGTGGCAGTGCTGGACATCATCATTCTCTGCACGGGCGTAGTGGCTCGCGCAGTTGGCGGCGCTGCCGCTATCGACGTCCAGATCAGCCCCTGGCTCTATGTTTGTTCGAGCTTCGCGGCGCTTTTCTTCGCGGTGAGCAAACGCTGGGCAGAATACCGCCAGCTGGGCGCCGAGGCATCGCTCCACCGTCCATCGCTTGCTGGTTACCCGGGGGAACTACTTGGCCAACTGTTGACGATCAGCGCGGCCACGGCGCTCGTGAGCTACGCCCTTTACACCATCGAATCGCGAAACGTGCCGGAGGACGGACGGATGGCATTGACCATCCCGTTCGTGGCTTTCGCCCTTTTTCGCTACCTGTTTCTGCTCAACGGGCCGCGCAGCACCGACGCGCCGGATCAGATCATGTTCACCGACCCGCAGATCATCGTCGCCGTTGTGGGCTTCGTGGCGGTCGCCGGCGGAGTGCTGCTGTCCCGTTGAGGCGAGCGAATCTCAATGCGCCTGATAGCTCTCCAGTGCGCCCGGCCCGGCCAATTCTGGCCGTCCGCTCCAGACCCACGCATAGTTCGTGCGGCTGACGCCCATGAGCATCCCGTACAGCGTGGTGGGATGGATAAACAGGCCAGTCTCCGGCGGGCGGTCTTCGCTATCGGTGAATCGTGCGTTGGCGTCACGCAGGCGTTGGGCGAGCGCTGGCACGTCATCGGTCTCCACGTAGCACATATAGAGCGACGGGCCGCGTTTCTTGTAGAAGCGGTCCATCGCTTCATCGCCCCACGTTTGCGTAATCTCCACGCGGTCCAGCCGTTCCGGCGGGTTGAAGAGCGTCAGCGTGCCCTTGTAACCGTAGAGCTTGCTTTCGATCGGGGAATACATCACCGGGTCGAGCCCAAAGATCCTTGTGTAGAGCGCCGCTGTGTCCTGCCAGTCGGTCACGGGGTTCGTGACTTCGTAGATGGAGCGGATGGCGCCGACCGGTTCGCGCTGCTCCTCTTCGACGACCATCGTGGGCATGCCGTGCGTCTGGCCGGCCTCCAGGTAGAGGACGCCTTGTTCATCGACTGTGCGGACTGCCTGGGAATCGAAGTGGCGGCTCATGGCGCCGATGTCTTTGGTGGCGAATCCCACGCCGTAGAGGCCCTGGCCCCACTTGTCGGCCCACTCCTGGACCGGCCCCGGGCCAGCGGGCTGCAGGAACTCGAAGAGACTGGTTCCCGCCTGCACAGTCGTGCGGTGCGAATTCAAGAAGCGCGAGCCGCCTTCGCCGATCTTGACGGCGCCGAAGATCGTCTCCCACTTGCTCACCGCGGCTTCGCGGTCCGGGACCACAATCTGGATTCGATCGACGTAGCTAAGCATGGCGCAGCTCCTTCGGTGATGTGGGGTCAGTATACCGGCCACGCACTGCCCGCAACGCACGCGAAACGAGGGCCTCTCGCGACGCCCTCGTTTCAGATGTCCAATGAGCCGGTCGCGTCGCGCTATGCGCTCTCTGGCCGCGCGATATCGACGGCCGACGGAATGACTGTCACGTCAATCGGCTGACCGCCGCGGGTGAGAAGCAGCGGTCGCGTGCCTTTCGTGACGGATTCAGCGTTGACCACACACTTGCGTACGTCGGTCCGGCCGGGAATGTCGTACATCACTTCCATCAGGCACTCTTCGAGCACCGTGCGGAGGCCGCGGGCGCCGGTCTTATGCTTGATGGCCGTCTCGGCGACCGCTTTTAGGGCGTCATCGGTGAAGACAAGCTCGACGCCGTCCATCGCGAAGTAGCGCTGATACTGCTTGATCAGCGCGTTCTTGGGCTCCGTGAGGATACGCACGAGCGACGGCGCATCGAGCGATGAGAGGCCCACAACCATCGGCAGGCGCCCGACGAATTCGGGGATGAGGCCGAACTCGAGCAAGTCGTCGTGCGTGACGTGGGTCAGGAGTTGGTCCAGTTGGGTACCACGGAACGCGCGGTCAGCCTGGAAGCCGATACGCACGTGGTCGCGGGTCAGGCGTTTTTCGATGTGTGTCTCAAGGCCTTCGAACGCCCCGCCGCAGATGAAGAGGATGTTCGCGGTGTTGATCTGGAGGAAGTCCTGATGGGGATGCTTGCGCCCGCCTTGCGGCGGCACATTGGCAATGCAGCCTTCGATGATCTTGAGCAGCGCCTGCTGGACGCCTTCGCCCGAAACGTCCCGCGTGATGCTGGGGTTGTCGCTCTTGCGCGAAATCTTGTCGATCTCGTCGATGTAGATGATTCCACGCTCGGCCTTGGCGATATCGAAGTCCGCCGCCTGGATGAGGTGGAGGAGGATGTTCTCCACATCTTCGCCAACGTAGCCAGCTTCGGTGAGAGCGGTGGCGTCGGCGATGGAGAACGGCACGTCGAGCATCTTGGCGAGAGTCTTGGCGAGATACGTCTTGCCAACGCCGGTCGGACCAACCAGAAGGATGTTGGACTTCTCCAGCTCAATGTCGTTTTCAATGGCTGCGCCGATGCGCTTGTAGTGGTTGTAGACCGCCACGGAGAGCACCTTCTTGGCCTGCTCCTGGCCAATGACATACTCCTCAAGGTGATCATAGATGACCTTCGGTGGAGGGACCCGCTGGGCCGATCCGCCGACGCCCTTGGCCGTGGCCGGCGTGGCGGCCGATCCGGTTTCTTCGTCAATGATCTCGCGACAAAGGTCTACGCATTCATCGCAGATGTACACCGCCCCAGGCCCAGCGATAAGCCGTCGGACCTGATCCTGGTTTTTCCCGCAAAACGAGCAGTGGTATTGAACGCGATTGGTGCGATTTCCTGCCAAAGCGGTTTCCCCCTGTGTCTAATTTTTCGGCGCGTCTTCGCGCTTCGCCAGTAGCTCATCGACAAGGCCGTAGTCCTTAGCGCCTTGGGCATCAAGGTAGAAGTCACGGTCGAAGTCTTTGGTGATCCGCTCCACTGGCTGCCCGCTGTGCTTGGCGATGATGTTGCGGATGATCTCGTTGTTGCGAAGGATCTCCTTCGCCGCAATCTCAATATCGGAAGCCTGACCCCGCGCTCCGCCGAGGGCCTGATGCATATGTACCGTGGCGTTCGGCAGCGCGTAGCGCTTGCCGGGTGCGCCCGCGCAGAGGAGGACGGTGGCCATAGAGGCGGTCTGGCCCACGGCGATGGTGGAGACGGCCGGCTCAATGAGCTGCATCGTGTCGTAAATCGCCAGTCCGGCGGTGATGACGCCACCTGGAGAGTGGATGTACATGCTGATGTCGCGCTCCGGGTCCTCACGTTGCAAGAAGAGCAGTTGGGCCACGATCAGGTTCGCTATCTGGTCATCGATCGGCGTGCCGAGGAAGACGATCCGCTCCTTGAGCAGCAGGGAGAAGATGTCGAATGCCCGCTCTGAGCGCGGACCGCTTTCGATAACGGTGGGGATGACGGCCTGGACAAGCGGGTGGATAGCGTTGGGACGCTCAATCATGCGGGTTGCTCCTCTCGTTCGCCGCTGGCGATCGCTGTAAGACGTTCCAGCGTCTTTCGGGACATCAGGTTGCGGCGGATAGTGGAGACACCCTCCTCGGTGGCGAACATATCCCTGAAGCGGGAGGCGTCGTCACCCATGGGAGCTACGAGCGTGTCGAGCTCCTCTTCTATCTCATCGGCTGTTACGTCGATCCCTTCAGTCTCTGCGAGCTGATTTAGGGTCAAAGATCGTTTCACGCGCACATCCGCAACCTCGCGCAAGGTTTCGCGGTAGTCTGCTTCCGAGCGCCCGATTCGCTGCAGGTATGCGACGTACTGTTGCTGGTCATTCCCCACACTGTCACGCACCAGGTGGTCAATCTCGCGTTCGACGAGGACGCGCGGATATTCCAGCGTGGCGCCATCGACCAGTTGGTCGACAGCCTCCTGTTGGAGCTTCGCCGTCGCTTGCTGTTCGAGTTGCTCAGTGATGTCTTTGCGGATGCGCTCCTTGAGCGCCTCCAGCGTAGAGAACTCCTCGCTATTTACGGACTGGGCGAAATCATCGTCCTCGTCCGGGAGCTGTTCTTCCTTTACTTCCTTGATGGCGATGTGGAACTGCGCCGGCTTGCCCGCCAAACGCTCCACGCGGAAGTCTTCGGGCATCGTCAGTTCGAGGTCTTTCGACTCGCCCTTACTCATGCCGATGAAGCCTTCGGCCAAGCCAGGGACGAAGAGCACCACGCCTTCACGCAGGGGGAACTCGGCGTCGGTGTCCTCAACGAACGCATCGCCTTCCACGCTGCCGGAAACGTCGCCGGTGATGACGTCGTCCCATTGGATGGGCCGCTCAACGGGCGCCTGGATGGCGTTTCGGCGACGGAGCAGCAGGATCTGCTCGTTGAGCATCTCATCCGTCACTTCGACGGCGGCTTTTTCAACACGGACACCGGCCTTGTATTCGCCAAGCTCGACGGATGGCCGAACGGGGACGATGAACTTGAGACGCACGGGATCCAACTCGATGCCATCTAGCTCCGGCTGGGCGATGGCGTCCACGTCTTCGGTCTCGATCGCCTCGTTGTAGACGTCGGGAATCAGTTTTTCAATGGCGTCGTTCATCAGCCGTTCACGGCCGATGTACTTCTCGGTCATAGCGCGGGGCGCCTTGCCCGGGCGGAAGCCAGGGACGCGCGCCTTCGGCGCAAGCCTGCGGTACGCGGCGTCCACCGACTTCTCGACGCGCTCGGCTTCAACTTCGATCTGGAGCTGCACACGGCTCTCCGGGAGCCGTTCGAGGGTTACCTTCACAGGGCTATCAAAGTCCTCCGATTCGAGTATAGCAAACCGCGCCCCACTCGCCGCACCCGCGGTCTAGTGTCAATTACGCCCCGCTATCTCTGTGTGTGGGTGCGCGGTTCGAAGAGATCTACCAGCGCGTCTCCCAACAAGTTCCACGAGTAAAAAAAGAAAACGACGGGAAGCGACGAGGCGATCAAGAGATGTGGGTACTGCTCGAAGGTTCGCACAAAGCCGGCATCGCTGATCAGGTTCCCGAAGCTCGCTCCCGGAGGGTCGATCCCGAGGCCAAGGTAACTGAGCGCCACTTCCGAGCCAGCAATGCCGGCCATCGAGGCCGAAAGCCCAACGATGAAGAGCGGCATGACGCCTGGCAGGATGTGCCGCGAAACGATCCGCCAGGTGGAGGCGCCC
>JBBQGT010000110.1:0-10397 GCA_038323265.1 Tepidiformales bacterium
CCCTTCGTTCACGTCGTAGAGGCGCGGCACGAGGTAGGCGACCGTGGTCTTGCCGGCGCCCGAGTGGCCAACAAGCGCGGCGAACTGCCCCCGCGGGACTTCGAACGAGACGCGCTGGAGCGTCTTTCCGTCTGCGGTGTAGCTAAAGCTGACGTCCTCGAAGCGCACATCGCCCTGCACGTTTTCGAGGGCCATGGCACCGGGCTTGTCGGCGATTTCGTGTTCGAGGTCCAAATAGTCGAAGAGCCGTTCGAAGAGTGCTAGCGAACTGAGGACGGTGACGTTCAGGTTCAGCAGCTGCGAGATCGGCGAGAAGAGCCGCCCAAGGAGACCAGCCGAAGCGACAACGGTGCCGAGCGACGCCTCGCTGCCAATGATGCGGTGGCCGCCGTACCAATAGACAACGGCGGGCGTAATCGCCCCGAAGAGCCCAACGACCACGCCGAACCCTCGCCCGACCATGGCGCGGCGGATGTTGAGCGTGCGGATGCGCATCGCCTTTTCTTCGAAGCGCTCAATCTCGTCCGCCTGACGTCCGAAGGTCTTGACGAGCAGGGCTCCGCTGACCGAAAGCGTCTCTTGCATCTGGCCGTTCATTAGGGCCAGCTCTTCCTGAGATTCGGAGATCAGGTCGCGTTGAATGCTGCCGACGCGTTTCGCGGGGTACATGAAGAGGGGCAGGAAGGCGACCGAGAAGAGCGCGAGCCGCCAGTCCAAATAAAGCATTAGGGCGAAGGTGGAGCCGGCAGTGATCAGGTTGCCGACGAGCCCGCCGAGTGTATCGCTCACCACTCCCTGGACCGCGCCCACGTCGTTGCTGACGCGTGAAAGCACCTCACCCGTGCGGTTGGCCGTGAACCAGCGCAGCGACATGCCGCTAAGGTGGCGGTACAGGGCGCGGCGCAGGTCGAACATGACGGCCTGGCCGATGGAGTTGCTCAGATAGGTCTGGGAGACGTCGGTCACCGCCCCAAGGAGGACGAAGCCGAGCATGAGCAGGATGAGGACGTTGAGGAGCGACCCGTCGAAGCCCTTCACCGGGTTCACGGCGTCATCGATGATCCGCTGGACGAGCAAAGGAGGGGCGAGCCCGGCCACGGCGGCCACGCTGATGGTGGTCATCAGCAGGCCGACCATGCCAAGGTGCGTCCGGTGAAGGAGAAGCGCCCGCTTAAGCGTTGGCCAAATCGGGCGTTGGGGGCGCGCCTTACGCCGCTCTATCCAGTTGCCGTTGTGCCCACCCATTCCCATCGCCTACCAGCGTAGGCCGCGGAAGCGGGTTGAGGGTACTGACCGAGTGGGCGGGTTGCGGCGCGCGGCTGAAACTACTCTTTCGTGGCGACGTAGTAGTTATTCTCGATGTCGTCCTCGATGCGGCACACTTCGACGTGCGTAAATCCTGCCTCCGCCAACATCGAACGAGCCTTCTGTTCGCCCCACATCGCGCCGAGGCCCATGCCATCCAAGGCTAGCGAGACGGTCATGCAGTGAGCCGTCGAAATCCCGTACATGAACGGGCCTAGCGGATGCCCGACGGTGTCTTCGAGGTTGCTCGAGGCAGCAACGTCGACGCAGAGATACGTGCCGCCGGGACGAATCGAAGCGGAGATGCCCGCCAGCATGCGGTCTGGACGCGCCTGGTCATGCACCGAATCGAAGGTGGTGATGAAGTCCCAGCGAGCCGGACCATTCAGATTAGCCGCGTCCTGAAGTTCGAACGACGCGTTGCTCAACCCCTGGGCGCTCGCCTCGGCGCGACCGGCGCCTATGCCCTCTTCCGAGAAATCGATGCCCGTGAAGCGGCTGTTCGGGAAGGCCTTGGCCATGATGTTGATCGCATGACCGCTCCCGCAGCCGATATCGGCAACATCGATCCCCGCATTCAGCTTCTCCACAAGGCCGGGGACAATAGGCAGCGTCCTATTAACGAGTGTCGCGTCGTAGATCTGGGCGCTCGCTTCGGCCATGAGCTGCTGGAACTTGGGGAAGCGGGAATAGGGCACACCGCCGCCGTCTCGGAAGCAAGCCGACAGTTCGTCTTCAACGTTTCCGATGAGCGCGATGAACTGGGCGTATGACGCCAGGTTACCCGGACCAGCGGCGCGTGTAAGCGATGCGGAATGTTCCGCTGGGAGCACGTACGTAGCGGAGGCTGGCTCGTACTCGATTACCTTCCCGGCCACCATCGCGCCCAACCACTCGCGCACGTAGCGTTCATTCAATCCGGCAGCCGCTGCTATCTGGGCGCTGCTTGAAGGCGGAAGTTCCGCCATGGCGTCGAACAGCCTGGTTCGATGGCCGATGCTGGTCATGATTGCGAGCATTGCGGAGTTGAGCATCCCGGCCATCTGGCCACCGAACGCTTCCATCTTCGGGACGTCGAGTTCTATCGTGGTCAATTTGAACCGCCTGATTCGAATGACGGATATTAGCATTCGCTGTCAAGATGTTTTCTTACGAATTTGGTGAAGTCGAGCGATCACCGGCGGACGGCGTGAAACGGACATTTGTTTGGAAGGGCGTTTGAGCTTGCTGTTCCCTGTTCAGGCATCCCGTGTCACCATACGCATGGCGGTGGACCAGCCCTGTGGACAGGAGTTCTTGTGACTCAGGAAGACTTTTCGGCCGTATGCCCCTACCTCGGGCTCGCGGATGACGCGGACTCTCACGCAACGTATGCGACCGAAGCGCACCGGTGCTACCGGCTCCCCAATCCGACACGCATAGCGTCTCCGCACCAGGAGACTTACTGCCTTGGCGCAAACCACGTCACCTGCCCTGTGTATTTGGGCGAAGGCGTGCCAAAGACAATACCTGCGGCGGCAGCGGGCGCCGGCGCCGCTGGCGCCTTCACCACAGGCGCGCCATCGCGTCCTGTAGATGAGGGCGAGACCGTGCGCGGCCCCCAGGCGGGCCAACGGCCAGCCTCGCGGCGCCCATTGGAACCGGGGCCTAGCGGAGCACCTAGCGGACCTACGGTACGGGGCGGCAAACGGCAGCAGGGCCAGGGAGCACTCGGGCCGCGCCCGCGGACCGGCGGAGTGAGCATGCCCGTGGCCACAATCGGCCTGTTCGCGCTGGCGGTGATCGTGATCGCGCTAGCGTTCGCGATCAACAACCTTGTCGGCGGGGGCGGCGATGATTCGAATCTCTCCTCGGCGGACGTGGTGGCGACCCGCGCGGCCGAGAAGGCTTCTCAGACGGCAAAGGCGGGCGGTGCGCCAACCAACGCACCAGTGCAGACGCAAACCCCGGGCACTACGGCACCCGGGGCCGCCACGGCGACGCTCGCACCGGGTCAGACCCGCACCACGGTTGCCGGCTCGGCCACTCCCGGCGGGGCGGCGAAGACCGTGACCGTTAAGTCCGGTGACACCTGCGGGGCGATCGCGACAGCGAACAACATCACGCTTCAGCAGTTGTTGACGGCCAACAACAAGTCCGAGGACGACTGCACTCGATTGCAGGTTGGGGATGTGCTGAAGCTGCCCTAGGAACGCTCGTCCTCCAATTGGCCAACGGCGTAGACTCGCGGGCACAGAGGAGACGCACCGTGACCGATCTACCATTGCGAGCCCACCTCGTCGCTGGCGGGTTTCCGCCCGGCGCTGCCGCTGGCCACGACCACGATTACGCCCGCTTGCGGCTGCTCGAGATGCTGGCCGAGTCGGAAATCCGCGCCACCTCGGCTGGCGACTTCGCGGACATCGAAAAGTGGCTGCCGCTGAGCCGGCTGCTGATCACCTACGTCGCCGGGCCGATCCTGACTGATGAGCAGGCGACGGTGGTGAAGCGCTGGATGGCCGGCGGCGGGCGTTGGCTGGGGCTCCACGGCACCAGCGGCGGTAAGGCCGCGCGCATCGAAGGGACGCGCCAACGGACGATGGTGAAGACAGACCACCACCGCGCGCTTGGCGGCTTCTTCATCAACCACCCACCGGTGCGCAAGTTCCAGGTAGATGTCCCGGAATCGGACCACCCGGTCATGAAGGACATCGGCGCGCCGTTCACGGTGATCGATGAGCCGTACATGATCGAGGTGCAAACGCCCGAGACATCGAGTGTGCTGCTGACGGCCGAACTCGGGCCGGACGTTTCGCCACCGGGCTTCGGCTTTCGCTACGAAAAGGACACTGCGCTGCTGGCCGATGGCAAGACTCGTGTGCTTGGCTACGCGCAGGACGTGGGCGAGGGGGAAGTGGTGTACATCGCGCTCGGTCACTGCCACTCACCGGCGACGAACAGTCAGCCGTTCGTGGACAAGTCCGTAGACCCGGAAGGCAAGACGCCCGCATACGTGCGGACAACCTGGGAGACACCCGAGTTCCAGCGGATGTTGCGGAACGCGGTCGCCTGGGGGATGCGGTAGCGGAACAGGAAAGTGCTTAGTGCTTAGTATTCCGCTACTCGCGACCCGAATTGCGAGGCAGAGCCGCAATGCGACTAAGCACTAAGCACTCTCGTTACCCGTTTCGCTTCAGGCGGCCAGTGCGTTTGGCGTAGCGTTCGCCCAGTGAAAAAACGTAAACCCCGACGGGGATGAGGACCATGCCGGCGATGAACAGCCCGAGCATCGTCCTCCAGAGATCCGTGACGCCTTCGCCCGAGGTGAGAGCGCCGCGGATGCCCTGGATGATGTAGGTGGCCGGCGAGAAGATGGACATTGTGGCCAGCGGTTCTGGCATCTGCTCGGCGCGGATGTAGACGCCCGAGACGAGCACCAACGCGGCCTGGATGACGTGAGTCATCTGCGAGCCCTTCTCCGGGAAGAGGAGCGGCAAGACCGCCCCCATGATCCCGATGCCCACGAGGCTGAGGCTGCCGATGACCAACACCAATGTGGCTGAAACGTAGTTCGCGTTGGACATGTCCACGTGGAACACGAGGACGATGACGACGAGCACGATGGCCGTGTGCAGCAGCCCGTAGACCAGCGAGAAGAGGGCCGTGCCCACCATGTGCGTACTGCGCCGGACGGGCGCCATGAAGGTGTACTCGATCGTCCCTTCCCAACGCTCCCAGGTAATCATGTCGCTCACCGTTTCGAACACCACCGCGAGGTAGTGCCAAACGAGCGCGCCGATAGCCAGAAAGAGGATCAGCTCCTGTTCTTTGTCGGCTGTGAGGACGGGTTGATCGACGGCGGAGTTGACGCCCTGGGCGATGAAGACGACTGCAAGGGAGTTGGCGATGGTGTACATCACCCACACCACCTCCCAGCCCCAGTAGCGTTTGACGAGGTTGACGTTGCGTTCGACGAACGCGTAGCTGGCGCGCAGCTCTTGGATTGGTGCGGCGAGGGTCACGGCGTTTCCTTATCTGCGTCTTCCAACTTCTTGCCCGTCAGCTTGAGGAAGACGTCTTCGAGTGTCGGTTCGGGCTTGCCTTCTTCGCGCACGAGCGCCTTGAGGGCTGCCGGGGTGTCGAGCGCCACGACCCGCCCCGTATCGACGATGGCGATGCGGTCGCAGAGTTCGTCGGCTTCCTGCATGTCGTGAGTGCTGAGGAGGACGGTGGCATCGTGCTTTTCGCGGATATCGCGGATGGCGGCCTGCACTTCGCGCTTGGAGTGTGGGTCGAGGCCTGTGGTCGGTTCGTCAAGGAGCAAGAGCACAGGCGAGGTGAGGAAGGCACGGGCGATCGCCACCTTCTGCTGCATCCCGCGCGACATATCTTCCATCGGCGACCAGATGGAGCGGTCTTCCAGCCCCAGGCTGACGAGGATTTCGATGATCCGCTTGCGGGCGATGTGCGGGTCGACGGAGTAGAGGCGAGCGCCGTACATCAGGTTCTCCATGGGCGAAAGCTTCTTGAAGAAGCTGGCCTCCACGGAGACGCGGTTGATAAGGCGCTTGACCTGCGCTTCGTCCTTTTCTACGTCCAGGCCAAAGATGCGGACACTGCCGGTGTCGGGCAGGAGGAGCGTCGACATCAGGCGGATGAGCGTGCTCTTGCCGGTGCCATTTGGGCCGAGAACGCCGAAGATCTCGCCGCGATGCACGGTGAGCGTAATGTGGTCGACGGCGACGATGCGCTTCGCGACCTTCTTGCGGCTGAAGAGGCCCGGCCGGGTGGCGAAGACCTTCGTCACGTCGTTCACTTCGACGGCGAGGACATCGGAAAGCGGCCGGACGGCGGGACGAGCTTCGGATGGTTCGGCGACTGCGGTGGCGGACATAGGTTCCTCTTTCATAGTGCTGGCTGCGACGGCTTCAAAAGCGGATTGAGCGCCCATCGGGTCCCTCCCTCGGGTGCGGCGCAACGAAACAGAACAAAGCGCCGGGGTAACCCCCTCGGCGCTTCGCTGTATGAATCCGTGTGACGGAAACAGAAAAGCCGTGGGGCGATTGATGTGGCCCACGGCTTGCACTGATACGTTATGTAAAATCAGGCTCCGATGGGCACCCTGCTGCGGCCGCTGATAGGCGCATTAAGCCGAGGGCGAAACGTGGACAGATGGTAAGCAATGCAGGCCATAGCGCGTCGCGCCTCCTGATCGGATTGCCGTGACTATACGTCCTGGGCCTGCTTCATATCAAGTGGGTGTGCCGCCAAGGCGACGCAACCCGCCCCGCACGTTTGAGCGCCGTTTAGCGAACTCGGCTCGTAGGGTGAGTTTGGTTTTGAAACGGGGCGAGACGTTCGCGCATATTAGCGCGCGGCGGCCATCTCCCGTAGGCCGGCCTGGAGTGTGGCCGCTGTGACTACGCCATGCTCCACGAAGTCCGCGATGACTTTCGCCAACTCTTCTGGCACCTCAGTAGGGACGCCGTGGCCGACGCGGCTGAAGACGTGCAGCGTGGCGTTGCCAAGCCGCGGGAAGTCCGCCAGGTTCGAGGTCAGCAGGCTGTCTGCCGCGCCGGCGATCATCAGCGTCGGCACGGTGATTTCGCCGAGGCGATCGCCCTTGTGGTAGGTGCAGAGCGCGTCCCAGGACTGGTCGTAGTGCGCGTCGGAGATTTTCTGGCGGCGTTCCGCGTCCTCTTCGAACCATGCTTGCGAGCGTGGGCGGGGCGATAGCGCCATGCTCTCGCGCACCATGGTCGTCACATCCCTGGCCATGCGTAGTGCGCGGCCCCGAGCGTGCATTTCAGGCGGCGCGACCACACCGTCGGCGGGCGCCGGGGCAACGAGCACAAGCTTGTTCAGCCGGTCCTGGTGCGACAGCCCCAGTTCATAACCGATGACGCCGCCCATGCTGTGGCCAACGTAGGTGAACTTTTCGAGGCCGAGGTGGTCCGCCATGCCGACGACATCGGCGGCGTACTGCTCGATCGTGTGGCCGTCCGCCGGGTGGCCGCTGTCTACCGTGCCGCGGCAATCCATGCGGAACACGCGGTACTTGTCCGACAGGTGAGGCAGCACGTCGTCCCAGGTGTAGTGGGAACCGGTGTAGCCATGATGAATCAGGACCGGCTCACCTGAACCGTCCTCGTCGTAGAAAAGGTTGACGCCGTTGATCGTTGCCTGGGCCATTGCTGCACCTCGATGGGAAAGTGGCGCAAGTGTACGCCGCCAGCGGACCGTTGTGCGCGCCGGCCCGATCGATGGCTCGAACCTAGAAGCGCGCGGGGCGCTTTTCCATGAAGGCGGCGACGGCTTCGGTGTGCTCGTTGCCTTTGCGCGCATCGGCGTTCGCCGCGTTTTCGATGGCCATCACGGCGTTGACGTCGCTATTTGTGGCGTTGCGGGCGAACATCGCCTTCACCCGCGCGACGGCCTGCGGCGGCTGAGCGGCGATCAGTTCGCCGATTTCGACCGCGCGGGTGAGCAACTGTTCCGGCGCTACTACTTCGCTTACGAGGCCCGATTCCTTGGCCTCGGCGGCGCCAACCAATCGCGCCGTCAGGCACCATTCGATCGCCCGTCCGGTGCCCACAAGCTGCGAGAGGTAGTACGAACTGGCGAGTTCCGGCACTAGCCCCATCTTCACGAAGAAGAAGCCGAAGCGAGCGGCGTCACTGGCGATGCGAATGTCCATGGGCAGGGCGTGCGTGATGCCCACTCCCACTGCTACACCGTTGATCGCGGCGATCGTGGGCTTCGGCATGCGCTGCAAAAAGACGTTCCAGTTGTCCTCGCCAGCAGTGGCCGACGCACGCGCCCCACCGGACTGGATCTGATTCGCCCAGCCGCCAACGTCCGCGCCCGAGCAGTACGCCCGACCGGCGCCAGTGAACACGAGCGCGCCCACATCGCCATCGGCGTTCGCCTTTTCGATGGCGTCGCGCAGTTCGGTGTGGAGCACTTCGTTCCAGGCGTTCAGCCGCTCGGGCCGGTTGAGCGTGAGGATGCGCACGCGTCCACGTTGCTCGGTCAGGATCTGCTCGTACATGGTTGTTCCCGTTTC
Source organism: Tepidiformales bacterium (assembly GCA_038323265.1). Taxonomy (GTDB): domain Bacteria; phylum Chloroflexota; class Dehalococcoidia; order Tepidiformales; family Tepidiformaceae; genus PNKC01. Next base: position 8,351 of record JBBQGT010000110.1, read on the forward strand.
AAAGTTTGGTTAGTGGGAGCAGTTTGAACCCTGACGCAGCGACTGTCACCGCCGCGCAGGGCTCATGCATCACTCGACCAGCGACTTCAACGGGTGCCGGCCATCCACATTGCCCACGAGGTTGCCGTGGACGTTGTAGCCGAGCAGTTCCTGCAAGCGCTGCGGCAGTTCGCGGACGGTGGCTTTGGGCACGGCCAGGTACTGGTTCTCTTGCTGCCGCAGCCAACTCGCGACGTATTCGAGGATGACCCCGAGCCTCGGGCGGTCCGTAGTATTCGCGCCGCCGCCGTGAAAGACGTCGCCGACGAAGAACATCAACGAGCCCGCAGGCATGACAGCGCGACGCGTCGGCGTGGTGTCGTCTGGGCGTTCGTCCTGCCAGCGATGGCTGCCGGCTACGACGTGCGTCGCGCCGTTTGCCTCCGTGAAATCGTCCAGCGCCCACATGGTGTTGACGATCAGTTCGTGATGCGGCCGGGCGATTGGGTAGACGCCGTCGTCACGGTGCAGAGGCTGCGCCGTTTCGCCCGGGCCGATCTGGATGGCCTGTGGGGCGCTCAACTGGAAGCTGCCGAGGACACGATCGAGCACGCCGAGGACCAGCGGATGCATTGCCGGACCATCGAAGACACGGGTCTTGGCGAAGAGGGCGTAGACGCGCTGCGTTTCGAACCCTTCGAAGTTGTTGCGGCCGCGCGGGGTGAGGGCGAGGACGCGCCGGATTTCGTCGCGCGTGGCCTTCACTTCGTCCGGGCTCAATGCTCCCTGAACGATGGCGTAGCCGTCGCGCTCGAGCACCGCCGTTACCTCGTCAACGCTCGAATCCGGACCGAGAACTGCCATCTCAACCTCCTGCGCGGCGAAGGCCTCGCAGCCTCGGAGCATACGCTGGGAGGCCACGGGACGAATCGCTAAACGTTGGCACTAACCATGCGACGGACGATTTCGTACATGAGTTCGCAGCCCATCTGGAGGTTTTCGATGGTCATGAATTCGTTGTTGCCGTGGAAGCCGGCACGCTCTTCCGGGCTGAGGAGGCAGGGAATGAAGCCGTACGCCGGTATCCCGCGTTCGCGCAGAAAGCGGTTATCGGTGCCGCCGACAGTCATCCCGGGGACAATAACGGCGTCTTCCATGGCCTCGTTGACGACCGACTGGATGGTCTGAAAGAGCTCAGTATCCCAGGGGACGGGTTTTGGCTCGCCCTGGTCTGGCGAGTAGAGCTCGACCTCGATGCGGTCATCGGCGATGCGCTCTTTGACCTGGCGAATCCAATCGGACTTGGTCTGGCCTGGAAGGAGGCGGCAATCGACAACGGCCTCGCTCTTCGCAGGGATGACGTTCGCCTTGATGCCGGCGTTGAGCATGGTGATATTGAGTGTGTTGATAAACATGGCGTGGAACTCGGGGCCGCGGCGGATGCGTTCTTCGAGCAGCGCGCGATCCTCCAGGCCGGGCATCAGGCCGGCATCGGCGAGGCGCTGGATATAAGCGGTGGTGTCTGGCGTGAAAGTGAGGGGACGGTCCCAATCGGCGAGACGGTTGAGCGCTTTGACAAGGTGGACGGCGGAGTTGTCATAGTGAGGGCGACTGCCGTGGCCCGGCGTGCCAACGGCAGTGAGCCTGAGCCAGCAGATGTCTTTTTCGTTGGTGGCGACGGTGAAGAGCTTGGCATCCTGGCCGCCAAAACGGCTGGTGCCGCCGCCGCCTTCGCTCAGTTCGAATTCGACGTCCACGACATCCGGGCGGTGTTCGCAGAGCCAAACCATGCCGTACTCGCTGCCCGCTTCTTCGTCGGGCACGGCGCAGAAGACGACATCGCGAGCGAGGGGAATACCCTGCCGTTTGAGCAGGAGGAAGGCGATGAGCTGCATGACGCCGCAACCCTTCATATCGACAGCGCCCCGGCCGTACACGCGTCCGTCCTTGATCACCCCTTCGAACGCCGGCATTTCCCAGTACTGAGGCTCCACCGGGACGACGTCCGTGTGGTTGCAGAGCATCAGCGGACGCTTCGAACCGTCACCGCGCAGACGGCCAACCAGCA
>JBBQGT010000111.1:0-10295 GCA_038323265.1 Tepidiformales bacterium
GTTCGTGAGTTGCGCGATCAAACTGATGGGCGTGCCTGGCCCGAAATTGCTGGACGATGAATCGGGCACGCAGGACCTGATCGCGGTGTGCACGCCGACATTCGTGACGCCAAACATCATGGTGAACGCTGACCTGCAGGCGGAGATCCTGCGCGGCACGCCGGCGCTGTACTTTATTCGCCCGCGAGGCACGCACATCCTGGACCTACTGATGCAGAGTTGGTGGAACCAGACGCAGGCGAATCCGCTTGAAGCCCAGTACTGGAGCTGCGTTCCGTACCTCCTGGGGGAGGGGCAGGCGATGATGTACTCCTTCCGGCCCCGTGCGAAGACGCGAACGAAGATTCCGCGCATTCCTCGCCGCCCGCCGGACAACTACCTGCGAGATGCGATGATCGCCACGCTCGGAGAACGTGACGTCGAACTGGACATCCTGGTGCAGGTGCAAACGGACGCACACCGCATGCCAATTGAGAACGCGGCAGTGCGCTGGCCTGTGCGGCTTTCGCCCTGGGTACCGGTGGCGATTTTGCGGATCCCGAAACAGCAATTCGATTCGCCCGCGCAGAGCGCCTTTGCACACAACCTGTCGTACAACCCCTGGCATTGCGTCGCCGAGCATCGTCCGCTTGGAAATCAGAGCCGGGCGCGGCGCAGAATGTATTCCGAACTCGCCAGGCTGCGGCAGACGGAGAACCAGACGCCACACATCGAACCGACGGGCAACGAAACGTTCGATTGAACCGCGGATTATTCAACCCCACGGACGAGTGATCCGAAAGTGAGGAGCAAGCCATTGCTGAACAGAGTTCGCACCACTGCACGCGTGTCGCTGGCGCTCATCAGGCTGGTCAACGGAGTGCTGGCGTTGGTCGCGCCACAGATTCTCACCAAACGCTTCGACGACGAACGGGACGTGCCCCCGGTGGCGCACTACGCCTTCCGGATGTTCGGTGTGCGCACCGTGCTCATCGCGCTTGATCTTCTGCGGCGGGCGGGTTCCACGCGTTCGCGCGCCGTCCGCGCGGCGCCGCTGATTCACGCGTCAGACCTCGCCGCAGCCATAGTTGCGGCGCGCTCAGGGTTGGTGCCGAAGCGCACCGGGCAGCTAATCGTCGCTATCTCGGGGCTTAACACACTGCTGGCGCTTGCGATGCAGGGCGGCAACGGCTCGCGCAACGCAGAGGAATCGGACGCCTAGGAGAGCGAGGCGAGGTAGCGCAAAGCGCTGGTTCCCGGAAGGAAAAAGTAGGCGCCGCCGCGAGTGGTGACGAACTCCGGGAGGCCCTGGACCCGTTCGCGCACGGGATTGGCGGGCATGGCGAACGTCGCCCCGCGTGGGCCGCGCGGCCCCATCAGGGGATCGACCTCGTCGTAGAGGCCGTCGAACTTCGGGTTGTTGGCCCAGGTGTGTTGGATGAACTCGAACTGGCGCGCGATGTTTGCCGCAAGGCAGATGAAGTGCAGACCACGTTCTTCTCCCGCATCGTTGCCGCTGATGGCGTCCTCCACGCTGATTGGCGGGCCGTAGGCACGGCCTCGGCGGAGGATCCGGTGGCGCCTGTTCAGCCTGAGCGAAGCCTGGCTGCCGGGGTTCGGATCGAGGGAGTCCCGCGGATTCGTGCGGCGCACGTGCGCCCCGACGGGGCAGCGTAGCCCCTCCGCGTCCCCTGGGTGATAGCCGAAGGCGTTCGCTGTCGAGAGGGCCGGGTCATCGTGGTCAGGTGATAGGGCGAGCGGCGCGCCGCCCGGCCAGCGGCCCACCATCTTCGCCCCGAGGCGCAAACGGGCAGCGGCATCCGGTTCGTTCTGCGGCCCCCTTGAGAGTCCATCGAGAGACTGCCAGAAGCGCGGCACGTTTTGTTCGATCGTCCGGATGACCAAGTATGTGCCATTTCGCCCGAAGTCCCTGGACTTTGAGCCGCCCGAGTCCTTGGCGAGCAGTCCGCCGGGGTCGCTGGCGGGCGGGACGAGGGGCCGGTCGGTAAGCAAGCCGTATTCATTCTTGTAGCCCAGGACGAATTCGCCCGGCTTGATGACTGAGGGAGAGGGACCATCGCGGCCCATGCCCTCAACGGTGGGCTGCGAAATTCCGTCTCGGAAACCGAAGTGTTCGCCGTTGCCGATGTCGGTGGTATGGAGCGGCGTGACGACCTCGATTTTGGCGGCCTCGAGCGCCTCGGCGTGAGTGCCCAGCAGCGCGGCGAGTGCGTCTTCATTCACGGCGTAGAGCATCAGCACCGCGTCGACTCGGGCGTTGTCCGGGCCACCCCAGCGCCATGAGGCAGGGTCGTTTTCGCCCGCGTCGCCGAGGATGCGCTGGCGGTGGGGCGTGGTCATGCCCTCGCGAAATTCGTTGGAGAAGCCGCTCATCGCTTCCTCGGGGAGCCCCAGGGCGCGCAGCCCGGTTGTGGTGAAAGCGATGTGGATAGCGGTCTCCCGTGGATCCTCGTCGGAAGGAGTGATCGTAGGGGCCAGGCCGGCCAGCCAGGAGCGGGCGAGACCAGGGTCTTCGGTGCGCAAGAGGAGGAACCGTGCAGCCCTGAGCTTGCCGTATCCGCGAGCGACCAGCCCCTGGATATCCGAAAGGTCGAGCTTTTCCATGGATTCCCCCTTCCCCCGCTAGAGCGTTCGCAGCCAGGCGGCGGCCGCCGCTTCGGTCAGTTGACCGTGCAGGCCCGCCCTGATTCGCGCGTTGTTGGCGATGTTCAACGTGGTCAGTTGGCCGTAAGCCGTGTACCAAACCTCGGAGAGCTTTTGCCTGGTGCGAATGTACGACTTAAACGCCTGCTCGTCGGTGGCGCCCTCACGAACCAGCCAGTTGGTGCGTGGATAGCCCACCCCGTTGCTGAACACGGCATTGAGCCCCCACGACACCTTGTCGATGAAGTCGTCCATATAGTTTTCGAGGCTGCCATCGTAATTGCTGGAGAAGACCATCTGGCGGTAATCATCAAGGAACACCCAGCGCGCGGCGTGGATGGACTTCACGCCGGTGAGGACGCCGCGATTGTAAATGTGGCGGGTGCCCAGGTTGACGAGCCAGAGCACCGTCCGTGCGACCAGTTGGCGAAAGCGGCCAGGCTTGACCTCACCGATTGCCGTGAACTGGTTCTGTGGCAGCAGGTCTTCGACGGCGGCGAGTTCTTCGACGTGGGAGTCTTCGGGTATCAGGCGGTCGGCGGCGTCGCTGAGCTCGCGCCGGCGGAGGGCGACGATCACGAAAGGCGCGGCCATCAAGGCGAAAGGGACAGCGGCTAAGACGATTAACAAGCCGCGCGCAAGATGCAGCCATTCTCCCACGCGCCAAAACAGCGACGGTTTCGGGGCAGGCTGCAACGCCCAGCGAAGATCCTGCCGGCCCTGGACGAACGCGAGGATGTCGCCTCGGACGGAGGTCGCAGGCTTGCCGGACCACGCGTTCTTTTTGCCGTCGAGGAACTGTTCCAACTCCAGGCGCAGGGTGGCCTCTTGCTGGATCTGCTTAAGGGGCCGGCCGATGGTGTTCACGTAGCAGGCGGCGAGCGGGCGCAAGTGCGAGCGGAGGTAGGCCATGCGCGAGCGTCCACTGCGAGCGCCTACTGCGGGATAGCCTTCGCAGCATCCGAGGACGGCGTCCAGCCCCTCTCCGGCAGTGGTCACGAGCTGGCGCAGCCGCTCCCGTTCGGGAGCGTCACAATCGAGGAGAAACGCGAGGGACGAGCGAGACCTTGTGGCCGCGCCTGCAATTGGCGGGATTATCACTAACCGCGCGAAGTGCACGCCGTTAAATTGAGAGAACGGCAAAATGCTTGTCCCGGGATTCGCCGACATTTCGACGAGCGTGGCCTGCAAGCGTTCGAGCGAGGCGGGCACAATCGGCGCCACGATGGTGATGGCCACCTGGTGCGTGGTGGCCATTGTTAGCGCCTCACCTGTTGCCGCGGCCTAGGAGCTTGTCGAGCCGCGCTTTTGCGAGTTGCCAGCGCGATGAGCTCTTTGAGCCGTTGGCCCTCAGAGCGAAGTTAATCGTCTTCTTTCGAGAAAGGAAGACGATTCCGAGGTAGAGGCCAGGCGAGACTTCACGAATCTCGTCACGGACCATGCGGGCCACAAACGATGTCTTGGAGTAATCGAGGACTATGCACGGCTGGTCGTCAAACCAGCTAGGCGCCTCGTAGACTTTCGCCTTGATCGCCTCGATGCCCAGGGGCGTAATTTTGTTGCGAAGCGTTCGAGAAGCGGGGTCGAAGACTTTTCCCTGCCACGCGAGCACGCTCGACAGCGGCGCCGCTACTTCCGCGATGCCGCCGCCCGGTCTGAAAACGACCGTGCCGACAGTGTCGCCGACTGGAATCACGCCTGCACCGCTGGCGCGAAAGAGCTCGTCCAGTTGCGGCTGCGACATGTCCAGCAAGGCCCTGGCGGTAAGTGTCAATTGAATCGCCCCCACGCATGGCGTCTGGCTGAACCGGGCTTAATCTGCACGATGTGGCTCGCGCTGCCCGGCGGTTTTGCGGGCAAGCGTAGCGAGGTGAACTCGCGATAGCAACCGGGCTGTGCCCCCTGTTTTCATTCGGAGCGGAATCAGCGAGTGACGCTTAGCCCGTACTTTCCGGTTCCTCGCGCGGTGTTGTAGTGTCGGATCTGCACGAAGTACGTTCCCGCCTGAAGCGCTTGGGCGATGCGTGAGTTCACTCCTGGCCCACTGTCGTCGTCTTCGGCGACCAGGGTGGTTTGGCTTTCGGGCCCAAACAGTTTCATCACCACGTCCGTCCCGCCGGAGGTTTCGATCGTGTATTTCGCAGCCTTGTCCGCTACGAAGCGGTAGAGGTCTTCCTCGCCCGGAACGCCGACATCGCCCTGGATGGCTGCGCCGTTCACGTTGAGAGTCGCTGGTCCGGCGGCTCGTCCCGGGTAGGCGCCGCGGCTGGAGATGAAGTCCTTATCGATACTCGAAAGGACCTTGTTCTCCTCGGTGGAAAAGCCTGTGAGGGTCCAGGCCGCGGGAAAGCTGTAGAGCATGATGGACTTTGGATCGAGCGACGTGCCGTTGATCTGGTCCACGCTGTAAGTGGCGAACATGTTGTTGTCCACCGTTTCAGGCGGCCAGTTGTTGGGTGGGCCGCCAAGATCCTGGTAGACCACGGATTTGTTCCATTGGATGCCGCCGACGGGGTTCTGGTGCTCGTGGATGAGGCCAAGAGCGTGGCCAAATTCATGGAGCACCACTCCCTGGTCCAGCCAGCCGTAGTTCATGGTCGCGCGATTTGAAGGGAAGCCGAGGCAGTCCGTCCCGATGTAGGACCACGAGCCATCATCCGCGAAGGAGATGCGCACTTCGGCCTGGGGCGACGTGGTGAATTCGAGCCGCAGGTTGGCGTAGCGCGTCCATTCGGGGGCGAACTGGCGAACGATGGCCTGTTGGGCGGGCGTTCCGCCAAGGAACCGGGCTCTGACGGTTGAACCCACGGGCCAGCGCTTGCTGATCTGGAGTGCGGCACGAGTCCGGCCACCAGCCGGCGGCGCGGCGCGCAGCAACTCGTGCGGGAGAATTCTGTCGAAGCAGACTCTGGGGATTTCAGTCACTGCGTCACTCCTAAAGCTGACGGGCGGGTGACGGGGGCGTGGTCACGTGGGGCGTGTTTGACGGGACGGGCGCAGGTTCACCCGCTTACCTGGCCGGGAGGAACAGTTACGGGCGCTGGGCAGTGTAAACAGCATCGCTCAAAAATGGCTACGGCGGACGTTTCGTGACAGGGCGAGATGTCGAAAACTTGACGCCACGGGCATACTCGCTGATGTCGATGGTGCGGCACACAGGAGCGTATTCGAATGAGAAGGCTTTTGCTGGCGGTTGCACTGGTGGTCCCGGTGGTTGTGCAGGGCTCCTCCGGTGCGTTGGCGCAGGCGGGATGCGCCGCCACGATCAACGGAGACGACATCAGTGAGCACGGCAGTGCGAGCGACGCCATCACGGTCGACCCCGGCCAGCCGATCGAACTTCGGCTGCTCGTACCGGGCCAGGTGGGCACAGTCTCGGTGCAAATTGAGGCCGGGCCAGTGAAGCGAACGCTGCACCCAATCGGCGACCGCGTGCCCAAGCCCGGGGCGTCGTGGGCTGGGACAGCGGACGCCGCCAGTGCCAGCGCATTGAGCGTTGGACTGCACAAGGCAACGGTATCGACCAGTGGCGGCTGCGAACTCACCGCATGGATCAAGGTGAAGGGCAACCCATTTACGACCGTTGCAGGGGCCGGCGCTACCCTGGTTTTGCTGGCCGGGCTTGCCTTGCAAGTTTTTGGCATCGTGCGAGGACTGCAGCGCAAGGGCGGATTCAAGTGGGCGCTGTTGGGTGGCATCCCGACGGGCCTGGGCGCATGCGTGCTCGCCCAGCAGTTCGGAGCTACTCCAATCACGCCGGCATGGGTGACCGGTTGGACGACGCCGCCAGTGGCAATCGGCGGGCTTCTGCAGGCCGGAATGCGCATGCTCGGCGGGAAGGGTGATTCTGAGTCCCGAGTTTCGGAGCAAGGGTCAAAAGCCGGCCGGGCCGCTGGCGATGCGGCCGCCCGGCCGCCAATCACACCCCCGAACTCGTCGCTCCCGGACCGCTCGACAACCCAGCCCACCGCCGCATCGGGCGTTACTGTGGGCGCCGACGTTCCGGATTCCAGAGCGCTTCCGCCGCCGGGCGACCGCCTAGCGCCCAGGCGGACTGCCGCGCGGTCCGAGCCCCCCGAGGTTGCCCACGAGCCGCGGCCGACCACCAGGAGTAGCAGACGCATCCCGGATGCCGCCCCACCCGAGACGACCGCCGCGGCTGGAAGCGATGAGCAGTCCGACCCGCCACGTTCGTCCTTTGCACTGCTCAAATGCCCGGAGGTAGTGGTCGCCGCTCAGCCCTTCGAGTTGGAAGTGGGGCTTGCGGCCGAGCGGCAGGAAGGAGTGAGCGGCGGCGAACTGGTGCGACCTCCGACGAGCGTTGGGGACTATGTGCTGACCATCCAGTTGGTTGCCGATGGCTTCACGCTGGCCGCTGGGGAGTCGTGGCGGAACGCGCTGGCGGTGACCGCGGACGCGCCGTACCCGTCGGTGAGGCTTCACCTGACGCCAGACGCACAGGAGCGGCACGTGGTCGCCGGAGCGGTGCAGGCGGTCTTCTCGGTGAACGGGCACACTATGGGCCTGGCGGTGCGTGCCGTAGCAGTGGTGCGGACGGCGGCGCTCGCCGAGGCTGCTGCGCCCGCCACCGTGGACGGAGAGGGCGTGGAGATCGCGATTCCCCTCGCTGCCACGGCCGCCGATCTAACCGTGCGCATCCAGAAGGCAGCGTCCGATTCCGGCGGCAAGTTGATGTGGACGTTCGATTCGCCACATGCGGAGATCGACCTTCCGGACGAGCCCGTGGTCACCGACATCGGCGACGAGCCGGAGAGTTTCGTCCGCCAACTTATCACTGGCATCTCGGTACACGAAGGCAACGCGGGACTGCACGCCTATCTGACAGGGGTAGGCCTCACGATCGCAGACAAGATGCCGGCTGAGTTCTGGAGCCTGCTGAGAGCCGTTGCAACACTGGCGCAAGGCGCATCGCGCCCGCCGACCATCTTCATTTTGTCGGAGGAGCCTTACGTTCCCTGGGAGCTGGCAATCGTCGACGAAGCGCCAGGTTCCACGGCCGTCGACTCGCGCTTCCTTGGAGCACAGGCTTCAGTCGGACGTTGGGTGTTGGCCCAACGGCGTCCCAGGCTGCCCGCACCCCTTGAAGTGAGCGTCGGGAAGATGGCTGTGGTGTCCGGGATCTACGACCAACCAGGTTGGGACCGGCTGCTGGATGCGGAAGCCGAAGCAGCCGACCTGTGCCAGCGCTATGGCGGCAGCGCCGTCGATGCCGAGCCGCGCGCGGTTCTACGTTGCCTCGGCGGCGATCCGGTGGCCGACCTCCTGCACTTTTCGGTGCACGGGGTGTACGACCCACGCAGCACGACGGACGGGCTCGTGCTGGTCGATGGCTCGTCACTCGACCCCTTTCAGGTGAAGGGCCTGGCGTTGAAGGCGGCGCCGTTCGTATTCCTCAACGCCTGCCAGGTGGGCGCGGGAAGCAAGCTGCTGGGCGATTACGCAGGCATGGCCGAGGCGTTTCTGTATGCGGGGGCGTCCGGGGTAATCGCGCCGCTGTGGTCGATCAACGACGCCCTGGCCCGCGGCGTGGCCAGCCGGTTCTACGAAAAAGCGTTCGCCGGAATGGCGCCGGCCGAGGTGTTGCGCGAAGAGCGCGGGGCGTTTGGCGAAGATTCGCCTTCGGCGACGGCGCTTGCGTATCTGTACTACGGGCACCCTTCGCTTCGCCTGACAAGGCCTACCTAGGGCGCGTCACCCACGATCAGGGTCCAGGCTGAATACGGGGAGACGGCGCGGTCGTACCCGCTGAGTTGCCGCTCCCACGTTCGGCGCGGTCCGCGCAGTTCGACCGATGGGCCCAGGCGGTCCAGGGCGAGCGGAATGCCCCAGCGAAAGAGCGGGACGGCGCCGGCCTGCGCGAGTTGGTCGAGTTCCACATCGCGCTGGTCATCGGGGCGCAGTGAGAGCTCTAGGAGCTGGAGGTCCGGACTTTGGTGGTTCAAGCGCGTGCGAAGGTTGTTGAGGACCACCGCGAGGTAGGTGCGGAAGCGTTCCGGGTCCCGCCGAAGCTGGGCGTAGATGGCGTACGCGCCAGCCAGGCCGAGCAGTTCGTCGAACCACTTGTCGTTCGTCAGCTGGACGGCCTGTTCTGGATCGAGTGCGTCGAGCCGGCCCGACCCCACCAGGAGGTCCCATTCGGGAGACGGGACGTCCGAGAGAGGCTCGACTCGCGGTTGACCTTGGCTGAGAGAGACTGCGAAGTTGCGGCTGCCGAACAGGGGGAAGCGGAGCAGGATCGGCCCGTCTAGGCTGACCATGGTCGCCGTGCCGGGGGCAGTGAGTGCCCATGCTGCGTTCTCGGGGGCGGCGACCGGCCGCAACTTCGCGCGCTTCCGGCCATTGGGCTCTACCGTTGAGCCAGTCGGCGCACCCGCTTCCCACATCCCCGCGCCGAAGATTCGGCGGGCGCCAGAGCTGCTTTCGCCAGAGAGCCCAACGCGTAGCGGCGGCGACCCCACCTTCGCCGGCAGTTCGACCCCCACCATGCCTGTTGGCGTGACGTTGACGACCTTTGACCACGATCCCCACGGAAGATCGAGTTCGACGCTCGCCGACCCGGGCGGAAGCCGCACCTCCTGGCCGTCCACAGTACTCACGGCGTATCGGAGGGGCGGCGTTGCATCCGGAGCCTCACCGAGCGGGCGGACGTTGACGAAAGACAATCCGGCGGCGGGTCCGGCGAGTTCTTCCGCCGTCACGCCGTCCGCAAGGCGAAGCCGCACGCCCGCAGCCGTTCCGCCCGCTCCCGAGGCGGCTGCAGTGATATTTCGCGGTGCGAACTCTTGGTTCAGCCGTTCCGACCACTTCGCGGCGATCTGCGCGGCGCGCTGATGGTCAGCCTGGCCGTTGCCGGCGATCTCGAACTCCGGCCCGGTCTCGTGGTGTGCGAGGGTGACGTTCTCGCCCGGCGCTGGCCCGAATTGTGACTGTAGTTCGTCGTACAGCGCGCCGGACATCTCATAGGCCGGGGTGCCATCAGCCAGGCGGAGGTTGACTCGCACGCTCGCCGGTTCGGCACGAGCCATCGAGGCAGGGGAAGGTTCGACCTGAAAACGGACGGTGACCTGCTGGCTTGTGGCATCCACCCGCTCCCACGCTGGCACCATCTTCTGTCCCGGTTTGGCCCGGCAGACGATCGTGGCGGCGGTTCCGAGGGGCACGCGAAACTGGTCCGGGAACGAGACGGTCGTCGCGCCGATGGCCGGTTGGCGGCGGCGCGCCTCGACATCGTCGCAGGTCACCGTCACCTCGCTGACGTCGCTTGCCGCGCCGGGCGGTGTGAGCTCGAGGGTGATTTCGGAGACACCGGCGGGAGGAAGGCGAAGCAATGGCATTGGCCCTGAGGCCGCCCTCCCCAGCTTCACGCAGTTGGGCGTCTGGCTGACGCCCACCGCCTGCATGGCCTCACGAGACCACCCGACGAGCTGTTCGAGGTCGATGAGGCTCTCGCCCGTTAGAAAATCGAGCGTGACCGCACGCCCCAGGCCCTGCTGAGGCGGCATTGAGGCGAGCAGCGCAGGCTCGAGCACGGGCAGCAGCGTGCCGAAGAACGCTCCTCGCCCGTTGCGTTCCTGGGCCAGTTCACCCATGGACGCCCCGAAAACCGTGAGCAGGCCGTTGTTCGCCTCGTC
>JBBQGT010000112.1:0-10153 GCA_038323265.1 Tepidiformales bacterium
GCGGCGCCTCCCCTGAAAGAGATTCAAGCGCCGCCTGTGTAGCAGGGGCGGACCCGGCGCCAGCAAGTCGCACAGCAAGGCACGAGAGCGATTCCGCGTCATCCACGTCCTGCCACTCTGCGAGGATTGCGCAGCTTCGCCCGGCCGCCCCGATGTTGTGAGCCGTCCGTTCGAATACCTTTCCCGTGCTACATTCAACGCCCGCGAACATGTCCGCGATCGGCGCCCGAAGGCCAAGCAGATAGAACCCGCCATCCACCGCCGGTCCCAGCACCGCATCGTGCGTCTCCAACGCTTCGAACGCTTCCTTGAGGATAGAGGTAGGCAGGTCGGGAGTATCCGAGCCAATTAACAGAGCAGGGCCATCCCGCAATGCCGCTCCCAGTGCATCCGAAATGCGCGTCCCAAGGTCGCCCGCGGCCTGCGGTATGAATCTCGCTCCTCTCGCCACCTCGCGCAGATCCGCCGCCGCCTCCGGTGGCTCCAACGCCACAATGGTGGCCCAGCTGGTGGACGTTCCTAATGCCAGCGTATCTGCGATGAATGCGCGTGCCAGCCGCTCTGCGGCGTCGCTGCCCAGCGTTGCAGCCAACCTGGTCTTAGCGCGCCCGCTGCCCGGCGCTTTGGTGAGCACCACCACCGTTCCATGTGGAACCGTCGCTCGATCGTTCGTGAGCAACCCAAGTGCGTGGTCCAGGCTTGAGGGGTCTGCGAGCAACGAGACGCGGAAGCTGCCCGGCACGTCGAACACCGATGTGGGGAGCAGGAAATATCCCGCATCCTCAAGCTGGCTGAGCGCGAGATCGGAAATGCGCGAAGGCGGGGTGGCGATCGCCGTGAGGCCTGCCAGAGGCTTACGCACGCTCCATTCATGGCGAGCGAGCACCGCGTATACGGCCGCGCTGTTCGAAGTTGCAACGGCGAGCGTTGCTTGGACAGAATCATCGAACGTCTCCAGCGCCTGCAGCGCGGCCGCTACCGAAAGGCTCGAAGGCCCCCCGGAGAGGAGCTGAAGTTCGCGGTCTACTTTCCCAAGCAAGGTGCGGTCTCGCGTCGCCACCCAACCGATGCGCAGGCCGCCGAGGCCAAGCGGCTTCGACAGGTCGCCAACGCTGACCGCCAGTGGGTGGATATCCGCCGCAGCGGGCGGCGGTTCTCCTTCGAGATGCAGATCGCGATACACCTCGTCTACCATCGGCACCGCGCCCGCGGCGAGGGCGCGCGCGATGAAGGCGCCGGTGTCTAGGATGTCGCCAAACGGTACAGAGGGGTTGGTTAGAACGGCCAGCCGTGCTTCGCCAGGAGACCCAGGGGCAACGAGTTGCGCGCCGCAATGGCGCGCTGCGTTCAGCAAGCTCGGGTATGTCGAGCGCTCCGCCCAGACTGTTGAACCAGCCCGCAGTGTTGCAAAGGCCACTGCCGCCAGCGCCTCGGAGGCACCACTGCAAACCACTATGTCCTCGGGTGTGAGCGTACTGTACCGAGCGGCGATCGCCGCGCGAAGCGCCCGCGAAGCGCTTGGTGGAACGAATGAGCCATCAAACTCAGCCCCGTCAATCCGAATTGGGGCCGGCGGAGGTGAGGAGGTCGAGAGGTCAATCGATCCAGGCGCCCAATGGGCGGCGTAGTAGGCGGCTAGATCCGTAAAATCGGACATAGACAGACGCTATCAGCCGCCTCTGCCCAAACGGTTACGGAATCCTTACCCGCTGTTACAGGAACGTGCCAAGCTCCAAGCAGGGCGGACTGCCCAGCCTTCAGCCGCCTTCCGTTAGGATTAGCCGGTGGCACAAGAGAGCAGGACAACCGTACTCGCGGCGATGGGGGCCAACTTCGCAATCGCCGTTGGCAAGCTGGCCGCCGGCTTGATCACGGGCAGCGGCGCTCTCCTCGCCGAAGCCGGCCATTCCGCCGCCGACACGGTCAACCAGGTATTCCTCCTCCTCGGGCTTCGGCTCTCCGAAGCGATGCCCGATGAAGAGCACCCGCATGGCTACGGCAAGGAAGGCTTCTTCTGGTCGTTCCTCGCAGCCATTTTCATCTTCGTTGCGGGCGCCACCTTTTCCGTTTATGAAGGAGTTCGCACGCTCGCCCAGAAAGACGTCCACCACCGTTCAGCCGTTGAGCTAACCATCGGCTTCGGCGTCCTCGGCATGGCATTTCTGTTCGAATCGGTCTCCTTCGGGATCGCCGTTCGCGAACTGCGCCGGAGCGCGGCTAAACGCTCGTGGAGCTTCTTTCGCTACATCCGCAAATCCCCAGATCTCACCACCAAGACGGTCTTCTGGGAAGACAGCGCGGCGCTCACTGGCCTGGCCCTTGCAGCCCTCGGGCTTCTCGTCTCCGAACTCACTGGCAATGAGCATTGGGACGGAGTGGCGGCGCTCGGCATTGGTGCTGTGCTGGCCTTCGTCGCTGTCATGCTCGGCCTCCAATCGCGTAGCCTGCTCCTGGGCGCCGCCGCCAGCCCCGAGACCCGCATCGCCATCTCCGCCAGCGTCCGCGCCTTCCCGGAGGTCCGAGACATCGTCCGCCTGCTGACCATGCAGCTTGGCTCGCACAGCGTGTTGGTCTCGGGTGAACTCGCCGTCCAACGCCACATGACCACCGAGCAGATTGAAGACCTGTTGGTGCGCATCGATGCCCAGCTCGAGATCGACGTTCCCGAGGTCTCCGAGACGTTCTGGGAGCTTAAACGGGGGAAAGCCGAGCCGATTTAGCGTCGACGGCCTGCGTTGTGACGACTCTTCATCAGCCCCTGAAAGGTGAAGCGGCGCCGCGGACAATAGGTTCTGCATTCCACCGTTTCCCTCCGGCTGCCCCACCAGTCTTGTGCCGATCCTCGTTACCCTAGGATTCGACGGCGATGAGGTGATCCACTTTTCCATTTCCGACCGTGATGTCACTACGGGGATGGTGCCACACAGGTTGGCCTAAGCTCCGGGATACGAAGAAGCCCGGCACAGCCGGGCTTCCTGCGTCTCGCCAGAAAGGCGAATTTAGTCGATTTCGACCGTTGCGCCGGCTTCCGTCAGCTTGGCCTTGATGGACTCGGCTTCTTCCTTGCCGATGCCTTCCTTCACCTTCGCGGGGGCCGCTTCCACAAGATCCTTGGCCTCCTTGAGGCCCAGGCCGCTGACCACTTCGCGGACGGCCTTGATCACGTTGATCTTGTTCTCGCCGAAGCTTTTCAACGTCACGTTGAACTCCGTCTTCTCTTCTTCGGGCTCGCTAGAAGCAGCGGCGCCGCCAGCGGCGGGACCGGCAGCCATCATCATCGGCGCGGCCGCCGTGATGCCGAACTCTTCTTCGATCGCCTTGTTCAGGTCGCGGAGTTCGAGGAGCGTCATCGTCTTGATGATTTCGAGTGCGTCTTCAACCTTAGCCATGTAAAACCTCGTGTTCCGTGTGGGGCTGTAGTGCTCGCGGGCTGCCTATGCGGCGCCTTCGAGCTGGGTGGCGCGAGACTCGATGAGCCCCGCGAAGTTGCGCATGCTGGCCTGCAACAGGCCCGCGAAGTTGTAAAGCGGGCTCTGCAGCTTGCCCACAACGTCGGCGATGAGCTGCTCTTTTGAGGGCAGCGTTGCCAGGCTCTCCACTTCGCGGCGCGAGAGCACTTTGCCCTCCAGCCACCCGCCGTGGATCTCCAGCGTCATGCGCTTCACGCGCAGGTGCTCCGTGAGCAACTTGACCGGCGCAACAGGGTCGCCGTAGCCGAGCGCAATCGCCGTCGGCCCCGAAAGCAGCTCAGCCATCTCGGGCCGGCCCGCTTCCTTGGCTGCCAGCGCTGCTAGCGTGTTCTTAACGACCTTCACTTCCACGTTCGCCGGGCGCAGCGCGCGGCGAAGCTCCGTGAGTTGGGCGACGGTCAGTCCACGATAGTCGGCACTGATCGCGACCGAGGCACGCGCCATCGCGTCCTTGATCTCGGCCAGCATCGCGACCTTCCGTGGGGTCGGCATGGGCATCTCCTTCAGTGGGAGTGATGGCCACGTCTTGCTCGAAGGCGGACGAGGACCAGTTGCGTTGGAGCCGGGAAAACAAAAATCCCTGCGCATCGGCAGGGAGGGGAAGCGCGTACACGCGCCACATCATCACTGCATCGGCAGGCGCCTTTCGGCATTCTCCCCCTGTCCGAAGACAGTTCGCATAGGGACCTGTGGTCTCGGGCTCTTCTGTTGTCGAAAGCGAATGTAGCTCATCCCGCCTGAACGGGCAAAGCGTGGAGTCCGAAATCGCTCAGGGCGCGGGGCAGAATAGCTGGTACTTGCCGAGCGTTCGGTCCGAGGTGGCTTTTCGCGCAGTTACAGCTCAGCCCCGCTACAGTGTCGCCAATGCCTCGAATCTTGCTGCTTCCTGTGCTTCTGCTCGCTTTCGTGGCTATGGCTTGCGAGGACGACGCCGCTCCCAGGGCGAAAACCTTCGACCGCGCCTCCATTGTTGTTTCCTCCGGCGCATCCAATTCCACGGTCACGGTGGAAATCGCCAGCACCGAAAAGCAGCGGGAGCAGGGCCTCATGCTCCGCCAGACCATGGACGAAGACGCCGGCATGCTCTTCCTCTTCGCTGCCGATACGACAGTGGGCTTCTGGATGCGAAATACCTACCTCCCGTTGGACATCGCCTACATCGACGCCTCCGGCAAGGTGTTGGAGGTCCGCAAAGGGCAACCGCTCGAGGAAACGGGGCTCACCCCCAAAACGCCGTACCGCTACACCCTCGAGGTCAACCAGGGCTGGTTCGAACGCCGCGGATTCGGACCCGGCTCCACCGTCACCCTGCCCATGGACCTGCCAGCGCCTGAGTAGAACCACCCTCCCCATCTGCACCGGCTCGCCGCGCTTAGCCCTTCGCGGCGCGTATGATTCGCCAAAACGGTCGAAAGGATGTCCTTGGAAAGCTACCGGATCATGCTCTTCCTGCACGTCGCGGCGGTCATTCTGACCATCGGCGCAACGTTCGCCTTCCCGTTCCTGCAAGCGTTCGCCGAAGGGAAGGGAGTGGGGCCCACCCGATTTGTCATGCAATTCCTGGTGCGAATCGAAAAGATGCTCGTCATACCGGGCTCGGTGTTGCTCATCCTCGTCGGCGTCGGCCTCATCTTCGATGACGGCACTGGCTACAAGGATGACTTCCCCACCTGGCTCTCGATCTCCATCCCCCTCTTCTTGATCGTCATCCTCGTCGATCTGTTCGTTCAACAACGGCAAGTGAAGCGCGCGATCAAGTCGCTCGAAGGCCTGCCTGATAGCGCTGCGCTCCCCGCGGCCTACACCGCCGTCGGCAAGAAATCCAGCTGGTCGGCGGTCTGGAAGGCCTGGCAATCGTCGTCATCACCTTCCTCATGACCTATAAGCCCGGCCAATAGCCTCACCAACAGCCCAAGGAGCCCATTCGTGGCAAAAGCCCATTTCGGCGTCACCGTCCCCCAGATCAAGCGCACTTTCCAGGAGAGCCGCGCTGCCGCCACCGAGTTCGAAGCCATGGGCTACGACTCCATCTGGGTGTGCGACCACCTCTACGGCCCGCAAGCGCCCACGATTCCCATCCTCGAAGCGTGGTCGCTGGTAGCGGCTCTGGCGGCGAGCACCGAGCGCGTCGAGATCGGCACCCTTGTCACGCCCGCCGGCATGCGCAACCCGGCGCAACTCGGCAAGGTCATCGCCACCATCGATAACATCGCCGGTGGGCGCATCATCCCGGGCCTCGGGGCCGGATGGATGCCGCGCGAATTCACCGACTTTGGCGTCCCATTCCTCTCGACCGCCGACCGCATGCGCCAGCTCCGCGAGACGGTCACTCTTTGGAAGCGAATGTGGAGCGAGCCCGAAGTCACCATGGACGGCCAGTTCGTGCATGCCACCAACCTTCTTTGCGAACCCAAGCCGCCCCGCATGCCGCCGCTGCTCATCGGTGGAGCGGGCGAAAAGGTCACGCTAAAGATTGCTGCCAAGGAAGCAGCTATCTGGAACAACTTAGCCGGCCATCAGAGCGCCCTCGCCCACAAGATCGATGTCCTAAAGGAGCACTGCGTCGCGGTCGGCCGCCCGATTGAGGAGATCACGATCAGCCAGCAGTGCCTCGTAACCATCGCCCCGGATGAGGCGAGCGCGGGTCCGATGGTGGAATCGGCCAAAAAGATTTTCGGCGGTCACATGGGCGACCCCACCGGGCCGCTCGCTATCGCCGGCAGCCCCGCCCGCGTTCGCGAGCAGATTCAGAAGCACATCGACCTCGGCTGTACCATGTTCGTCATGGAGTTTTTCGGCCGCGATACGAAAGAAGCGGGTCGGCTCTTCGCTGATACCGTAATGCCGCACTTCCGCTAGGGGGAGAGTTCACCATGGAACGCATTCAGGATGGCGACCTCGAAATCACAGTCGCCGGGCCAGCCGGCTTCGGCAACAACATCTACGTCATCGTGGACAAGGCCACCGGCGAGTCGGCCTTCGTCGATGCGCCGGACGAGATCGAGCAGAGCATCGCCGCCGCTGAAGCCGCCGGCGCGAAACCGTCAAAGATCCTGCTCACACACTCGCACGGAGACCACACGGCGAGCATCGACGGACTGAAGGCGCGCTACGGCTGCAAGGTTTACGCCGATGCCCGCGAACCCTGGCTGAAGGACGGCCAATTGGACGAGGCCGTCACCCATGGCGACGAAGTGTCTGTCGGTAACCTGCGCTTCCGCGTCGTAAGTGTGCCCGGCCATACGCCAGGCAGCACCACGTTCCTCTACGAAAAGCACGCCTTCGTTGGCGATACGCTGTTTCCCGGCGGCCCGGGCCGGACCCGGACCAACGCCGACCTCCAACAGGAACTGACTTCGATCACGACTGAACTCTTTGCATTGCCGGAAGACACGCACGTGCATCCCGGCCACGGCCTCCCCACCACGATCGGATCGAGCAAAACGGAGCACGCCATCTTCGCGGGCAAACCGCACGACCCGGATCTGCACGGCGACGTCAGTTGGGCCGACTCCTGACCCTGTCCCTAGCCTGTTGGCTTCGGATGGCCGGCGAAAAACTGCCAGATAAGTTCGTTCGCATTGATCTCATGCGTCGTTGGCCCGGCGCCGCCAGCAAAGTCTTCTGCGTCTGGCCACGTGTGCCCGCCCCCATCGATCACGTACAGCACCACGTCCGCGCCGCCGCAATCGCGGTAGCTTTCACGCGATGCGTGCTCCGTTACCCGCACTATCTCCCGCTCCGCGGAGCAACCGTTGTGGCTAGCCCATTCGCTCATCGCGGGCTGAGCAGTCTCGAACGGCACGTTGTAATCCTCGGTCCCGTGGAATGCGATTACCGGCATCGGGCGCCCTTCGCAGCCCTGGTAAACCACCCCGGCCACCGGCGCCACGGCCGCAAACACGTCCGGCAGATAACAAGCGACCTGCGATGCCATCTCCGCCCCGTTCGACAAGCCGGCCGCATAGACCCGCCGCGAGTCGATGCAGAGCGCAGCCATCGTCGCCTCCACGACGTCGCGCGTCGCCACCACGTCATCGAGGCTTGCATCGTCGTAAAACCCGACGATTTGCCACTCCTGCGGAAATCCGCTCCCTTCTGGCGTCAGGAGGACGAAACCCTCGCGGTCGGCCACCGGCACGAGGCCGCTGTACGTCTCCTGCTCCACGGCGGTCTTCGAGGAACCGTGAAAGTTCACCACTAGCGGTACGGGTTTCGCCGCGTCGTAGCCGCTCGGCACGTGGACACGGTAGCTGCGTTCGCCGCCCGTTAGAGTCACAGAGGCAACGAAGTCAGCAACAGTCTGAGCAGTCCCGCAGCCGAGGCTGGCCAACGGCGTCGCGGCTGTCGCGGCTTCGTCAGGTGGGCCGCCGGCGCTCGTCCCGCCACCGGCGGTGTGGGGCGCCGGCGTCGCGCTCGCCGTGCTGAAGATGAATTCACCGTGCGAGCTTTTGCCCCCGCCGCAAGCCTGTAGCAGCAAAGCAACAAGAATCCACACGACAGCAATTACTCGCATGCGTTGATTATCAACCCGCCCAGCCTCCCATGTGCCCACTTGAAACGTTCAGTGGCCTGCGCCTTCACACTCGAAGCACACGCGTGCCTGGTTCGAAGTAGAATGCCGTTTGGGAACGGAGAATTTCATGACCCAGGCACCTGAGACCCTCACCCCCGGCCGCCTGCAGCGCCGTAAAGCTCTCACTCGCGCCGCCATCGTTCAGTCCGCCACGGACCTCTTTCACCGCAACGGCTACGAAGAAACGTCGATCCAGCAGATCGCCGAGCTGGCGGATACCGGCGTCGGCACGCTCTACGGGTACTTCACTTCGAAAGAAGAGATCCTCCGCGAAGTGCTCAAGATCCGCTCGGACGCCGCCCTTTCGAGCTACTTTGCGGCCGTCGATCAGAGCACGGGCTACGTGGACCGCGTGGTCACCGCCATGCGCGTGCTCGCAGGTTACATCCGGGACAATCGGCTGGTGCTTGCCGCCGCCTTCCAAACCGCCGCCCGCGACCGCAACCTTGACGCCCATTGGGCCGAAATGCTGACCACTTCCTTCTCTCTCCTGATCAGTACGGGAATCGATCGCGGCGAGATTGCGCCGCTCCCTGTTGAGGCCACCGCCCGCATGCTTATCGGCACGTGCACCATGGCCATGCTGGGCATCGGCGTATGGGACGGGCGCGATGGTGACGAAACGCTGGAGGACGTCGAGACGATCGCCCGCCAATTGCTTGGTTCGAGGCCCTAACGGCTAGTTCTGCCCCGCTGGCGCCGCCTCCAAGAGGCGACGCTCGGCGGCCTCCCACTCCGCTTGCGTCAGTGCGGCGGTGAACCGTTCCCGCGGCACCATCAACAGCAACAGCGAGATTGCCGCGAAGGCGACAAAGAAATCGTCCAACTGCCCCAGCACCGGGATGAAATCGGGGATCAGGTCGAAGGGCATAGCCAGGTAGCCCACGAGCAGGAGCAACGTGGCCTTCGGCAGCACGCCTACCTGCGGGTCACCCAACAAAATCCGTCCGAAACGGATCTTCGAACGCGTCCCCAACGCCAGGAACCGCCGGCCGCGCTTACTCGCCCGCAAAATGCGCAAAAGAATTGCCGCCACCGCAATGAACGCGGCGAGCGCAAGGATCAGCCATCCATACCACGGCATGGATCAAGCGTAGCCGCTCCGCGGTTCGGGAAGAAAGAGGCGACGGGCAGATGGACCGGCAGGTATGGGTGCGGCTGCCCAACGCCGCTGTTACGATCCTCCGAATGACCGTTGAACCCCGGCTGAATATCAATGGCCGTTCGCTCGACCGGGAGCGCGTGCAAGCTGCTGTCATCGAACTGCTTCAGGCAGTGGGCGAGGACCCCGCTCGTGAAGGATTGCTCGACACCCCGCGACGCATCGCGGAGATGTACGAGGAGATCTTCGGCGGCCTTGCTGTCGACCCCGCAAGTTACCTCCAGGTCGGCTTCGAAGTAGCCCACGACGAGATGGTGATTCTTCGCAACATCCCGTTCTACAGCATGTGCGAACACCACTTCTTGCCCTTTCACGGCGAGGCGCACGTCGGCTACATCCCGGACGGGCGAGTCGTGGGCATCAGCAAGTTGGCACGCGTGGTCGAAGGTTTCGCTCGCCGTCCGCAGATACAGGAGCAGCTCACCAGCCAGATCGCCGAGACGATCATGGACACACTCAGGCCGGACGGGGTCGCCGTCGTCATCGAGGCCGAGCACCTGTGCATGACTATGCGGGGCGTCAAAAAACCTGGCAGCCGCATGGTCACCAGCGCAATGCGCGGCGATTTTCGCGCCTCAAGCGTCACTCGCGCCGAGTTCCTCTCGCTCGTCCACGGCCACCACTAACCAGCTTCGAGCCGCTCAGCGTGATTCGCGCGGCACGTAATCCAGCTTCCGTTCGCCCGTGTAAATCTGGCGGGGTCGCGCGATCTTCTGCTCCGGGTCCGTGATCATCTCGCGCCACTGCGCTATCCACCCGGCGGTTCGCGGAATCGCAAACAGCACCGGGAACATCTCTGTCGGGAAACCCAGCGCCTGGTAGATGATGCCCGAGTAGAAGTCGACGTTCGGGTACAGCTTGCGCTTCACGAAGTAATCGTCCTCCAGCGCAATCCGTTCGAGCTCCTTCGCGACATCGAGCAGGGGGTGCGGCTCCGTCATATCC
>JBBQGT010000113.1:0-10141 GCA_038323265.1 Tepidiformales bacterium
CCCAACGATATGGATCGGCGCGGTGCTCTTGCCGAAATCGATCTGCCCACCGCCTGTGACGCTCAAGATCGTCACCCGCACGTTGCGGGTGAAGTAGCGCGATTTGTTCAGCGTTTGGAACATGAACGTCTTCGACGTCTCGTTGGTGCCCTGCTTGAACGTGTAAAGCTGCGTGATCGTCCCGGACGGGTAGTCCTCGTCCACCGTGCCTTCGGAAAGCTGTACTGTGAGGACAACATCCTGCGTGAGGACTGCACCGCCCGTGCGGTTGACCGTGACCGCGACGGCCGTGCCTTCCTGCGTGACGTACTCAGGCTTGTCCAGGCCGAACGTGCCTTCCCCGACGGCCAGCGCTGGCCGGGCCGCTTCGTGGAAGAAGAGCGCGATCGAAACCGCTACCAGGCCGAGGAGCAGGATGTTGCGTGGGGTGCTCAGAGAAAGCACGGATCGCGGACCCACAGGCTTATCCTCGCTCCTGAAAGAGTCGCGTTCGTTCTCACCACCCCGGCTCGATTGTGGCCGGGCCACCAAAGCGTTTGCACAGCCCGTGGGGCGACGGGGACGTGCGAGGTTCATGGCCGACGAACGCGCTGACGAAGGCCCCCGGATACTACCGGTTGGCCGCCGCTGCGTCTGCCGCTTTATGCGGTCTGTCAAAACTTCGCTTCGCGCAGTACCCCAAATTGGCAGGATTCAGGTTCAGGGGACGCGAAGCAACAAAATTGTAAAGATTTTGCCGATGGAGGTTGCAATGGCATGTCATTTACCAAGGTCAAGCACCGGGGCCCTAGCCCCACTAGTTCCAGGAATACCGGCCATGACGAACCAATGCAAAACTGAGCCCGGGCCCGCCGCGCTCTCCGTCTATACTCACGCCACAACCTTCAGCGAGTATCCCCATGTTCTTTCACGATTCGCCCGAACACGCAGCTTTCCGCCAGGAGCTCAGGGACTTCCTCGCCGCGCAACTCCCAACCGGCGAATGGGACATGCGAAACGACCGCGACCACATCACCCCGGAGCAGGACGCTTTTACAAAACAGTTCCGTAAGCGGCTCGCAGCGCAAGGTTGGCTGACGATGGGCTGGCCCAAGGAGTTCGGTGGCGCTGGCGCCAGCTACATGACGCAGACGGTTTATATGGAAGAGATGAGCGGCGCGGGTGCGCCCGGCGCCTACGACCAGGGCGTCTGGCTCGCCGGCCCCTCACTGATGATGCACGGCACGCCCGAGCAGCAAGAGCGCTGGCTCCCGCCGATGCGCACCGCCGATGTGCACTGGTGCCAGCTTTTCAGCGAACCCGGCGCGGGCTCAGACCTCGCCTCGCTGCAGACTCGTGCCGTGCGAGATGGCGACGAGTACATCCTCAACGGCCAGAAGATCTGGACGAGCGGCGCGCAGGACGCCGACTGGGGCATCCTCCTCGCCCGGACGGACCCGGAGGCTCCAAAGCATCGCGGCATCACCTACTTCATGCTCAACATGAGGACGCCGGGCGTAACCGTGAGGCCGCTGGTGAACATGATGGGCAGCGAGCACTTCACCGAGGTCTTCCTCGACGACGTCCGCGTGCCCGTGGACTGCCGCGTGGGCGAAGAGAACCGCGGCTGGTATATCGCCACCACCACGCTGGACCAGGAACGCAGCTCCATCAACCGCGTGGTGATGACCCGCAGCACACTCGGGGGCCTTATCGAGTTCGTACGCGAAACGCCAGACCTCCGCGCCCGCGCCGAGATCCGCCACGAGTTGGCAGAGCGCCATCTCGAGTTCGAAATCGGACGTTGGCTCTGCTACCGCGTCGCCGAGATGCAAAGCAAAGGCAAAGTGCCGAACTCGGAGGCCTCGGTTTCGAAGGTCTTCGGTACCGAACTCCAGCGCCAGATGGGCGTCACCGGCATGCGCGTCCTCGGCATGGCCGGCCAGGTGGAGCCGCCTTCGAAGTACGCGCCGCTCAAGGGCCGTGTCGAACGCTGGGCGCTGGCGGCACCCAGCTACACGATCGCCGGCGGCACCAGTGAAGTGAACCGGAACATCATCGCTACCCGCGGCCTCGGGCTACCCCGCGCCTGACCCTGTTCGGCCCGCGCCCAGTTGGTTCATCGGGACCATGGCGGGGTTCTTCACTCAACTCTCGGCTTCCTTGCCTTCCCTCGAACGCCGAATTTATCGCAACGCGCTGGCGCCCGCCTTGCCTCTCCCTCGCAACGGGCTCACGCTTAACCGCATGTCCGACAACACCTATAAGACAGACGGCACGCTCGACGGTTTTCCCAACCGCTTCCCGGGCCGCGAATACGTCATCGAATTCACGGCACCCGAGTTCACCAGCATGTGCCCAATGACCGGCCTGCCTGACTTCGGCACTATCACCGTTAGCTACGCGCCGAAAGAACGCTGCATCGAACTGCGCAGCTTCAAGTATTACCTCAACACCTTCCGTAACAAGGGCGTCTTTTACGAGGACGTGGTGAACACGATTCTTGATGACATCGTCGCGGCCATCGACCCCGCCTACCTCGAAGTCTCGGGCGAGTTCAACACCCGCGGCGGGATATCGGCGCGGGTGACCGCCAGCTACCCTGAAGAGTAGGGTTTCGGCTCCGTGACGGACATCACAATCGGGCGTACGCTTGCCGCCGTGACCGAGCCACTCGCGGCGGATGCGCCGCCACGGTTCTGTCGCGCGCCCAGCCCAACGCTGGAGCGGGAGTTGCATCATGTCCGTCAAAGCTGACCCGGGCGGTTTCCCGCAACGACGCCTCTCAGAGGTCCGCGGCGTGACCGCCCTCGAAATGCGGGACGTGCAGCGCGCCGCCCAGGAAGAATGCGGCCTGGACATCCTCCAGATCACCGAGAACGGCGGACGCGCGGTTGCTCAACTCGCGCTTGCGATGCTCGGAGGCAAGGGCCGGGGCCGGCGAGTGGTCGTGCTCACGGGCGGTGGCAACAAGGGCGCGGCCGGTATGGCAGCCGTGCGCAGCCTCTCCAACTGGGGCGTCGCCGTCCAGCTCGTCTTCGCCGGCGTCGAAGAAGACATCTCCTTCACCACGCGTCGTCAGTTGCAGACTCTCAAGGCCGCGGGCATCGTCGAGCCGGGCAGTATGGACACCAGCGAGATCGCCCTCGAAGACCAGATGGCCGAAGCCGACCTCCTCATCGACGCCCTCGTTGGTTATGGCCTCGAGGGCCCGCCGGTGGGCATCGCCGCCGCCGTCACAGAACTCGCGGTCGCCTCCAAGCGCCCGATCCTCGCCATCGATGTCCCGACGGGCGTCAACGCGACCACGGGCCAGGCCAGCCACCCGGTCATTCGCGCCACCACAACGCTCATGCTGGACCTGCCGAAGCGCGGCTGCCTGGACCCCGCGAGCCGCGGCTACGTCGGCGAACTCTACCTCGCGGACCTGGGCATCCCGGTCACCATTCATGAACGCCTCGGCCTCCAAAACGCCTGGGTGTTCGAAGAAGGTCCGATCGTCCGCCTCAAGCGCTAGGAATCCACCTGCCGCTTGCCCCGCACTCGTAGAATTGGGCCAACCCATCCAGGGAGACACCATGCCGGCCACTCGCTACGTCAAAGACCCCGCCGACATCCGCGCACTTCAAGCCGCCTTTGCCACGCCGGCTTTCCTCGACATCCGAACTCTCGCCGTCACCTTCGAGACAGATCCGGAGGTGATTCGCGAATTGCTGCCGCCGCCCCTCCAGCCGGCAGCCAAACCGCAGATCAACCTGTCGGTCAGCGATATCGGCCGATCCAACTGCGTGGGGCCGTTCCTCGGCGCTAATGTGAACATCGCCTGTACGTACGATGGCACGGAGGGCGTCTACTGCCTGGCGATGCCGATGAGCACAGACACCGCCGTCGTCTTCGGGCGCGAGCTTTACGCCGAGCCGAAGAAGCTGGCCGACATAACGCTGGAGATCGGCGATGATGGCCGCGTCCGCGGGTGCGTGACCCGGCACGGCGTCACGTTCATGGAACTCCGCGGCCACTTCGAAGAGCCAATGATGCCGGTGGAGCGCGAAACGCTCTCCAGCCACTACTACGTGAAGTTCATGCCCTCCGCCGATGGTCGCGGCTTCGCGCATGAGCCCGAGCTCATCCGCGTCACCCATCGCGGGCGCACCCGGCGCATCGCTCGCGGCAACGGCACCGTCACCTTCCGCGAATCGATCCACGACCCGCTGATCGATATCCCCGTGCTTTCGGTGCTCGGCGCAACCCTCGTCGAAAGCGATACGTACACGTCCGCCGAAGTCGTCGCGACCATCCCGGCCGCCATCTTCTTGGCGTACGCCTTCGCCAAGATCGACAATCTCGCCGCTTGGGCAATTGCTGCGGAACCCGTGCTCAGCGGGCGCCCTCAGTAGCCGTGGCTGTCCCACAGGATGTCGCCAACTCCAGCCAGCTTGGCCTGGTAACGCGAGGCCACAAAGAGCAGGTCACTCAGACGATTTAGGTACGGCACGACGAACGCGCCAACCGGCTCCTCGCGCGAAAGGGCGATGGTCAGCCGCTCGGCCCGGCGGCAGACCGTTCGAGCGACGTGCAGTTGTGCCGCGGCCATGTCCCCTCCGGGCAGGATGAAGCTCTTCAGCGGCTCCAAATCGTCGTTCCAGCCGTCGATCCAGCCTTCGAGCTGATCCACGTGCCGTTGTTCGATGCCCGGCACTTTGAAGCGCAGCTTGTCCGCTTCGAGGATGCAGAGATCAGAACCAACGTTAAACAGCACCTGCTGGATGATGAAGAACGCCGGCTTCATTGATTCGTGCAGTCCCGCCGAAACGGCCACGCCGATGACTGAGTTCAGTTCGTCGACCGTCCCGTAGGCCTCGATCCGCAGGCTGTCTTTCTGGACCCGCTGTCCGCCGCCGAGCGCCGTTGTGCCGTCGTCGCCCGCCCGCGTGTAGACCCGGTTGATAAGTACCATGCCCACAAGCATGCGGCATGTAGGCCCTTCCCTGCCACGTCTCGCCGCGCCACAATAAGGGCACTTACCCAACGTCCTCTGGAGACCGATTTGGCCGCAACTGTCTCGCGCTGCATCCGCTGCTACGCCGTCTTTTCGACACCACCGCATCTGATGGCCAACCGGGTCTACTGTTGCGCGAGCTGCTCGGTCGGCTCCGCTTGCGAACATCAGGGCATCCACCGTCCGCCAAACGTCCGCCGGTTTGATTCAATGTTCGTTCCCTTCCGCGCGGTTGTCCGCCACGCGGGCCCTTTCGAAGCCGATAGGCAGGAAGACTGATGGCCACCACCGGCACAACGCGCTTCGCCGTCGGCCAGTCCTTGCCGGTCTATGCCGTGAGCGCCCATAACGCAGCTACGCACTCGGACAACAAAATCCACGAAGACTCCGTGGCGAAGGCCTACGGCTTTCGAGGTGGGCTGGTGCCCGGCGTGACCGTGCATGCCTACATGACCCGCCCATTCGCCGAGCACCTCGGCCTCTCCTGGGTGGAACGCGGCACGATCAGCGCGCGCTTTCTCAAGCCCTTCTACGAAGGCGACGAGTGCCGGGTGACCGCCACGGTCACAAGCATCACTCCAGCGGCGGTTCAGTTCGAGGTCACCGCGATCAACCAGGATGGCGAAATCTGCGGCTCTGGCGTCGCCTCGCTTCCGTTTGAGACGGTCGAGGCGCCTTCATCAGATGCTGTCCCCCTCGCGCCACTGCCATTGCATCGCCCCGACGCCAACGCCGAGTCACTCGCCATCGGCACGGTCCTCGGCACGCCCGAATGGGATTTTGAACTCGAAGGCACTTACGCCGACTACCTCGAAGAAGTCGCCGACGACCTGCCCCTTCATAGCGGGTCATCCGCCGTCGCAGCGCCTGGCCACCTGGTCCGTTGGGGAAACAGCGCGCTCACTGCGAACGTCGCCCTCGGGCCGTGGGTCCATGTTTCGAGCGACGTCCAGCACTTCTCAGCGGTCCATCCCGGCGACCACCTGCGCAGCGCCGCGGTCGTCACGGACCTGTTCGAACGCAAGGGCCACCATTTCGTGGATCTCGATGTGCTCATCGTGGCGAACGGCGACCGCCCGGTGATGCGCATCGCCCATCGCGCGATCTATCAACTGCGCCCCGCTTAGCCTCCAGTTCGCTTGCGCGGCCTGCGTTTGACCGTCGCCTGCCTAGCCGACACGATCTGGCTATGGCTCTCTATGAATATGTCTGTTCAGCGTGCGGCGCGCGCACCGAAACGCGCATGCCCATGTCCGACGTCCTCCAGGTGATCCCCTGTGCGAAGTGCGGCAAGCAGGCGCGCAAAGCGTTCGGCGGGTGGGCGGTGGTCGGCCGCGCCGATGCATCAATTGGTGATGGCCCAGCCCCTTGGGACAGCGACGGCGGCGATGACGAGGGCGGCAACATGGCGGGGATGCCGGACGACTTTGGTGGAGGCGGACACTCGCACGATTTCGGCGGCCACGGCCATTCGCATGGACCCGGAGGGCACTCCCACTAGCCTCCCGGCTTAATCCCTCGCCAGGCTCGTCACGAATGCCGAGAACTCACGGCTGTACGGCGGGATCACCAGCGGGGTGGGCACCGCAGTTGGCGGCGGCCCGCCAGGATATTGTGCGCGCAGGGCATTCATGTCGTCGTCCGTCAGCGTGCGCCGTTGGTCGCCGTCGTTCAGGTAGGGAAACATCACCGAGAGCTTTTCGGCAGCGTCGCAGGCCGCGCTCGTTTCGCATGGGTGCGCAATCCCCGCGGCATGGCCAAGTTCATGCAAAATCGTCGATGGCAGATCGTAGCTGCCGCGCGGTGTGGAAGACTCGGTCGACCAGGAGGTAGCAGCGTCCAGTTCCATGTCGAACTCAAGGATCGGCGATGAGCTGCTCTTGAACAGCGTGCACGTTCGGCCCAACACGCCAAAATCCAGCACCGTCGAATATTCAATCGTGTTGAAACCGTCCGCTACGATGGAATCATTGCAGGCGCCCGTCCCGCGACTGTTCGTCCCGCCGTACCCAAACGTGAATGTCGAAGGAGTGACCGCGTTCCACTGGCTAATCGCCGCCCGTATAGCGTCTACCGCCGAGGGCTTCGCGCCGCTCCCTGCCGGGTTGTAGTACAGCGTTAATGGAAGCGACGAAGACGCCCACTTGTGCTTGCCAATCTTGTACTGCGCACTGACTGTCGTCTCGCCCCGTTCGATCCCCATCGCGTGGTCGGCCACCGCTTCCGCGTCCGGCGCGCGGTTCAGGTCGATCCAGAAACGTTGCTCCACCGTGTACTCGCCGCTCGTCGCATACCGCACTACCTCAGCTACGCGCGGAGGTCCGGATGGGGTGTTTTGCGAGGCTTCGCCCCCTCCCGCGAGCGCAATGCCGCCGAGCGCGACCGCCAGTAAGGCGCCCGCCAGTGGGAGTGCGGGGAGTGGAAAATGACTCACGGCCTGCCCCTCAGTTTCGTTTCCCGAATGCTGGGACATGCTTTCGAACCGGACAACGTAAGCGGAAAGTATTAGCGCGTGAAACGAACGAAGAGGCCATGTCGATGCATGGCCTCTTCGCAGGCTGTGTGACGAATAGTGCATCCGCCGCTCGCGGCGGTCTCAGTTGGAGAAGTCGAATCCGGAATCCTTACAGTCAGGGTTCTTTGCGGCCACCTTTTGCAGTCGGTCCTTTGCCGCCTGGGGCGGCTCCGGGATTTCGCTGTCGCCGAGCCCTGAGAGCGCTGACAGGTCTTTGCTCGTCTTGATTTGCGTAGCAGTGTCGTTCAACGTCTTCACGATCTGGCTGTGGTAGTCCTTTAGGTCAGACGGAGGCTTGGCCTTCGAAACCGACTTAGCGAACTTGTCGAAGGGCTCGGCAAAGACCTTGCCGAGGTTACTCGAGTCGAGCTTGCTCGGATCCTTCGTGATGACCGCAAGGTCATCGGCGAACGTCTTGCCAGCCTTGCAAATGTCGGCGACATACTGCTCGTCGCTGCCGGTGCCGCTGCTTCCGCCTGGAACGCTCGTCGTGCTGTCGTCATCGCCGCAAGCGGCGAGTACCGTCAACGCGACGATGGCGATGGCGCTGAACAGCACCCATCGGGTCAATTTTCGCAGTGTCATCTGTCCTCACCTGTTCCTTCACCGCCGCTTTACGCGGCTTAGCCGCTAAGTTTCGCGCCTGCGCCGCTACATACCACTTCGGCACAACCCCTAAAAATGGAAGGGGCCCATCTGCATGGGCCCCTCGTCATGGATTGCGGCTGGAGGCTAAATCTCCAGCATCTGTGCGACGCGTTCGCGATGGAAATCACCGTCGCCCCAGAACAACTCCGCACGCTTCTGGCGGCGGAAGAAGAGCTGGATGATGTAGTCCTTGGTGAAGCCAATACCACCGTGGATCTGCTGGCCATGGGCCACAACGCGGCGGCTAGCATCGCTGCACCAGGCCTTCGCCATCGCCGTATCCATATCGGCCGAATCTTCGTCCTCGCTGGTCGCCCAGGCGGCTTTGTACATGATGAACCGCATGCCATCGACGTCCGTCACCATGTCTGCGGCCTTGTGCTGGATGGCCTGGAACGAGCCGATCGGGCGTCCGAACTGGACGCGCTCCTTGGCATAGTTCACGGAGATCTCGAAGTCCTTCTGGGCGAGGCCAACGAGGTAGGCGTTCTCAAGGTTCGTGGCCATGTTACGGAGGCGGCTCGCGGTCTTCGTATCCATATCAATGACGTCCGCGGCCGATACCTTGACGTCCTTGAAGACCACTTCGGCCTGCTTGTCGCTGGCGATCGTCTTCAGCACGGTGACCGTGATGCCCGGCTGATCGCGCGCCACCACGAAGGTGCTCAGCTTGCCATCTGGCTTCCAGGCGACCACGTTCAGGTAGTCAGCGACAGCGGCGTCCGGGACGAACAGCTTCGTGCCATTGAGGACGAAGTCGCTTCCGCTGGCCGTCGCCTTCATGGTGATCCCTTCGCGGTCCCAGCGACCGCTCGGCTCGGTGATCGCGTAGGTGTGGATAGCGCTGCCATCGGCGATGCCCGGCAGGTACTTCGCCTTCTGAGCATCAGTGCCCGCGAGGATGAACCCGGCGGTGCTGGTCGCATTGGGAATGAAGGGTCCCGGGACGAGCGCGCGCCCGAACTCTTCGACCAGGACGCAAAGGTCCAGGAACGAGAAGCCAGCGCCACCCTGCTCTTCGGGGATCATCAATCCTTGCCAGCCGAGGTCTGCCATCTTCTTCCAGAGGGCCGGGCTGTAGCCCTTTTCGTCCTCTTCCATGGCGCGGACGTGTTCTTCGGGGCATTCCTTTTCAAGAAACTCGCGGGCCGAGTTCTTCAGCAGTTCTTGTTCTTCGCTAAGGCCGAGATCCATGCGGTTATGTGTCCCTTTCAATTCTCGTGGCGACGCCCGCGCAAAGGCCCGCAAGGGGCGTACTCCGCGAGGAAGCAACCAGTATGCGGGCGGGATTCTATCACGATGCTTTGCCGGGTGCGAACAATCGGGACGGAGGCGTTGCCAGTCGATGGTAAGCCGTTCGAAGGTCAGGTTGGTGATTTTGCGTCTGTTTGCATTCGACTTGACAGATCGGCTACTCTCAGGTGGCATGAGCGGAGGCTAAAATATGTTCACGGGTAATGGGCTCTGGCCCCTTCTTGGTGCGGCGATGGCAATCCTTTGCGGGTTGCTGGCGTAGTGTTCCATGGACCACGAAAGCGCAAACGGATCGACGAGCGTCGCGATCCCCTCGCCCGAACTAACCGCGGCTGTTCCCAACGTTGCCCCTTCACCACGCAACGATCGCTCGCAACTGCCAACTCCGTCCTACAACCGGTTCATCCGCCCCGATACCGGACGGTTTGAGGTTGATGGTTGGGACGACCGAGCAACTACGGCGACCCAAAAATTGATCCAGCCGTGGTACGACTCTCGTTGGAACCCGTTCAATGCGTGCATGACGACTGAGGGTTACGACGTCCGCGCAGATCCAACCAGGCCATTTGACCAAAAAGACCTAGACGAAGTCCTGGCCCGTGCAAATGCCCAACTCACGAACGCCGAGACGAATAAGCGGATTGGCGGCAACATCGCGAGCGTCCCGGGGATCGCCGGCGCGTTCCTCCGCTGTGCTGTGCGATGGTTGGCTCTGTCGCCCGAAGCATACGGGCTTGCGCGCCTGA
>JBBQGT010000114.1:0-10044 GCA_038323265.1 Tepidiformales bacterium
CGCGCGGCATTGGCTACGCAATCGCCCAGGCGTTCATCGCCGCCGGCGCCCGCGTGGTGATCACCGCACGCGGCGAAGCGGCCCTCAACGAGGCCGCAAATGCCCTCGGCATCAACGCCATCGCCAAGCCTTGCGACAACGCGGACATCGCTCAGATCGCAAAGGTGGTGGAGGAGAGTTGGCGGCTCGGCCCGATCGACATCCTCGTGAACAACGCCGGCATCAGCCCTTACTACAAGCGCGCCGAGCACGTCACTCTCGAAGACTGGGATAGCGTGATCGATATCAACCTGCGCGGCAGCTACTTCTGCAGCGTGGAGGTGGCCAAGCGCATGTTCGAAGCGAAGCGGCCGGGGAGCATCATCAACATCAGTTCGGTCTCTGGCATCGTGGCCCTCGAAAAGCTGGGTGTGTACGCCGCTTCAAAAGCCGCCCTCCACCAGGTGACGCGCGTCATGGCCCTTGAATGGGCGGACCGCGGCGTCCGCGTCAACGCCATCGCGCCCGGCTGGACAGAGACGGATTTCACCTCGGACCTCTTCTCCAGCCGCCACGGCGAACGGTTGCTCGCCGACGTCCCCATGGGCCGCCTCGCCGAACCAGCGGACATCACCGGCGCCGCCCTCTACCTCGCAAGCGACTCCAGCAACTACGTCACTGGCACAATCATGACCGTTGACGGTGGCCGCGCCCTCAGGTGAATTAGCTCAAGCGGCCTTGCGGTGCTGAAAGCTCTCGCGTAGCTCCACGGCCTCGCGCACAGCGTTTTGCGCGGCACGTGCCCGCTGCTCCTTGGCCCGCGCACCCCGCGCAAAGTGGTTCGCCGCTTCCGCCAGCACGCCGAACACCAGCAGCACAGTGAACGCTATCGACTGGTCGGCAATGCCGTACAGCGCGGCCCCCGTCGCCAGCCCGCCCAGCACCACACAAGGATTGCGCACTCCCCAGACCCAAAAGTGTGACATATAAGGAATATCGGCTGGCATGCCGCTGATACGCAGGGTCCGAGACGAGACGTTCGCCCCTCGGCCACTGTCCCTGTAGGCTCCTCACTATGCGAATCGGCCTGATCTCCGATACCCACATCCCGGAAGCGCGCCACGAGCTCTGGCCCCAGGTCTTCGAGGCCTTTGCCGGCGTCGATTACATACTCCACGCCGGCGATATCCACGACCTCGTGGTCATTGACCAGCTTGGCGACGTTGCTCCCATCTACGTCGCGCGCGGCAACGGCGACGACGGTTCCGGCGGCCGCCCCATCCAACCGTTCGACAAGCGCCTGCGCGAAGCGTGGCTGGTGGAACTGGGCGGGCTAAAGATCGGCATCACGCACGATGTCCCAATCCCCGAGTTCCCGCCGAACCTCACGCTCGAGCGCGCCATGATGCGCTACTTCGGCACCACCGAACTCGATGTCCTGATCTACGGCGATACGCACGTTGAAGCGATCGACCACATCAACGGCGTGCTCTGTGTGAACCCCGGTTCGCCGACTTACCCGCGCAACCTGGACACGCAGTTCGGGACGATCGGCTTCCTCGAAATCGATGAGCACGGCAAGCCCGAAGCGACCATCTGGCAACTCACCGATTCTGGCATCGAACCGTTTGATTGGAATAAGTGGAAGCGTCCCTGGTAGTCCCGCCCAGCGAAGTTGCAAGCTTCGCGTAGCGGGGGCGGCCCTCCCGTTTTCGAATCCTTAATCGTCGCGCGGCCCGTTCCGCCAATACACTGGATTAATGAGCAGGCTGCGTTGACAGACGCCCCTCTCGCCCGCGGCGATTGGCTGGCGGCGAGGCGCGCCGCCACCGTGCGGATCGGCGTTCGGACGGCGGCCCTGGTCCGTTCGGCGCCAGCCACCTTCGGCCTCATCACCGTCATTGCCGTCACGAGCTATCTCCTCAGCCAGGCTGCGCCCGCGGAGGCGCACCAGATGCTCCTCTCGCGCAGCACCAACCTTCATCAACTCTTGTCTCTGAACTTCGATGTGCTCGTTCGCAGCGCATTCTGGCTCGAAGACGCCTCCGAGCTGTTCCCGTGGGTGGCACTCTTCGTCCTGGTGCTCGCTCCGGCGGAACGGTGGTTGGGCACCGGACGGTGGCTCACCGTGTTCGTCGCTGGCCACATCGGCGCAACCATTGCTACAACTACCGCAATCTGGTTGGCGATCACCGCCGACCTCGCCAGCCAGCACCTTGCCCGCGGCGTTGATGTGGGCGTTAGCTACGGATTCTTCGCCGTCGCGGCGGTCATTAGCTATCGCATCCCGGCTCACTGGCGGGCGGTGTACCTCGTGCTCCTCATACTCTTTCCGCTCTCCGGCGCGATCGGCGGATTCGATTTCACAGACGCCGGGCATCTCGTGGCGATGGGTATCGGACTCGCGCTTTACCCGCTCGCCCGCGCCCGCCGCCCGCTCAGCCCGCCACCTCAACGGCCAGCTCACTCACTTCGGCCAGGAACTCGATAGCCGCAGCCTTCAGCGCCGGGTCGGCGATCGCCGCCAGGTGGCCGCGTCCCGGGAGGACAACCCGCCGACAGTTTGGGATCAGCGTAAGCAGCGGCTTCGTACCGCGGCAGAGACGATCCCGGCTGCCAACGATAACCAGCACCGGTACGCGGATTTCGGGCAGGCGCGCAACGTCCATAGGCGGCCTCCCCTTGAAGATCCCGCGCCACGCCGCGCCCATCGCCAGCCCATTCGTCTGCGTGAAGTAGCGGACCATGCGCTTTAGCGAGCGGTCGCGGTGGATAGCCGGCGGTTCGACACCTTCCGGCTCCTCATCCTTTTCATCGCCCTTGCCGCGCGGAGGCCATTCGACGCCCATGCCGCCGAGAATGCCGGCGGAGAAGCGCCCCGGGTAGTTGATCAACAGTTCGGCGGCGATCATCGCTCCCATCGAGTAGCCGAACACCCGTGCACGCTGAATGCCGAGCGTGTCCATCACGGCGATCACGTCCGCGGCCAGGATCTCCTTCGAATAGGCGTTGCTGCGCATCGGCTTCGAACTCTTCCCGTGCCCCCTGAAGTCGATGAGTACCAAGCGGTTGGTGGCCGAAAGAGCGTTGACAATTCCCGGGTACTCCCAGTTAGTCAATGAACTGGCGGTGAAGCCGTGCAACATCACCAGCGGCTCGGACCCGGCCGCGGCCTCGCCCCGGCTCTCCACCACGCGAAAGTAGATACGCGAGCCTTGCGATTCGATTATTGGCATCGATCCAATGTACCGCACAGGCGTCCGCCAGCACTATCAGCGAGTTTCCATGCCTCACTGCCCCATCAACGCCCGCGCGATGCGCTCCGCCGCCGCACGGTCACCCGGCTCCAGTTCGCCATCCAGCACCAGCGCGCCCAACCGTTGCTTGACCACCTTGATCCACGGCCCCGGCTCACGGTCGAAGATCTCCACCAGGTCGTCGCCAGTCAGCGGACTCTCACCTTTCAAACGCTCGCCGTCCTCGCGTTCCACCCGTTCGCAGACCGCTTCGAGGGCATCGTGGTAGGCGTCATCGTCGTACGTGTGGCTCACGTTGTCAGCCCGCTTCAGTGCCAGTAAGTCGCGCCAGTGGCCCTCGCACTTCGTCATGAAGCGCCGCACCGAACGCGCCTCTTCGACGTTCGGACGGTCCATGTGCCGCCGCACGAGCATCGCAATCGCCAGCGACTCCCTGCGGCCCAGCTTCAGGCGGTCCAACACCTCTTGCGCCATCTCCGCGCCAGCCGCTTCATGCTTGTAGAAACCCCACTCACCGTTCGGTTTCACGTGCCGCACCGCCGGCTTGCCGAGGTCGTGCATCAGCGCCGTCCAACGTCGCAGCCGCGAGTCATCGCCGGGCACGATCGCCTGCACGGTGGCTACCGTGTGCCCCCAGACATCGAACGTGTGGAAACGATTCTGCTTACAGCCCACCATCGCCACGAACTCGGGCAAGACAACGTCCAGCGCGCCCGTCTCCCGCAGTGCTTCCAACCCTCGCGCCGGGCTCATTCCGCGCAGCAGCTTATCCAGTTCGGCGGTGACGCGTTCCTGCGAGAGCGAGGCCAGGAGCGGCGCAGTCGTGATCATCCCCGCCAGGGTTGCTTCGTCGATCGCGAAATCCAGCTGGCTGGCGAACCGCATCCCGCGCAGGATGCGCAGCGGGTCCTCGCGAAAGCGCGTCGCCGGGTCACCGACCGCCCGGATGATGCCCGCGCGCAAATCTGCTTCGCCGCCGAACAGGTCGAGCACCCGCCCATCGGCGGCGTTTCGCGCCAGTGCGTTGACCGTGAAATCGCGTCGCGCCAGGTCTTCTTCGATGGAGGTGCCGAACGTGACGTCCGGCCAGCGAGTGCCATCCGTGTACGAGTCGCCGCGAAAGGTCGTGATTTCGGACCAGTCTGGCTCCAGGAAGACGCCGATCGTGCCGTATTTCTTGCCCACAGTTCGCAGGCTGGCGCCGATCTCCGCGCCGATCGCCTCCACCTCGTCCGGCAGCGCGTCCGTCGTGAAATCCAGGTCGCCGTGCCCTCTGCCCAGCAACTCATCGCGCACCGCGCCGCCCACCAGCCAGAGTTGACGCCCGGCGCGCGCAAACGCCGCCACAAGGTCCTCACGAGTCGCTGACATGGAGCGAGTGTAACGGTCGGGCGGGCGTTGGGCGGAGCGTGGCTGAAAGGTGGCGGTTGCTTCCGGTCTGTTGGGCTCGCCCGTATTGGCCCGCTCGCGGCATTGACGTGTGGCGTAATCCGTTCGGCGCTGGTCACCGAATCAACTGCCCAGGTGGCCGCGAATCACTAGCCCGCATCTCTCGTGCCAGCGTGAAACCCGCCGCCCGGGAGTAACGTCCCGGGGCCACGCTGGATTTCGCCGCCGCCTCGCGCCCGCCTCACACCGGCGCTTCTGGATGCAGCCCGCCGGGAGCAACAACCGAGTCATCCGCCCCGCTACGCTCACTCGAATGGTGCGGCGGACGGGCCAGCAGGATCAGCACGAAGCCGATGATCCAGAACGCCGAGAACAGCAGGAAAGCGAGCGTGTAGCTTCCGGAGCCGTCGTACAGCAACCCGGCGAGCAGCGGCCCGCCCGCGCCGAAGATGATCGAAAACGGCATCGCCACCGAGCGGATGCTGCCCAGGTGCTGCCGCCCGAAGTAGTTCGCCCAGACCGTTTCTTGCAGCGGGATCGAGCCGCCGATGCCAAGCCCCCACAGCGCAAGGGCCAACGCCAGCGGTACCCACGAACCTGAGCGCGCCGCGCCGAGGATGGCCAACACACCGATCGCCGCTACGGCGAAGCCGAAGGCACTCAGGAAACGAGGGTGGAAACGGTCCATGAGCACCCCCCAGACGGGCTTCGAGATGAGCGCCACCCACGCCTGGATGCTGTAGAGCAGCGCCGCTTCGCTCCGCGTCCAGCCGTGGTCAGTGAGGAACGGGACCATGTGCAGGAGCATCGCGCCGATGCCGATGTTGGCGATGCCGTAGGCCGCGATGATCAGCCAGATCGTCTTCGTGCGCACCGCTTCGGGCCGCGTCCATTGCACTTCGGAGACCGACGAAAGGCGTTTGCGGGCGGCGCTGAACGCCGTCGCCTGTTCGGGCGACATGCCATCCGGGTGAAGGCCGTAGTCCTCGGGCGCACGCCGCATAATCAATGCCGATGGCAACACCAGCACCCAGACCATCACGCCCAGCGCCACCCAGGCATCGCGCCAGCCCCACGTATCGATGATCGCCGAGACCAGTGGGGTCATCAGCACACCGCCCAGCGAGACTCCGGACGAAGCAATGGCAACGGCCATCCCGCGCCGCGCTATGAACCACTTGGAGAGCGTGACGTTGACCACCAGGCTGCCGAGCAGCGCGTTCCCCAGCGTCTGCGCCACGCCGCGCGCCAGGTAGAACTGCCAGAGCGTTTCAACCCTGCTGGTGGCGATCAGCGCCGCTCCGCAGAGCACTCCGCCGATGAGCATCAGGCGTCGCGGCCCGCGCCGGTCGATCAGCGCGCCGATAATGAAGCCGACGATACCCATGACCACGGTGGACACCGTTTGGACGGCTGAGAACTCGCTGCGCGACCAGCCGAGCTCCTCGGTCATGGGCTTCAGGAAGACTGTCGAGGCGTATGTCTGCGTACCGACCGCGACGAACTGCGCGATCAGCGCCACGCCAACGATGTACCAGCCGTAAAACGCCACCGGGCGCCGCAATCGCGCAGGAACCGCCAACCACACGCTCCATGACCAGACTTCTCGGGCATGCTACGGGGTTTGGGGCGGGGCGGGGCGGGGCGGGGCTGTTGGCTATTGGAGATAGGGAGCTTGGCCCAACTGCGACGCCGAATCTTGAACGGCCGTCATTTCCGCGCCAACCCCCGCCGAGTTGCCATCCGCCACTCGGTGGTAGCGCCGCGGCAGCAGACGCTCGTGCATATCACTCCCCTGGAGCTTGCCATGACTCTCCCCATCTACGCCTCCGAAGTTCGTCCTTCGCCCCACCTGCGCGCGGCGCGGGTACTCCTTCGAGCCTCCGCTGGCCTCTTCGTCCACGGCCTGGCGCACCCCGCGCGGCCGGCCTGCATCGAGCGCGCGAGTGGCCGCGTGACTCCGCGATGAGCGACGAAGAGGTGCCCATCGGCAGGCTCGTCTCGATCATCGTCAGCGTGCTCGCGGCTGCGCTGCTTCTCTCGCTCGCCGGGCTCGTCGCGCTCGCCCTCCTCGGCGGCGACCCAGCGGTAGGTGTAACGCTCACGCACGTCATCGAAACGGTGATCGGCGTCTTCATCGGCATCGCCGCCGGGCGTCTCGCCAGCTCCGGCTAGCGGCTCCGAAGTACGGCCCGCCGGGCCGATGGGGACACTCCTCATACTCGCTGGGCCGTGCGAGACGCAGCGCGCAAGCAGATCGGCTTCTATCCGCG
Source organism: Tepidiformales bacterium (assembly GCA_038323265.1). Taxonomy (GTDB): domain Bacteria; phylum Chloroflexota; class Dehalococcoidia; order Tepidiformales; family Tepidiformaceae; genus PNKC01. The sequence continues at coordinate 6,899 of JBBQGT010000114.1, forward strand.
CGTGCCGTTCTACGCGCAGATGTTCCAGGACGCCGGATTACCCGAGGCCAAAGAGGGTGAGCTTTCGGACCGCATGATCGATGCCCTGGTGGTCTCGGGCAGCGCCAGCGAATGAAGGAACCCCTCCGCGAACTGCCTGCCTTCGGCGCCGCCGAACTGCTCGCGATGCCCATTCTCCCCGCGGACGGCGCAAATGCGAGCGGACGGACCAACGCGCGCTCGGTGAATTGACCGCCGAGTAGATAGGGTTCGGCGCCGATTACTCGGTTGCCAAGTATCCGCCCGTTAAGTAGCATTCCCGTGGTTGTGAACGAACGCGCATTGCTCCCCGGTGAATACGCCGTCCTCGGCATGCTCTCGCTCCGGCCGATGCACGGCTACGAAATGCTCTGCTTCCTGGGCGACGAAGGGCTGGACACCGTCTGTCCCGTGGAACAGAGCACGCTCTATACCTACCTGCGCAACGTGGAGGCGCGCGGGCTGGTCTCCTGGACCGAAGAGCGCGTCGGCCTTCGTCCTCCGCGCAAGACGTTCGAATTGACGACAGCGGGCAGGGAGTTGACGGACGCCTGGATGCGCCGCCCCGTGGAGCGCATGCGTGAGGTGCGGCTCGAATTCCTGCTCAAGCTCTTCTTCCTTGGCGTCCTGGACCGGGACGCCATGCGGTCGCTCCTCGCGGAGCAGATCGCGGTCTGCGAGGAGTACCTCGCGCATATCCAACAGGACCCGTCGCACTCTCCTTTCATCCGGCTGGTGGCGCAGTCCAAGCGTTCCGCCGCTCAAGCCACACTCAACTGGTTGAAGACCTACGCCTCCCAAATCGCACACGAGGTCCAATAAGTGACGACCTTGTTCTCTCGCCGTGCAGGCTGGCCGAGTGCGCTGGCCCTGCTCGTTCTCCTCGTCCCCCTCCTGGGCGCGGCCTGCGTTGGCGATGACGACGCCATGCCCACAGCCTCCCTCGCAGCCACGCCGGCCCCCGTCGAAGGCGAGATCGTCGTCCTCGCCGCTTCTTCATTGACCGACGCGTTCAAGGAGGCGGGCACGAAGTTCACCGAGACGAACCCGAAGGCGAAAGTGACCTTCAGCTTCGCCGCTTCTTCGGCCCTCTCCACGCAGATCAACGAAGGCGCGCCCGCGGATGTCTTCGCCAGCGCCGATTCGGCCCAGATGAAAATCGTCACCGACAAAGGAAACGCGACGGACCCGGTGGTCTTCGCCACCAACCTCCCTGCCGTCGTCGTTCCGAAGTCCGGCTCGCCCGTGCAGTCGTTCAACGACCTTGCGAAGCCGGGCGTGCGGCTGGTTTTGGCCGGGCCGGAAGTGCCGATCGGCAGATACGCGCGGGATATCCTCACCAACGCCTCGAAAGCGTCCGGCGGCGTGAGCGCCGACTTTTCGGGCAAAACGCTCGCCAACCTGAAGAGCAACGAATCGAACGTCCGGGCAGTGTTGACCAAGATCCAGCTCGGCGAGGCCGACGCCGGAATCATCTACACCACCGATGCGGCCACGGCCACGATCGACGTCAAAGTGATCGATATCCCCACGCAATACAACGTGATCGCCCAGTACCCGATCGCCTCAACGAAGGGCGGCAAGAACGCCGCTGGCGCAAAGGCCTGGCTGGCCTTCATCCTGAGCCCTGACGGGCAGGCGGTACTGGCCAAGTACGGCTTCGGCAAGCCCTAACCCAAACACCCGGAGGCCCGCGAACGTGTTCAACCTCGATCGAACGGTGACCGGCACGGTCGTGCTCTTGAGCATCGTCTTCGGGATCTTCTTCGTCGTCCCGTTCGCCGGGCTGATCGACAGGGCGATCGACGAGCCGAAGACGTGGGAACTGCTGCGCACTACGCAGGTGCGCCAGGCGCTCACGCTCTCGCTCTGGACATCGACGATCACCGTCGCCCTCGCGCTGCTCTTCGGCACGCCAGTAGCCTACCTATTGGCGCGCTCGCACTTCCCCGGCCGGACGATCGTTGACGCCCTCATCGACCTGCCGATCGTCCTCCCGCCGACCGTCGCGGGCGTCGCCCTGCTCACCGCGTTCGGGCGCCGGGGACTGATCGGCGAACCGATCGAGAGCTGGACGGGCTTCACCTTCGGCTTCCGCACCACTGCGGTGATCATGGCCCAACTGCTGGTCGCCGCACCCTTCTATATCCGCGCCGCGAAGAGCGGCTTCGAGGCTGTCGATGTGCAGGTCGAGCGGGTGGCCTACACCCTCGGAGCGTCGCGGCTGCGCACCTTCTTTCGCATCACCGTACCGCAGGCGATGCCCGCCCTGCTCGCCGGCATCGTCCTCTGCTGGGCGCGCTCCATGGGCGAACTCGGCGCCACGCTGATCTTTGCAGGCAACTTCGAAGGCAAAACGCAGACCATGCCGCTTGCCGTGATCAGCGCCTTCGAGGGCTCGTCCCTGGGCGTAGCCGGGGCGATCGCGCTCTCGTTGATCCTGCTGGTCGCCGCCCTCGCCGTGCTCGTGCTCTTCCGGGCGGTGGCTTCGCGGGCGGTCGCCCGGTGACGCTCGAATTCCAGGCCACGCGCCGTCTCGGCGAATTCGAATACGATGCCGCCTTCACTGCGCGCGATGAGATTCTTGTGCTCTTCGGCCAGTCAGGCGCGGGCAAGAGCCTCACGCTGCAGTTTGCCGCGGGCCTGATGAAGCCGGACAGTGGGCGCATCACCCTTGAAGGAACGGCGCTGTTCGATTCGGCACAGCGCATCAACCTCCCGCCGCAGAAGCGCCGGGTGGGCTACGTCGTCCAAGAACTCGCCCTCTTCGAACACCTGAACGTCGGCCAGAACATCGCTTTCGGCCTCCCCGCCGGTCGCGACCGAGCCCTGCGCGTCCGCCAACTGCTGGAGCTGCTGGACCTGCCGGGGGCGGAGGAGCGGTGGCCACGCACCCTTTCGGGCGGGCAGCGCCAACGAGTCGCCCTCGCGCGCGCCATCGCCCGCGAGGCCCCTGTCCTGCTGCTCGACGAACCGTTCAGCGCGCTCGACGAATCGCTGCGCACAACGATGCGCAAGGAACTCCTGCGCCTCCGCACCGAGTTGGGCCTGACGATCCTCTTCGTCACCCACGACCTGCGTGAGGCTCACTTCCTTGCCGACCGCGTGGCCGTCTTCGATGCCGGTCG